>JAFEFW010000100.1 GCA_018240405.1 Pseudomonadota bacterium
ATCAGCAGCACGCTGCCGATCGCCAGCCCTAGCGCCGGCGGCATCACCAGCACGCCCAGCTTGAGGAACTGCCAGGCGCCGACATGCAGCCCCTCGCGCCGCAGCGCCGTCAGCCACAGGATCGTCGCCAGTGAGCCGGTGACCGACAGGTTCGGGCCCACATCGACGCCGATCAGCACGGCGGCCCGCACCGGCGGGGGCACTTGCGCCAGTTCCACGACACGGCCAGCGAGCAGGCCCGCCGGCAGGTTGTTCACCAGGTTGCAGCCAAAGCCCAGCGCCAGCCCCGAGGCCCAGGCCGCGCCGTCCGAGGATCGACGCACCAGATCGGCCACCAGCGCCGCCAGATCGCCGGTGACGCCGGTGCGGTCCAGCGCCTCCACCAGCACGAACAGTCCGGCCACCAGCGGCAGCACGCCCCAGGAGATGTCGCGCAGCACATGCCGCAGGCCGAAGCGCGACCGGGTCAGGACCAGCAGCAGTGTCGCCACGCCGGCAGCGAAGGTCGGCGTGCCCAGCGGCCAATCCAGCGCCGAAGCGGCAAGCAGGCCAATGGCAGTGAGCAGGATGCCCGACGCCGCCAGCACGCCGCCCGCCGACAGCGGCGGCAGCGTGACCGCCGCGGACACGGGCTCCCGCAGCCGTTTCCGTTGCGTCCAGCGCAGAACCGCGTAGGTCGCGCCGATCGACATCGCCGAGGGCAAAGCATAGAGCGGCAGCCAGTGCAGCAGCGGCGGCATCTCGCGCCCATAGATCACCAGGTTGGCGGGGTTGGAAATCGGCAGCACGAAGCTGGCGGCATTGGCGATGAAGGCGCAGGTGAACAGGTAGGGAAGCGGGTCCCGCGCCCGCACCGCCCGCATCACCGCCGCCACGGCCGGGGTCAGCACCACCGCCGTGGCATCGTTCGACAGGAACACGGTCACCAGCGTGCCAACGGCGAAGATCAGCGTGAACAGCCGCCGGGCGGAGCCCTCTGCCAGGCGGGCAGCCCAGGCAGCGAGCCAGTCGAACAGGCCTTCCTGCCGAGCAAGTTCGGCCAGCAGCATCATGCCGATGAGGAAGAGGTAGACGTCGGCGCCGCGCGCGACGCCGTGCAGCGCCTCCTGCCACGGCAGCAGGCCGAGGGCGACCAGGATGGCCGCGCCGGCGATCGCCCAGATGAACTCGGGCCAGGCGAAGGGACGCAGGATCACCCCGGCGGTGGCGATGGCGGCGATGACCCAGATGGACCACGGCGTTGCCGCGAGCGCCGTCAGGACCGCCTGCATCAGGCGCGCACCGGCGATACGGCGGGAACACCCGGAGCCGCGTCATCCCGGGTTTCGGGCATCAGCAGGGCGAAATGCAGCAGCGCGAGAGTGGCGACGCCGCCGAGGAACAGGAACCCGGTGCGCTCACCGAACCACTGCACGACATAGCCGGCGACGGCGTTGCTGAGTGCGGCGCCAATGCCGACGGCCAGCGCCGTCAGCCCCTGCGCCAGGCTGAACCGGCCGGTGCCACGCATCAGGTCGGAGGCGATCAGCACCGCCATGACGCCGAAAATACCCGCGGCGACGCCATCCAGCAGCTGGATGGCCACCACGGCAAACGGATTGGAGAACATCGCGAACAGCATACCGCGCAGCGGCAGGACCAGAAGGGCCAGCAGAAAGATCGGCCGCCGCCCGATACCGCGCTCGCTGGCTCTGCCGACCGCCCAGGCGATGCCGACCATGACGCATTGCGCCGCTACGATGCAGGCGGACAGCGCCAGGGCCGCGGCATCCGGGTGGGTGTGCGCCAGCACCTGCCCGGCCATCGGCAGCATGGCCGCATTGCCGAAATGGAACAGCAAGACCGTCGTCAGGAAGATCCGCAGGTCGCGGCGCTGCAGCACCTCGCGCAACGGCAGAGGCGTAACCACAGGTTCAGAGTCGGGTTTCGGCCGGCTGTGTCCGGGATCGATCAGGCAGACAGCACCGGCGCTCGCCAAGGCAAAGCCGCAGACGAGATAGAACACCCAGTCGTAGCCAAGCGTCTGGCCAAGACCGCCGGCCAGGAGGGCGGCGAGCAGGTTGCCGGTATGGTTGAAGCTTTCATTGCGACTGATCCGGCCATCCAGCCGATGGCGCCCGACCAGGCGCAGCGACAGCATGGCGATGGCAGGCGGGATGATGGCGGCCGCCGCGCCAAGGGCCAGTTGCGCGCCGATGACAGTGACGAAGCTGGGATGCAGCACGATCAGCAGGCAGGCCAGACCAACGGCAAGGCCGCCTGCGACGATCAGCAGCCTGGTGTGGCGACTGGCATCCACCAGAAGTCCCGCCGGCACCTGACACAGCGCCGCGGCGATCGATGACGCGGCCATCGCCAGGCCGATCGCGCCGGCATCCCAGTGCTGCGCACCCTTCAGGTAAACCGAGAGATACGGCCCGACCCCGTCGCGCACGTCCGCCATCAGCAGGTTCAGCGCGTCGAGCCCGCGCGCGGAACGGTTTGACACGCCGGGGGCCGTGTCGTCGGGCATGCGTCATCTCCTGTCAGAGCGGGCATGCCGGGCGAGGGTCGGGCTGCCGCAACACCGGGCGCCGGAACGCAACAGGTTTTCACCGGTTGCGCGGCCAGCGCCTCACGGCAGTGTCAGCCGACCTGGACGTCCTTCCAGAAGCCGAACCGGCCGCCTACTTCCTGCATTGCCGGCTTCGGCGCCTCATAGACCCAGGCAACACGGGGGTAGCGCTTACCGTCCAGCGTCAGGTCATAGAACTGCACACCATGCGGACAGGCTTTGTCGGAGTCGGTCTTTTCCGCTTTCTGCAGCCACTCCACGTGCGTGGCCGAGGCAGGGAAGTAGGCGTAGCCGCCGTTCTGGACGATGTCGCCGCTGTCGGCGATCACCTGGCCGTTCAAGGTTGCCTTCATGGTTGCATCCTCTCCTCCTGTGCTGCGGAGGAAGATGGGGGCGAGGCGGAATGATGCCAGAGGCCCCCAAGGTCGGGATCGGGGGCCGGACCCGGAGTTGGATCTGGTTTCGGGGCGAGCCGGCCGGGTTGCCGACGCCAGGATTGCCTTGGCCAGCCGCAGCCGCATCGCGGACGGCTGCGCAGGATCAGTTGACATTCCGTGTCACTCGGTTTCTTCCACGCAACCTGGGTGGGACAGGGTCTTTCGGTTCCACGGTTTCGGAATCAGGAGGCTCAGGTGCAAGCCCTGTTGCGCGTCAGTGGCGCGATCGACTGGATCAACGACAAGCTCGGCATCCTCGCCAATTACCTGGTGCTGATCTGCTGCGCGGTCAGCGCCGGCAACGCGATGATCCGCTACGCCTTCGGCTACAGCTCGAATGGCTGGCTCGAAGTGCAATGGTACATGTTCGCTGCCATCGTGATGTTCGGCGCCTCCTACACGTTGAAGCGCAACGAGCACGTGCGCGTGGAAATCTTCTATCTCTACCTCAGCGAACGCGGGCAGCTCTGGCTCGACCTGTTCGGCGCGCTGGTGTTCCTGATCCCGGTCTGCGTGCTGCTGGCCGCCCTGTCCTGGCCGTTCTTCATGCAATCGCTGGCGGTTAACGAATATTCCTCCAATGCCGGCGGCCTGCTGCGCTGGCCCATCAAGTTCGTGCTGCCGGCCGGCTTCATCCTGCTCGCCCTGCAGGGCGTGTCGGAGGTCATCAAACGGATCGCCGCCTTGCACGGCGATGTGGTGATCGACGCGCATTACGAGAGGCCGACGCAATGATCAGCCTGGAGATGATGCCGCCGCTGATGTTCGGCGGCCTGGTCCTGTTCATGCTGATCGGTTACCCGGTCGCCTTCTCGCTCGCCGCGCTGGGTATCGCCTTCGGCTTTCTGTCGATCGAGCAAGGGTTCTTCACCCTGTCCTACCTGCAGGCGATCCCGTCGCGCGTGTTCGGCAACGTGCTGGCCAACGACCTGCTGCTGGCGGTGCCGTTCTTCACCTTCATGGGCGCGATCCTGGAGAAATGCGGCCTGGCCGAGGACATGCTGGACTCGATGGGCCAGTTGTTCGGGCCGATCCGCGGCGGGCTCGGTTACTCCGTCATCATCGTGGGCTTCATCCTGGGTGCCATCACCGGGACGGTGGCGGCGCAGGTCATTGCCATGGCGCTGATCTCGATGCCCGTCATGATGCGCTACAAATACAACATCCGCTACACGACCGGTGTGCTGGCCGCCTCCGGCACGATCACCCAGTTGGTGCCGCCGTCGCTGGTACTGATCGTGCTGGCCGACCAGTTGGGCAAGTCGGTCGGCGACATGTACCTCGGCGCCTGGGGCCCGTCGCTGGTGCAGATCGCCCTGTTCATGGCGTACACCTTCGTCCTCGGCCTGTTCAAACCGGACTGGGTGCCCCCGGTGCCGCCCGAGGCGCGGACGCTGACCGGTTGGGCGCTGTGGCGGAAATGCCTGATGGGCATCGTGCCCTCGGCCGTGCTGATCTTCGTCGTCCTCGGCACCATGATGCTGGGCCTGGCGACACCGACCGAGGCCGGCGCGATGGGCACCGTGGGCGCGGTGATCCTGGCGGTGATCCACAACAAGGACTTCAGTGCCGCCGGTAAGAAGGTGTTCCTGGCCGGCCTGGTCGCGACCGGGATCGCCGTCGTCGTGGGGATGCTCGCCCTGTCCTCCGTTGTCTTCAAGGTGGCGATGGCGGTCCTGTACCTGGCCGTGGCCTGGCTGTGCATCGAGGCGGTGCGGATTCCCGACCTGCGTAATCTGATCAAGGAGGGCTACCAGACCACGATGCGCATCACCGCCATGGTGGTGTTCATACTGATTGGCTCCACCTGCTTCTCGATCGTGTTCCTCGGCGTCGATGGCAGCCGCTGGCTGGAGCACCTGATGGCCGGCCTGCCGGGTGGCCCCTGGGGCTTCCTGCTGTTCATCAACCTGTTCGTGTTCTTTCTGGCGTTCTTCCTCGACTTCTTCGAGATCGCCTTCATCATCGTGCCGATGATCGCGCCAGTGGCGCAGAAGATGCTGACACCGATCGTTGGCGCGGATTACGCACTGATCTGGTTCGGCGTGATCCTGTGCGTGAACATGCAGACCTCGTTCATGCATCCGCCCTTCGGGTTCGCGCTGTTCTACCTGCGCGGCGTGGCGCCGCGGGAGGTCAAGAGCAGCGATATCTACTGGGGCGCCCTGCCCTGGGTGGTGCTGCAGTTGATCATGGTGGCACTGGTCATCGCCTTCCCCGTGATGGTCACCGGGTTGCTGGGCGCGCCGTCGATCGTGGATACCAGCAAGGTGAAGATCGAGCTGCAGGCGCCGCCGGATCTGGACGACGACCAGCCGATTGTGGTTGGGCCGGGGAAGGCGAAGTAGAGAAAGGGCTACAGCGAGAACACGGCGTGACAATAGCGGCTTCCTGTTGGCAGGAGCGGCGTGTGCGCGCCTTGGACGACCTGGCCCGCGGCCCGGCGGGATGCCAGCCGGGTGGTGCCGCGCCTCGGAGTAAACGGCGTGGAATGGTATCGCCGACAATCTTGATGGCGGCGGCAGGTTGTTGGATTGCTGCCGTACAGAGCTTCGTCTTAAATCCGCTGGAGCGGCGGCGGCTGGCATAGCCGCCACAAGCACAACGGGGCGCATGTCTCCAGGGAGGCAGTTCAATGGCGATCGGCCGTATCAGCCTTGCAGCCGCCATGGTTGTAGCCCTCTCGTGCGTAAGAATATGTCCCGGCCTCGCAAGTACGGATGTTTTCGACTCCACGCTCGATGAGGCAAATCAGGCGACGCAGGAGGTCAGCACCAGACAACTGCGAGGCATCCTTGCCGACAAGAGCGCCGTCATTCTGGATACGCGCACGCGGGCTGAGTTCGATGCGGGCCATATCCCAGGCGCACGCAACGTCGATGCACCCTCTTCAGCACTTGTTACCGAAACGCTGACCCTGGTCGGCGGCGACAAGAGCAAGGCACTCGTATTGTACTGCAACGGACCCTACTGCCAGGCGAGCCGCCGGCTGGCCGAGCAGTTGCTGGCAGCAGGCTTTACCAACGTGCGCCGTTACCAGCTGGGAATCCCGATCTGGCGCGCGCTCGGTGGCCCCGCGGAAATTGAACTGGCCGGCGTGAAGAGGGTTTTCGGTGTTGATCGATCTGCAATCTTTGTTGACGGTCGAGCCCCCGACGCGTTTGCGAAGGGTAGCGTGCCGGGCGCACAGAACATGCCTGCGGATGAGCTGGTCGCAGGACGTCTGAAAAAGCTGCCCCTGCCGGAAGATGACTTCAATCGGCGTATCATTCTGTTCGGGCAGGATGGGACGCAAGCGCGGCAGATGGCCGATGTGCTCAGCAAGCGGCCATGGCACAACGTGCTTTATTTCAGCGGCACGTTCGAAGCCCTGACGGCAAGCATTGGCCAGGCTAGCCCTTGATCCCAAAGGCCCCCAGATGAAGGCGAATGTTACGGCGCGGTGACTGCGGCCTGCCGATGCCACCGCGCCAGAGCCATTGGCTTTACTTCGACCGCGCTTCGGCCGCGGCCTGCTGATAGACAAAGTTCTCGTAGGTGTATTCGGACACGCGGAACCACAGGAACTGGTCCTCGCGGAACGCCTTCCAGGATTCGTAGACCTTCTTGAACTTCGGGTTTTTCGCCGCGATCTCGTCATACACCTCGAACGAAGCCTTGTAGGCAGCCTGCATGATCTCGCGGGAGAACGGCCGCAGCTCGGTGCCGTTGGCGACCAGGCGGCGCAGCGCCGGCGGGTTCTCGGCATCGTATTTGGCCTGCGTCCAGGTGTTCACCTCAAAGCAGGCCGTATCCAGAGCCGCCTTGTACTGGGCCGGCAGTTCGGCGTACTTGTCGAGGTTGGCGATAACCCACAGCTGGGCGTTCCCTTCCCACCAGCCGGGGTAGTAATAGTATTTTGCCACCTTGTTAAAGCCGAGCCGCTCATCATCGAACGGGCCGACCCATTCGGCGGCATCGATCGTGCCCTTTTCCAGCGCCGGATAGATGTCACCGCCGCCGATCTGCTGCGGCACGCCGCCCATCTTGGCGATAATCTGGCCAGCCAGACCAGCAATACGGAATTTCAGCCCCTTGATGTCGTCGGGCGTCTTGATCTCCTTGCGGAACCAGCCGCCCATCTGCGCGCCGGTATTGCCGGCGAAACGGCCGTTGCAATTGTATTCCTTCAGCAACTCGTTCATCAGCTCCAGCCCGCCGCCCTGCAGGATCCAGGCCTGCTGCTGGCGCGCGTTGAAGCCGAACGGTACGGTGGAGCCGAACGCGAAGGTCGGGTCCTTGCCCACGTAGTAATAGGGCGCGGTCTGGCCGAGCTCGACGGTGCCGTTCTGCACGGCGTCCAGCACCTGCAGGGCCGGGACGATTTCGCCGGCGGCGAAGGGCGTGATCTTGAACTTGCCGTCGGTCAGGGCGGCGACGCGGTTGGCCAGCAATTCGGCGCTGCCGTAGAGTGTCGGCAGGCTCTTGGGGAAGCTGGACGGCATGCGCCACTTCACCTCCGGCATAGACTGCGCGATCGCAGGCTTCGGCAGCGCTGCGGCGGCCGCCCCCAGCGCGGCGCCACCCAGTGCCGTGGCGCTCACGAATTTCCGTCGTTCCATCCAGTCACTCTCCTGTCTCTGACGGCCTTGCGGTTGCGCTGCCGGCCGCGGATGTCTCGTTGTCGTGAGCGCTCTCTCGCATATCCGGCCGTGACGGCGCCAGTCCCCTGGTGTCGCTTGCTGCCGCGCGGTTACGGCTCGATGCCTGCGCGCGGATCGTTTGAGGCAGCAGCGCCGTTCCGGCTGATCGCGGCGTAGCGCTGGAGCCCGTCAGGCGGGTCTACCGGCAACAGGCACGACGGAGGCACGACGCCGCTAATGTTTCTGCAAGGAAGCATCGGAACGCGGCGCTTCGCTGACAGCCGGACGGGCCGGTAGCCGGTGTCACCCCATCCGGCGCACCGGGGGCGTTGCGCGCATTGGCAGCCCCGGGAAGCCCGGCGGCAGTTGCGGGGGTGCGCCGCTGGCGAGCTGTTGCGACGCCTCGGTCAGCGCCGCGATGCGCAGGCGGTGCAGGCGCTGCTCCGCGGGCGGCAGGTGGGCAATGTCCTGCGACAACTCGCGTGCGACGTTGGCCATGGCGCTGGCCCAGGCAACCTGGTGCCGGTCCGGCAGCAGACGGCGCTCTGGCGGACGCGACGACGCGTTGGTTGGCTGTGCCACGCCCGCAGCCGGGCCGGACGCCGAGGCAGGCTGTGCCACGGGCCTCGACGGCGGCGGCGGCGCACGCTCCGGTGCGGCAGCCGGTTCACGGGCGGCGTCGGCCAGCGCGTCCAGCACCGGTGAAGCCGGTGGCGGCTGCCCCGCCAGCGCCGCGCGTGCCGCGGCGGCGGCGTGCTGCGCGGCGGCCGCCTGGCGGAGCGAGGCCTGCACCTCGTCCGGGCTCATCGGCGCGATCTCCGGCTGATCCCGCCGCTGTGCCCGGCGCTTCTCCAGCCGGTCCTGGGCCCGGTCGGCGGCACGCTGCAGCGCATTGGCGTTGGCGCGGCAGCGCAGCACCGCGCTGGCGGAGAGCGTGTCGTCGAGCGAGAGGCCGATCGAGCCGAGAGCCGCCATGGCGAAGGCGACGGCCTGGACGGCGGTGAGCAGTTCCCAGGCGTTGCGGGGGCGGAAACTCTGCACCGCCTCGGTGGCGGCGGCGCGGGCGGTGGCGAGGTCGTGGTTTCCGGTGGCCTCACCGAGGAAGAGCGGGGTGAGGAAGGTGACGAGGATGGCGAGGAGCTGGTCGGAGGCGGCGGCCATGGCGGTGGGTCGATGCTGTTGGGTGGGGACGCTCTACCATAGGTAGAAAAGCAGTGTCAAGGAAGTTTTCCTAGTTCCGCCAGTTGTTAAGCATAGCAGGGGACGCACCTCCTATGGGCGGACGACGCACCATACGCGATAACTTTGAGCGAGTTGCAGCCTAACCCGTCATGGCGGGCGAAGGCCCATGAGCGTTAAGATCGTACGTTAAGATAAGGGGCATCCGACGCCGGACGATCCGGCACAGACGCTTCGTCGTCATGGCGGGCGGAGGCCCGCCATCCACGCCTTTGCCACATAGGCACTGTCTGCGCCCTGGATTTTCCCACCGCAAGGCGTGGATGGCGGGCCTTCGCCCGCCATGACGAGCGCGCAATGGCCGCCATCGACAGGACGATCCTAACGCACTGTGGGAAGGCCAACCATGACGACGGCGTATTGACCTTGCGGGTTCGCCGGATGCCGAACCCAAAGTTGGCGCGTATGGGCGACGCGCCGCCTCCGATGCCACGCTATTCGCCGCGTGCCGGCCGACGCAGGCCCACGCAGCCTGCGACCAGGCCGCGCAGTCGCCGAACCTATTTGATCACGGGCGTCAGCGCGCGCAGCCAGATGCTCACCGCCACCGCGCCACCGTCTGGTTGCCCGACGGCACGGTCCCCCAGATAGGCGGCCCTGCCCAGCCGCGGTCGCATGGAAGCGGTGGAAGCAGCTCCCTGCTCTGCCGCCGCCACGCATTGCCGCCACGCCTCGGCCAGCGGGACGTTGCGCTGCAGACCAGCCTTCAGCGCATCGACGGCCGGATACAGCGCATCGAGCATCGTGCAGTCCCCGCGCTGCGCGCCGCCCAGTTCCGCGATGGCCGCCACACCATGCTCAAACGCTTCGGCCCAGAAAGCCGGGCCTGACCCGGCGCCGCTCGCGAGGTGCTCTGCCGCCCGCAACAGGCCGACCGCGTAAAACGGTCCGGAGCTGCCACCGATGGCACGCCGCAGCGCGTCGGCGATCAGGGTCAGCGCCGACGCTGCGTCAGCGACCGGCTGCTGAGATATCGCACGGATCGCGGCGGCACCGCGCGTCATGCTGATGCCGAGGTCGCCGTCGCCGACAGCGGCGTCCAGCTCTGTCAGTTGCTTTTCCTGATCTTCCAGCGCCGCAGCGCAGGCCAGTGCGCCTGCCAGCACCGCCGAACCCCGGGTATCGTCCGACGTGTGATGCTGCCCGGCCAGCAGGCGCTGCGCCTCGGACCGTGCGGTGGCACGCTGCGCCGGGACGAGTCCGGGTCCAGGCCAGGCCGGGGCCGCGGTGGCGGCATCGAGATGCGCCACCCTGGCGTCGTCGACCGTCAGCAGCGACAGCGAGACACCCGGCATTTCCAGTGCGCTCAGCAGCGTACCGGTCCAGGCGCGCGCGACGACGATGCCCCGCGCACGCAGCCCTGCCATCGCGGCTCGGGCCACAACCGCCAGTTCCATGGGAGGGGTGCCGCCAAGGCCGTTCACCAGCAGGGCGACGCGATGACCCGCGGCCATGCCCCGGTCCTCGACGATGACGTCGAGCATGTCGTGGACCAGGCGGTCCACCGGCTGGATCTTGGCCCGCCGGACGCCGGGCTCGCCATGAATGCCCAGACCCAGCTCGATCTCGTCCTCGGCGAGCGCGAAGCCCGGCGTGCCGGCGGCGGGCACGGTGCACGCGCCCAGGGCCACGCCCATGCTGCCGAGCGCGGCCGCGGCCTGGCGGGCCGCCTCGGCAACGTCGTGGAGCGTGCCACCGGCTTCGGCGACCGCCCCGGCGATCTTGTGGATCAGGACCGTGCCGGCGATGCCGCGGCGGCGTGAGGGCGCGACGGTGTCACGCAGCGCGACGTCATCGGCGACGACCACGATTTCCGCCGGGATGCCGGCCGCCCGCGCAAGTTCGGCGGCGAGGCCGAAATTCAACCGGTCGCCGGTGTAGTTCTTCACGACCAGCACCACACCGGCCGGACCGCCGACGGCCTGAATGGCGGCCAGCACCGCATCGACCGACGGCGACGTGAAGACATCCCCGACCACGGCGGCGTGCAGCATGCCGGCGCCGACGTAGCCGGCATGCGCCGGTTCGTGGCCGGCACCGCCACCCGAGATCACCGCCACCGGCCGGGCCGCGGGTTCCGGCAGGTTGGCGCGAATGACGACGTTCTCTTCGTCGAGCAGCGCGATCCCCGGCGTGGTATCGGCCAGACCTTCCAGCATCTCCCGCACGACGCGGCGGGGATCGTTGATGAGCTTCTTCAAGGCCTTCACTCCGTCATGGGGCGCGCCGCGGCTTGCCGGCGACCTGGCGGTCTGTCCGGCGACATGGTCAGGATGACCCCGCCCACCGCCATTTCACAATGTCAGCCGGGACAAATGACCGCGTGCCGGCCGGGCGTATGCCGGTGCAAGCGCGGCGGACGGCGTGTCAGCGCCCCGCAAGCGTGGCAAATGTTGCGTAGGAAACCCACATCGCAACGAGAACGAGCGGGGTTGCGGCCCACCGCGAGGCTCGCAACGCGCGCAGGGCAAGGGTCGCGGCGCCGGCGATGGTCAGACCATTCGCAACGATCTCCATCGCGAGGCTGCGAAACCCGAACGTATAGAACGGGTAGGCCAGGCAGAAGAGGATCAGCACCAGCAGCCACGGCGCCAGGTTTCGCGCCTGCGGCTGATCGGCACTGGCCAACCACCAGTAGGCCACGGTGACGAGCGTGAGCAGCACGAGCCATACCGTGCCGATCACCCAGCCGGGCGGCAGCAGTCGGTTATGGCGTGCGGCGTCAGCCGGCGCGCCGGCCCAGCCGAGGCCAAAGATCACGCCGTTTATCGCCAGCGTGACGAGTATGGCCAGGAGCACGTGCAGGGCCAGTGACGCAGCGCTGCGACGCGGGCGAGGTCTGAGGAATGCCATGTTCACTGTGTTCCAATCGCATACCGCAACCACGATGACCACGGTGGTATCAGCGCCGGGGATTCGCCCCGGCGCTCGGCTCATGGCCCTCCCCCTGCCCCGGTCTTGGAGTCAACGCCAGCGCCACGGGCACGGGACGGGGGGCGCCAATGGCACAAGAGGCTCTGTGGTGCAGAGGCACTGGCCGCGATCTGTGCCTCCGCCGGTTCGCTGG
>JAFEFW010000101.1 GCA_018240405.1 Pseudomonadota bacterium
TAGAACGCGGTGAGCTTCGCCAGCAGCCAGTTGCCGGATAGCCGGCCGATGCCGATCACCGTGCCCAGGATGGTGGCCAGGACAATTCCGACGATCGAGACCTTCAGCGTGTTCAGCACGCCGATCAGCAGCGCCCGGCCATAGGTATCCTCGGCTGGGTTGTACGGGATCAGGCTCTCGCCGATTGGGATGCCGGCGACGCGGCCGAGGAAGGCAAATCCGGTAGCAATATGCCGGGCGGCGAGGTTCGCGCTCGTGTTGCTGATCAGGTACCAGGCGATCAGCGCGACGATGCCGACGATGACGACCTGCCAGACGATGGCGCGGAAGCGGGGGTCTGACCATGACAAGCGCAGGCGCTTCTTGGGTACGGTCCGAGCATTGATCAGACGCGGGTCGGCGACGGCATCGGACATCGGGCGGCGGCTTCCTCGCTCGTTCACGGCTTCCTAAGCAAATTCGATGCCGCTGGCGATGCGCGATGCGCAAACCAGTTGCGTGTTCAATCTGCGTCATTTTCATGCCGAAGATCAACTGGGGTGAGACGCAGCCGGCGCGCCGTTATGTTCCGGCTCCAGGGGAGCGTTGCACCTGCCTGACTCGGGGTGCCGTCGGGTGCCGTGGTGATACCCGAGTAATTGGTGCCGCTCGCGCTGGTCATAATGCGTTGGCACCGCCACCGCTCAGAGGGCGCCTGAGGGTCAGCGGGATTCTATCTGGCAAACGGTATCGTCAGGCGCGTCTCCGGGCACACCGCGTGGCGCGCAAGAATGGTCTCAGTGGTCCTCTATGGCTCTCGGTTCGCCTTCAGTCTCAAGAGAAACGATATCTGCCATCGACGATGCCGCTGCCGATTCGCCCGGTCGCCAAGGCCGCGCCGGTGTCCCGTGCATTGATTTATCTCAGTTCCGCAACTGGAAATCGCGCGTAGGACAGTGTGTCATGCCGAAGCTGCTGATCATCCAGGCCGCCACCTACCGCTCCCGCGAGGACCGGCGCCCGCTGCGCATCAAGAAGCGTAAGCTGGTTGGCGCCATACTGCCCTACCTCGCCGCACTGACGCCGGCCGGATGGGACATCCAGTTGCTCGACGATGAGATCGAGGAGCCGGACTACAATGCCGCGGTCGATGTCGTTGCCATCACCGTACGCATGGTGACATCGCTGCGTGCCTACGAAGTGGCCGATCGTTTCCGCGCCAAGGGAATCACCGTGCTGATGGGCGGGCCGCACGCCACCTTCTACCACGAGGAAATGGCGCAGCACGCCGACGCCGTCTGTATCGGCGAGGGTGAGGAACTCTTCCCCCGCATGCTGGAGGATGCCGCCGCCGGGCGCCTGCAGCCATTCTACCGCCGCGACACGGTCGCCAGTCTGGCCGGCATGCCGCGGCCACGCTGGGACCTGCTGAACATGAAGGACTATGTCTGGTACAGGCCCTTCGTCATCCAGCATTCCCGCGGCTGTCCCTACACCTGTGATTTCTGTGCCGAGCGGCGCCTGTCCGGCGACTACGGCCACCGCGATCGCCCGGTCGAGGAGATCGTGGATGAGATCAAGGCCTGCGGCAGCAAGCACATCTTCTTCGCTGCCTCACAGTTCGTCGGTCACAAGGGCCGCACCATGGCGCTGCTGGAAGCGCTGGTGCCGCTGAAGATCCGTTGGTCAGCGTTGTTCTCGCCCCGCTTCGGCCTGGACCCGAAATTCCTCGACCTGGCCAAGAAGTCGGGCCTGTTGCACGTCAACATGGGGATCGAGAGCATCGCCCAGGACACGCTGGCGACGATGCGCAAGGGCCAGAACAAATCCGGCAGCTATGACGAGATGATTCGCAACCTGAATGAGCGCAACATCAGCTATTCGTTCAATTTCGTCCTTGGCGGTGATACCGACGACGACTCGGTATTTCCGGCGACGTTGGACTTTCTGCAGAAGCACAAGGTTCCGGCGGCCTATTTCAACGTCATGGTGCCGCTGCGTGGCACGCCGCTATACGACCGGATGAAGCAGGAAGGCCGCATCCTGGACGAGCCGAATATGGAACGCTGGGCCGGCGTGCATTGTCACTTTACGCCGGCGCGGATGTCCGGCGACGACCTGATCAACCGTGTCAAGGCGATGCAGAAGGACTTCTATTCGTGGCCGTCGATGCTGCGCCGGCTGCGCTTTCCGCGCACGCAGGCGGATCTTGCATCGTGGAACGTCAATCTGACCCAGCGACGGGTGGCGCTGAACTCCGACACAATGAACGAGTTCAGCGAGTATTAAGCTGGCGCCGGCGGCGCAATTCTTAACGTACCGCGCGGACGCGTCCGGCCAGCAGGTCCCGAATCCGGTCGATCAATTGGCTCCCTGTCACCGGCTTGCGCAGCAGCGAATAGGCGCCGCTGGTGGCACCGTCGATGGCGAGGCCGACGCCGACCTCGGCATAGCCGGTCACCAGCACGGCGGGCAGGCCCGGCCAACGCTGGTGCACCGCGTGGATCAGGGCGATGCCGTCCATCCCGGGCATCGAAAGGTCGGTGATCAGGCCGTCCACACGCAGTCCCGCCTCAATCATCGCGAGCGCCTGGGCGCCGTCCGACGCCAGCACGACGTCGCAGCCGCGTTGCGTGAGGTGCAGCCTCAGCACACGCAAAACGTCCGGTTCATCGTCCACCAACAGCAGCCGGAGCATCGCCGGGCCGGTGGCGTCCGGCAGTACGTTTGGCTCGTCAGCTGGCCAATCGGCGGCCTCGCTCTCCACCGCAGCCGGTAGCCATAGTGTCACTGACGTGCCAGTACCCGGCGTGCTCTCGATCGTCATTCCGCCACCGGACCGCTCGACAAAACTGCGCACCGTCGCCAGGCCAAGGCCGGTTCCGGCGCCTGCCTTCTTGGTGGTGAAGAACGGCCTGCCCACATGTGCCAAGGTCGCCGCGTCCATGCCAGAGCCAGAATCCGTCACGCGCAGCCTGACATAGGCCCCGGCGGCGAGGCTGGCGGGTCGGTCGCCAGACCCGTAACCAATGGTCTCTGCTTCGCCCGCGATCAGCAGGTGCCCACCCTTCGGCATGGCATCCCGCGCGTTGGCCGCCAGGTTGATCAGCGATGTCTCCAGTTGGGCTTTGTCGGCAACGAGGCACGGCAGGTCATCGGCTAACTCCAGCTCGACGGTGATCGCACTGCCCAGCGTGCGCGTGAACACCTCCCGCAGCCGGCTCAGCAGGGCGGCGACGTCAACGGTTTCGGCCCGCAGCAGGCCGTGGTGACCCACGGTTAGCAGGCGGCTTGTCGTCGCCGCGCCACGTTCCGCGGCCTCGGTAATCAGCCGCGCGAGGCTGCTGACCAGTGCTTCGTCGCCTGGTGCTTCTTCGAGCAGCGTCGACGCGCTGAGCACCATCTGCAGGATGTTGTTGAAGTCGTGCGCTATGCCGCCTGCGAGTTGCCCCAACGCCTGCATCCGCTCCGCATGGGCGGCTCGCAACTGCGCGGCTTCCCGTGCCTTCACCTCCTCCTGTACGCGGCTTTCCAGGTCGGTCGTCAGGCGACGGAGCTGCGCCTCGGTCTCGCGCATCTCAGTCACGTCCATGGTCAGGCCGACAAGCCGCTCCGGCACACCCTGTGCGTTGCAAACCACGCTGCTTTTCACCAGCAGCCAGCGAATCGTATTGTCCGGACGGACGATCCGGTAGGTCATGTCGAGCGGGCGGTTCGCGTCCAGCCTTGCTTCATGAAAGGCGGCGACGACGCAATCCCGGTCATCGGGATGAATGCCGCTGGTCCATTCGTCAAAATCAACGTTGGTGGCACGGGGTAACAGCCCACGTATGCGCCACTGATCGTCCGACCACAGTGCGCGCGTGGATGCCAGATCCCACTCCCACACGCCGAAGCCGGCTGCCTCCTGGGCCAGCCGCAGGCGGGTGTCGACTTCCTGCAGTGCACGCTGCGTCGCCTTGCGCTCTGTGATGTCCTCGATGATCGTGATCAGGCGGACTGGACGCCCGGTCCGGTCGCGCAGCAGCGACCCCCAGCGATTCACCCAGACGGTGCGGCCGTCTTGCCGGATATAACGTTTTTCAGCCGTCACGCTCGGCACCGCGCCAGCCAGCAGTGCGGCGACCTGCACCGCGTCCTGGTGCCGGTCATCCGGATGGGTGAGGTCCTGGAACTTGCGACCGAGCAATTCCTCGCGCGTGGAACCGTGGATCGCGCACAACGCGTCATTTACCCGCAGCAGCGTGCCGTCCAGTGCATTTTGAGACATGCCGACCGATGCCTGTTCAAAGGTCGCCCGATATTCCTCCTCGCTGTCCCGTAAGGCCGCGTCTCGTGCCTGATGAGCCTCCGCCATGGCATCGAACGCGGTCGCGAGGCGGTCGAACTCGTTGCTGTCGGAGTGGATGCCGGTGCGGGCGGACAGATCGCCCGATCGCCAACGGTCGGCCGCTGCGAGCAGTTGCTGAACCGGGCGCCGGATGAGCCGTCCACTGAGCAGCACGGTTGCCGCCAGTGCCACGCTGACCGCGACACCGATCAGCATCAGCCCACGGTCGTTGGCACGGGTGACCGCGGCAAAGCTGGTTTCCGCATCCAGGCCGACGGCGACTTGAAGCCCTTTGGCCGCGGCTGCGAAAGCGGTGAGGCGCCAGCGCCCGTCGGGCCATCGGATGGTGGCAATGCCGACCTCCCGGCCGCCCGCTGGGGCCGGTTCATCGGCGAGGGCCGGCTTTCCGATCAGCGTCGGGTCCGGTGGGAATTGGGCGAGCAGCAATCCGGTCCCGTCCCGGACGCTGGCAGCAGCGCCCGCCGGCAGGGGTAGAGCGGCAAGCTGCCGTGCCAGCCAGTCGAGATTGAGTGCGACCATTGCCACGCCGTCGAGCGCGCCAGCAGAGTTACGGAACGACTTTGCCAGGTGCAGTGTCGGCTGGCCGGTGACGCGCCCGATCGCGTAGTCACCAACGGCAAGGGCTTCCGACGCCAGGGCGCGCCGGAAATACGGCCGGTCCTGCTTGCCTGCGGCCATGGTATAGCCTGGCGGCATACACAAGGCATGCCCGTCAGGCGCGAGGATGCCGGCGGAATTATACCGCGGCGAGGCCTTCATGATGTTGCCGAGCAGCCGCTCGCACAGGTCAGGGTGGTGATCCACAACGAAAGCACCGCTGCCCATCGTGGTCAGCATCTGCTCCGCGCCGTCGACAATGCGTTGCTGCTCAGCGCTGACGAGGCGCACCAGACGAAGCACCTCGTCCTCCATCAGGTGCGCCCGGGTTCTGCGCGCCTGGTATTCAGCCGCGATCTGCAGCAGCAGTCCTGGGGCCAGCGCGACTGCGACGATCAGCAGCAGGCGGCCGAGTATTGTCCTCACTCACTCGCTCCGGCGCTCAGGGATGAAACGGTGTCGAGACGGGTACCGAACGCATGTTTAAGCGGAATGACCGCATCGTAACAGTCCGCGACGACCTTATGTCGTCGCGCGACTGAACCTGCGCGGCGCCGCGCCGCAGGCCGGAGCTGTCCGGTTGGGTTGCCCCTAGGCCGGCCGGATATTCCAGGGGTATGGGCACGGACCCTGCAGCATTCCGGTGATCCGCTTACGGAACACGGTGCGGATGAAGAACTGGCCCAGCGGGACGGTCGGCGCCTGCTGCATCGCCAGGACGCCAATCTGCCGCGCGATCTTCGTCTGCGTGGGCTCGTCCGGCGCATCGAACCATTGCTGTGTCATCGCCTCGATCTGCGGGTCGGCCCACCAGCCGAACCAGCCCTTGCCCCCCTGGCCACGCACGACCTGCGACACGGCCGGATTGATCCAGCCCGAGGACGACCCGGTGGTGTGGAAGATGCTCCAGCCGCCCTTGTCGACGGGCTCACGTGAGGTGCGGCGCTGCACCACCGTGCCCCAATCCGAGGCCTGCAGGTCGACATTCATCCCCATCTGCTGCAGCAGGTCGGCTGTCACCTGGCCGAGCGGCCCGATCAGCGGAAAGTCCGTGGGGTTGATGATGACGACACGCTGGCCGCTGTAGCCGGCATCCGCCAGCATCCTGCGTGCCTGATCCAGCCTGCCCGGCATCAGCGCCGCGCCCTCCGTTTCGGTCGCGTAGGGCGTGCCACAGGGAAACAGCGACGCACAGCGGCGCCAGAGTTCCCGGTCGTCGCCGACCGCGGCGCGCATGTAGTCGTCCTGGTTCACCGCCGCCATCACCGCCCGGCGTATCTTCACGTCGTTGAACGGCGGGTGCAGCGTGTTGAACCGCAGCACACTCAGCCGCCCGGACGGATCGGCGATCATGCTGGTCACTCCCGGGTCCTTTAGCATGGTCGGGATCAGGTCGTTGAACGGCCGTTCCCACCAATCCGCCTCGCCGCGTTGGATGGCCGCCGCGGCGGTGCCGGGATCGGGGATGACGTTCCACTCGACGCGCGGAAAATAGGCGATCTTTGCCCCTGTCGCCCATTCCGGTTGCTCGGCCCGCGGCGCGTAGTCCTCGAATTTTGCATACGCAACGCGAGCGCCGGAGACGTACTCGTCGGGCAGGAACCGGTACGGCCCGGAGCCGACGACCTCGGTGATCGCCTTGTTTGCATCGGTCTTTGCCAGCCGTTCCGGCATGATGAACGGTACGGAGGCGTCCGGCTTGGCCAGCGCGTCCAGTAGTAGCGGGAACGGACGCTTCAGCTTCAGCTCCATGGTGCGGTCGTCGGGTGCGTTCCACTCGACCACCATGCCGTCCAGGATCTGGCCGAACGCGTCGCGCTTGCACCAGCGGGCGATGGAAGCGTTGGCGTCCACTGCCCGCACCGGCGTGCCGTCGTGGAACTTCAGGCCGGGCCGCAGGCGGATGCGCCAGGTGCGGCCATCGTCCGACACCGTGTGTCCCTCCGCCATCTGCGGCTGTGGCCGCATCTGCGCGTCGGCGGAGTACAGCGTGTCATACACATAGTAGCCATGGTTGTTGGTGACGGTTGCCGTCGTCCAGATCGGGTCCAACGAGGTCAGATTGGCCTGCGGAATGAAGCGCAGGGCCTGTGTCTTCGCCGGCTGGGCAATGGCTGGAGCGGCGAGTGGCAGGGCAGCGGCGGTGGTCAGGAAGCTACGGCGGCGCATGGGGCAGGGATCTCCGGCGGCGGTTCCGGCAGCACTAAAGCATTACCGTCGCCGAACACGGAACAGGTGTCAGGCAGCCCGCGTGCCGGTCGGTGGGCCGGCGTCGTTGCCGGTGGATCGGTCGGACTGCTTGCGTGCCGGTTCTCCCTCCGCCGTCCCCTGGCATGGCGTCTGGATCAAGGATACGTTGCGCGCACGGTCATAGAACCGAGCCTGTTTGGGAGGAATTGGACAAATGTTGCACCGCAGGACCGTACTCGGCGCCGCCGCCGCGGCGCTGGCCGCGCCGGCCTTTCACGCGCATGCCGCGCAGACGCCCGGCATTACCGACACCGAGATCAAGTTCGGCAACACCTATCCCTATAGCGGTCCGGCCTCGGGCTATGCGACCAACGCCAAGGCCGAGGCTGCGTATTTCCGTATGCTGAACGAGCAGGGCGGCATCAACGGCCGGAAACTGAATTTCATTTCCTACGACGATGCGGCAAGCCCGCCGAAGACGGTGGAGCAGACACGCCGCCTGATCGAGCAGGACGGCGTCGCATTCCTGTTCAATCCGCTGGGCACCGCGTCGAATACCGCGATCGTCAAGTATGTAAACATGAAGAAGGTGCCGCATCTGTTCCTGGCCACTGGCGCCGACCAATGGGGGCTGTACAAGGAGCATCCATGGACCATCGGCTGGCAGCCAAGCTACCGAACCGAGGCGCAGATTTATGGCAAGTATATCCAAAAGACCAAGCCGGACGCGAAGATCGGCATCATTTACCAGAACGATGATTTTGGTAAGGATTACATTGCCGGTCTGCAGGACGTGATCGGACCAGAGGCGATGAAATCCGTCCGGACAGTATCATACGAACTGACCGATCCGACAGTCGACTCGCAGTTGGTGAGCCTGAAGGCGGCGGGTGTCGATACCTTGATCGCGGCAGCGTCGATCAAATTCGGCGCGCTGGTCATCCGCAAGGTGAGCGACCTGGACTGGAAGCCTTTATACCTTCAGAGCAACGTCTCCACGTCGGTTGCCGGTGTCATGATCCCGGCCGGGCCGGAGCGCGGCGTCGGCATCATCAGCTCTGCCTACCTGAAGGATCCGACGGATCCGGCCTGGGTCAATGATCCGGACATGGTCGCGTGGCGGGCATTCATGGCGAAATACTATCCCGAGGGCGACCTGAACGACGTCGGCAACGTGTATGGCTATGGTCTGGCGAAGACGATGGAGCATGTGCTGCGGGCGTGCGGCAACGACCTGTCGCGTGAGAACATCATGAAGCAGGCGACCAGCATGGATCACGTGCGGAACCCGATCCTGCTGCCGGGGATCACGCTGGCGACAAGTGATACGAACTACCGGCCGATCCGTCAGCTTCAGTTAATAAAGTGGAACGGCAAGACGTGGGACCGGTTCGGGGAGATCATCGAAGGGGCCAACGTCTGACCTTCGTTGCGTCGGACCCGGTGTTCAACCGGGTCCCGCACACGTTGAACGCACCGGGCTATGCCGGAACGCGGCCCTGGCCGCGTCGCCCGCACGCCATCTGCCTATGGCAAGCCCGACTGACTCAGAAGGGAATCTCATCGTCCAGATCACCACCGCGCGGCGCATCCCAGGATGGCCCGCCACCCCCGCCGCGTGCGCCGCTCGGCCGAGAGGCGCCGCCGGCGACGGCCGGGGCGCGATCGCGCGGCGCGTAGCCGCCGCCGGGCGGTGATGCGCCGGGCTCCATGCCGTAGCCGCCTTCGCCCATGCCGCCACCGCCGCCGCCACGGGTATCCAGCATCGTCAGCTCACCCTTGAAGCGGCCGATCACGACCTCAGTCGTGTAACGCTCCTGCCCCTGCTGGTCCGTCCATTTACGGGTCTGCAGCGAGCCTTCCACATAGATCTTGGCGCCCTTCTTCAGGTAGCGCTCCGCCACGTCGCCGATGCGGTCGTTGAAGATCACCACGCGGTGCCACTCGGTACGCTCCTTGCGCTCGCCGGAGGCACGGTCGTTCCAGGTTTCGCTGGTGGCGAGGGTGAGGTTCACGATCTTGCTGCCGTCCTGCGTCTGGCGTACCTCGGGGTCTTTGCCCAGGTTGCCGATCAGGATCACCTTGTTGACGCTGCCTGCCATCTCTCGCTGCCTTCGCTTGCAAATCTACTCGTTTATCCTGCCCGGTTTATCCCGATCCGGGGTTGCTGCCTAGCAATCCTAACGCGGCAGCATGACCAGCGGGTTAACGCTGCCTCCACCCCAGGCTTCCTTTTCACGCCGCTTCCTGCCAGCCTGGACGGCAGACCGGGAATATCCGGCGCTCCAGGGAGGATACACGATGCGGCGCGTACTCATGTGCCTGCTCGCGGCCGGCTTGCTGGCTGGGGCGGGCGGTCCGACTCTTGCACAAAAGCGCGGCGGCACGCTGACGCTGCCGCACATCGACACACCGCCGAGTCCCTCAATCCAGGAGGAGGGCACCGCCTCGGTCGTTATCCCGTTCATGCCGGTTTTCAATAACCTGGTGATCTTCGACCAGCACGAGAAGCGGCACAGTATTGAAACCATCCGTCCAGAGCTGGCGAAGTCCTGGCAGTGGGGTGAGGACGGCAAGTCGCTGACCTTTACCCTGAACCAGGGCGTGAAATGGCACGACGGCAAGCCCTTCACGGCCGCCGACGTGAAATGCACCTGGGATATGGTATCGGGCCTGACACCGGGAAAGATGCGCAAGAGCCCGCGCCAGGCCTGGTTCAACAACCTGGAGTCGATCAGCACCAAAGGCGACTATGAGGTGACGTTCCACCTCAAGCGTCCGCAGCCCTCGTTCATCGCGCTGCTCGCCTCCGGCTGGTCGCCGGTCTATCCCTGCCATGTACCGGCGGCGACCATGCGGACGAAACCGATCGGCACCGGTCCGTTCAAGTTCGTGGAATACCGGCTGAACGAGTCGATGCGCGTCGAGCGCAATCCCGACTACTGGAAGCCGGGCCTGCCCTACCTGGACGCCATCGAGTACCAGATCGTGCCGAATCGGGCGACGCGCATGCTGGGGTTCGTGTCCGGCAAATATGATATGTCGTATCCGACCGACGTCTCGGTCTCGCTGCTGGCGGATATCAAGAAGCAGGATCCGCAGGCGATCTGTGAACTGCGGCGGACCAACGTCACCACCAACCTAATCATCAATCGCGATGCGCCGCCCTTTGACAACGCCGATTTGCGCAAGGCGCTGGCGTTGGCACTCGATCGCAAGGCTTTTAACGACATTATCAATGAAGGGCAGGGCCGTATAGGCGCTTCCATGCTGCCGCCGCCTGAGGGCGTATGGGGCATGCCAACGGCGGAGCTGGAGAAAATGACCGGCTACGGGCCCGACGTGGCGAAGAACCGCGAGGAGGCTCGGGCGATCATGAAGAAGCTTGGCTATGGCCCGGACAACATGATGAAGACCAAGATCTTCACCCGCAATATCCCGACCTTTCGCGACCCGGCGCTGATCCTGAATGACCAGCTGAAGCAGATCTACATCGACGCCGACCTGGAGATTGCTGACACGCCGCAGTTCTACGCCCGGGTGTTCAAGAAGGACTACGCCGTCGGGCTGAACCAGACCGGCAGCGCGCTGGACGACCCGGACCAGAATTTCTACGAGAATTACGCCTGCGGTTCGTTGCGCAACTACACGGCGTATTGCAACAAGACGCTGGAGGCGGATTTCGACAAACAGTCGATGGAGACGGATTTCGCCAAGCGCAAGGCGATGGTGTGGGACATCGAACGCAAGCTGGCGGACGACGTGGTGCGGCCGACGATCTTCCACGATGTCGCGGCGGCGTGCTGGCACCCGTATGTCAAGAACGTCACCATTATGGTGAACAGTATCTACAACGGCTGGCGCTGGGAGGATGTCTGGCTCGACAAGTAGCGGAAGAAGTGGCGGCGGGTTGGTCCCGCCGCCATGCCGGGCGCTCAGTGCTGGGTGGTGATGGTGAAGGTCGCTGTACCGTTGCTGTATAGCGACGTCACGCCGCTGCCGTAGTGGGTGCCGTTGCAGTCGACGCCGTTGACGTACAGGTTGCGATCATTCCCCGATCCGCCGTAGGCATCGTTGGTAAACTGCACCCCAACAGTGTGTGTGCCGGCGCCGAAGTTCCCCGAGAAGCTGACATCCTGCCAAGCCCCCGCACTGTGCAGTGCAGTGACGTCCTGCGGCGTCGAGATGGTCTTGCCGTCGATGGTCAGCACGAACTGCGCGTTGCCGCTATAAGCGTCCTGCGACAGGTGCAGGGTCAGCGTATCATATGGCGCGGCACCTACTGTCGTGTTGCCGCCCACGGTAAAGCTCTTGGTGCTGTTGCCCATTAGTGCCGCTGCGGTGTTGGCGTAGGTCTTGCCGTTATAGTCGATTGAATTCACGTACAGGTTGCGATCCGTCGTCGCGCTGCCGCCATAGGCGTCGTTGATGAACTGGATCTGCACGTTATGTGCGCCGGAGGCCCAGTTCCCCTTCAGCACGAAGACATTCGAGTCATTGGACGCCTTAAGCGCCGAGGCCGTCAGCGTGCCGCCGACCTGGACGCCGTCCATCTTCACATTGAACTTTGCATCGCCCTGCCAAGCCGTTTCCTGCACCCTTATGGTCAGCGTGTCGTCCGGCTTCGCTGCTGGCAGCGGGCTTGTCGCGGTGCCGGCACCAGGCCAGGTCGTCCCGTCCCACTTCCACCATAGCTTGCTGGTGTTTTCCTGCCAGACGGCG
>JAFEFW010000102.1 GCA_018240405.1 Pseudomonadota bacterium
TCCTCAACACGCAGGGCGTGCCGGGCGCGTTGGTGGCGATCGCCGGCGATGAGCAGACCTTCATCGACCTGCAACTTGCCGCACTGGAGCAGGCCGGCATCCTGCGGCCCGCGGGCGCGGTGCCGCCCATCCAGACCCGGCAGGATATCCAGAGCCTGATGTCCGTGCTGGCCAGCGGCATCCTGTTCGGCCCGGCTGGCAGTGCGATCCGCAGCACCGGCGACCTGCTGACGTTCTTCGACACGCTGCGTCAGTTGTACGGCAACCAGGACGACCGCCTGGCGGAGATCGAATTCTGGGACCAGCGCAGCAGCGACTGCTACGACGGCGAGGTACCGGTGCCGGCGCTGCCGACGCGCTCGCAGTACGATCTCGGCCTGTCGACGCCGACGCAGTTCGAAACGTTCCGCATCTATGTGCCGTGGATTCCGTTCGAGAAGCGCGGCGCCGGCCTGCCGGCCGACTTCCAGATCAGCGGCGTCGGCGCGGTTGAGGCGGACGCGCTGCAGGCGCTGGACTTCAGCCGTTACTTCACCGACACGGGTGCCGGAACACAGCTGACTTCGCTGACCGGGCCGCAGACCTATGACACCGGCGGCTTCCTGCCGTCCGGCCAGGCACTGCCGTACAGCGTCAGTTTCCAGAACGACCCGGCCGCCTCGACCTACGTGAACGAGGTGCGGGTGGTGACGCAGCTCGACCCGAACCTTGATGCGCGCAGCTTTACCCTCGGTGACATCAAGATCGGCGACATCACCATCAAGGTGCCGGAAGGGCAGCATTTCTTTAACGCGGAGATCGATTTCACCGCCACGCGCGGCTTCATCCTGCGCGTTGCCGCCGGCATCGACCTGTTCCAGAACCCGGCCTCGGCGACCTGGCTGATCCAGGCGATCGACCCGCTGACCGGTCAGGTGCTGACCGACGCGACGCGCGGCCTGCTGAAGCCGAACGATGCGCAGGGCAAGGGCGCCGGCTTCGTCAGTTGGATGGTCAACACCAAGGACGACCTGGTCACCGGCACGACGATCAGCGCCACGGCCCGGGTGCTGTTCGACACGCAGGCGCCCGAGGATACGCCGACGATCACCCAGGTGGTGGACGGCGTGGCGCCGAGCACGAAGCTGACGGCGACGCGGATCGGCACGACCGACAACTATACCGTCACCTGGTCGGTGAAGGACGACGTGCAGGGCTCCGGCTTTGATCACGTGACGCTGTACGTCGCCACCGATGGCGGCGACTTCCATGTCTGGCAGCGGCAACTGACGGATGCTTCGGGGACGAAGGTGTTCGTCGGCGAGGCTGGCCACAGCTACGAGTTCTTGGCGCTGGCAACGGATCGCGCGGGCAACCAGGAGAAGCCGCTGGTCAGCCAGCACGCCGACGATGACGGCTCCTCAGTCAACCTGGGCGGCACGCCCACCGTGCCCGACACGACGCCGCCGAATTTCGGCCAGCCGCCGGCGCCGGTGCCGACGCCGTCCACCAACCCGCTGTTCACCGCGGCGGAACTGAACATCCCGAACGCCGCGCCGCCGACCCGCGTCAGTGAGTTCGTGCAGGTGCTGGCACCGTTCACCGCACAGGAGTTCGCCGGCGGCATCGCGCAGAGCGAGGCCGGCATCGGCGCGATGGGCATCGTTGAGCTACCGGACGGATCGTACCTGATCGCCGGTGGCGCCAACCGCGGCTCGCTCTACAAGGTCGGTGTGGACGGCGCGACCAATGCGACGCTGCTGACCACGCTGGATGCGCCGGTCTTCAACATGGCGTTCGACAAGGCGGGCCGTCTGTGGGCAACCACCGGCGGCGGCGCATTGCTGGAGCTCGACCCTGTCACCGGCGCGGTGCTCGGCCAGCACCTGGACGGCATCACCGTCGCCATCGCGGTCGACCCGGTGTCCGGCAAGATCTTCGTCTCCACCAACAAGGGCGTGTCGATCTTCGATCCGACAACCGACACGCTGACGCAATGGAGCCGCGACGAGAACCTGCGGGTGAACAGCCTGGCCTTCGCGCCGGACGGCACGCTGTGGGCGGTGACCTGGCCGGATCGCGCGCAGGTGGTGAAGTTCACCGACAAGCGGCGCGCGGTGACGCAGTTGTCGTTCGACTCGCCGATTGACTCGATTGCCTTCGGCAAGACGGGCACGGCGCTGGAAGGCCTGCTGTTCGTTTCGCACAATGCCGGCCGCATCGCCGATACCGGCGTGGCGGCGTCCGGCAGCGAACTGACGATGGTGGACGTCGCGACGCTGCGGCAGGTGGCGCTGGCCACTGGCGGCACGCGTGGCGGCATGATTACCACGACCAGCGACGGGCGCGTGCTGCTGTCGCAGACGAACGAAGTCGACGTTCTGAATCCGGTCTATGCGCCAAGCGTGGTGGCGACGAACCCGCCGGATCAGTCGTCGATCCCGCTGCCGTTCCCGTTCATTTCGGTGACGTTCGACAGCGACATGTTCGCCGGCACGGGAACCGAGGCGGGCAGCGTGCTGAACGCCGCCAACTACGTGCTGCATGGCGCCGCCGTCGGCGACGTGGCGGCGACAACGATCGTCTACGATGCCAGCAACCGCACGGTGATGCTGAGCTTCGGCAACATGCTGCCGGACGACTACACGCTGACCATCAAGAGCGCGCTGCTGAGCAGCTACGGCCTGCATCTGGTCGCCGACAAGGTAATCCAGTTCGAGGCGCTGGCCGATCTGTCCGCCGTCCTCGGCGTGACCTTCACCACCACGCGCTTCGACCGTAACACCGGCGTGGTCAGCTACGACGTCACCGTCACCAACCTCAGCGACGCACCGATCGTGCTGCCGGCGTTGCTGCTGCTCGATCCGCTGGACGGCTACGCCGGCATCCCGGCGCTGAATGCCGGGCGCACCGATGACGGGCGCTGGCTGATCGACCTGTCCGGCGCCATGCCGCCGGGCGGGCAACTGGCCTCGGGCGCGACCACCAGCGGCCGGACCGTGGCGATCGCGACGCCGGACAACCGGCGCGTGGAGTTCTCCACCGGCGTGGCGGCCAGCACGGCGCTGAACCTGTCACCTTCCTTTACCAGCACACCGCCGACCACGGCGACCGCTGGCCAGGACTTCGTCTACGACGCCGCCGCGTCCGATCCGGAAGGGCAGGCGATCCTGTATCACCTGCTGACCGGTCCGGCCGGGATGACGATCGACGGCGTCACCGGCGAAATCCACTGGACGCCGGGCGCCAATGTCGCGGCGACGGCCAAGGTCGAGGTGCAGGCCTTCGACTCGCGCGGCGCGGCCGGCATCCAGCGCTTCGTGCTGGACGTGCTGGGCGGCAACAAACCGCCGGCCTTCATCAGCCTGCCGTCGAGCATCGACGGCAAGGAAAGCACGGCGATCAGCTTCACCGTCGTGGCGCAGGACCCGGAGAACGGGCCGGTCACGGTGTGGGCCGACAATCTGCCGCCGGGTGCCAGCTTCGATCCGACGACCCGCGTGTTCTCCTGGCTGCCCAGTTACGACTCTGCCGGCACCTATCCGGCGGTGACGTTCCTGGCCAGCGACGGGCTGAACCAGATCGCGCAGCGCGTCGAGCTCAAGGTGACCGACGTGGCGCGGCCGGTGACGCTGAGCACCGCGCCGACGCACACCATCCGCGAGGGCGACCCGATCGCCTTTACGCTGAAGGCGACGTCGGAGCCGGGGGCAACGCTGAGCTTCTCGGCGGATCTGCTGCCGTGGGGTGCGACGCTGAATCCCACCACCGGCGAATTCAAGTGGACGCCGTCCTTCATCCAGGCCGGCGACTACACCATCCACTTCTCGGTCACCGACGGTGCCACCACCGCCACGGCGTCGACCGAACTGACCGTACTGCACCAGCGCGCGGCGCCGGAGTTCGACCAGCAGGATGGCTGGGAGGTTTTCGACGGCCAGGTCTTCGTCACCCGCGTGTTTGCCTTCGATCCCAACAACCCGAGTTGGGCGCCGCCGATCCGCGACGCGCAGGGCAACCTCGTGGACCAGGCTAGTACCGCGAAGAGCGTGACTGTCACGCCGGCCGCGCCGCTGCCGGCCGGCATGACATTCGACGCCGAGACGCTGGAACTGCGCTGGACGCCGACGCGCGCCGATGTGGGCACGCACGTCGTCAGCTTCCTGGCGACCACGATCAGCACCGGCAGCGATCCCGTGCTGACGTCCACGCTCAGTTTCCCGGTCACCGTCCGAGCGCTGAACCACACGCCGACGATCGACCAGAATGTCAATGCGGTGGTGCAGGAGGGCGGTTCGGCCACGATCGGCGTGCACGCGCACGATGCCGACGGCAATCCGATCACGCTGGTTGCGACCAGCGAGTCGCCGAACATGCCGCTGCCCTCGTTCATGAGCTTCATCGATGACGGCAATGGCAGCGGCCGGCTGATCGTCACGCCGACCGGCAAGAACCTGGCCGGCGACTACGTCGTGCGCATCATCGCGCAGGATGACGGCGATGGCGGGCAGGGGCCGAAGCTGGTGGCGAGCGAGGTGTTCGTCGTCACCGTCAAGAGCCTGAATGAGGCGCCGGTCATCACGCCGATCCAGGACTCGGTGGCGGTGGCCGGTCAGGCGCTGTCGCTGCCGATCAGCGCAGCGGATTTTGAGCAGGATCCGCTCGCCTTCACCATCACCGGCCTGCCGCCGAGTGCGACGATCGTGCCCGGCGGCGTCTACGGCAAGCCGACGCTGCAATGGCAGCCGGGGACGTTGGACATCGGCAGCTACATCGTCACCGTGACGGTGGCCGATGATGGCCATAACGGCGCCACCGCGCCGCGGACCGACAGCACGACCTTCACGCTGACAGTGCGTGACGGCGACGAGGCGCCGCTGCTCGACCCGGTCGGCGACAAGAGTGCCGCCGAGGGTGCGACGCTGAGCTTCCAGTTGACCGCCAACGACCCGAACCTCGATCCGGTCAGCTTCACGGCGGTTGGGCTGCCGAGAGGCGCGACGCTCGATGCGAAGACCGGCGTGTTCACCTGGACGCCGGGTTATGACCAGGCCGGCCGCTACACCGTGACCTTCACCGCGACGGACGGTTTCGCCTCGACGTCGGAGACAATTGCGCTGGTCATCGGCCAGACCAATCGGGCGCCGGTCTGGGTGCCGGTCAGCGACCAGGTGGCACGTGAGGGCGCCGAACTGAACGTGACGGTGATTCCGTCCGATGCAGATGGCGACCCACTGAAGATGACGGTCAAGGGCAGCCTGCCCACCGGTGCGCTGTTCGTGCCGGCGACCGGGCTGTTCCAGTGGACTCCCGGCTTCGACCAGCAGGGCGACCACCTCATCACCCTGACGGTCACCGATCCGTCCGGCCTGTCGGTCGACACCAGCTTCACCATCCATGTGTCCAACGTCGACCGCGCGCCGGTGCTGGCGGAGTCCGACCATAACTTCGTCATCGGCCAGACCCGCAGCTTCACTCTGAAGGCGAGCGATCCGGATGTCGGCTCCGTCCTGAGCTTCAAGGCGTCCGGCCTGCCGCAGGGTGCGACCTTCGACCAGCAGACCGGGTTGTTCACCTGGACGCCGGGTCCCGGCCAGGCGGGCGAGTATTTCGCCACCTTCACCGCGGATGATGGCGAGGTGGAGACGCGGCAGACCATCGTCCTGCACACGACGCTGGAGCCGATCGCGCCGACGGTGCGCATCGAGTTGACGCCGAGCTTCCCGGGGGTGCCGGGGCAGCCGGTGCTGATCCATCCGGTGGCGGTGTCGGCGGCCGATATCGCGTCGCTGAAGCTGTATGTGAATGGCCAGGAAGTCGCGCTCGACAGCCATGGCCGTGCGACGGTGACGCCGACAGCGCCCGGCCGGATGCAGATCCGCGCGGTTGCCATCGATGCCGACGGCACGCCGGGCGAGGCGATCACCGTCATCAAGACGCGCGACCCGGCCGATACGGCCGCACCGGCGGTGGCGTTCGACGCCACGGTGCAGGGCGCGCAACTGGCCGCGCCGACCGACATCACCGGCACCGTCGCCGACAGCAACCTCGATGGCTGGACGCTGGAGCTTGGCTTTGGCCTGGGCGACGATGCCGGCAACTTCCACATCGTGGCGACCGGCCAGGCCAGCGTTATCGGCGTGCTGGGCCGCATCGACCCGGCGTCGCTGGCGAACGGGTTCTACACGCTGCGTCTGACCGCGACCGACATGACCGGTCGCACCGCGGTGACGACCACCGGCATCGAGATCAACACCGCGCAGAAGACCGGCGAGTATGCGCGCACCGAGACCGATGCCACCGTCACGCTGGGCGGTATCAACTTCGCGCTGACGCGGCACTACGACAGCCTGACCGCAGCGTTGAACGGCGATTTCGGCCTGGGATGGCAGTTGCTGGACCGCGCGGCGGACATCCAGACCAGCCTGACCCCGACCGGTCGGGAGAGCCTGGGCGTCTATGCGCCGTTCGGTGACGGGACGCGGCTATACCTGACGCGGCCGGACGGCGTGCGCATGGGCTTCACCTTCCAGCCGGTGGCGGAGCAGGTCGGCACGCAGACCTTCTATCACGCGGCGTGGACCGCGAATGATGCGTCCGGATGGACGCTGACCTCGACCGATGTGCTGCTGCGCAAGGCGGGCGGCCATTACTACGCCGTTGCGAACGGCCTGCCGTACAACCCGGCTTCGGGCAGCAACGGTTACAGGCTGACGACACCGGACGGGCTGATCGACTTCGTCATCGACTCGGCGCGCGGTGTCACCCAGATCGACACGGTCGGCGGTTCGCTGTTCGTGTCCGACAGCGGCATCACCGCCGCGAACGGCGAGGCGCTGCAGTTCCTGCGCGACAGCGCCGGGCGGATCAGCCGGGTGCAGATGCCGGACGGTACGTCGCTGGTCTACACCTACGGTGCCGATGGGCGCCTCACCGGCGAGCGCAACCTGACCACGGGCGCGGGCTACCGCTACGCCTATGGCGACGGCAGGCTGATCGCCGCGGTGGCGGCGGGTGGTGCCGGCGTCACCATCACCTACACAGGCGCCAACGCCGTGGTATCGCCGGTGACGGCTGATCTCGGCGGTATTGTCATCTTCAACGGCGCGCCGAAGACCGGTTCCCTCGGCGCCAACGGCACCGACACCTATACGTTCAGCGTGCGGCAGTCGGAGATCGACAGCACCGCCGGCGGACGGCTGATCCTGCGCATCGCCGTCAATGGCGACGGTGCACCGGCGGTGGACGGGCTGACGCCGCTGTCCATCGTCACGCAGAACGGCCACACCACCGCGCTCTACGCCATCCCGACCGAGGGGCTGTACCGCCTGCGCGTGGCCGGCAGCGGCGCCTACACCCTGACTCTGTCCGTCGCCGGCGACGTCACGCTGGACGGCAAGGTGGACGGCAGCGACGCCGCCCTGGCGGCGAGCGGCGCGGCCGCGGCGGACGTCAACGGCGACGGCGTGACCAATGCGACCGACCAGCAGGTGATCGCCGCCAATTACGGCATGGTGCGCAACGGTGCGCCGGTGGTGGCGGCAATCCTGCCGTCGGTGATGACCCATGTCGGGCTGCCGGTGGCGGTCGATCTCTCGGCCATTGCCAGCGATCCCGAAGGCGACCACGTCATCTACCGCATCGTCGGCACCAGCCACGGCGCCGCCGCGCTGTCCACCGACGGGCGCTACCTGGTGTTCCAGCCAGACGATAACTACAGCGGCGCGGCCGAATTCCGGATCGTCGCCGATGACGGGTTCAGCGCCTCGCCGACCGCGGTGGTGGCGGTGAATGTCAGTGCCGCGGCGCTGCTGCATGTCGATTTCGACAAGAGCCGCATCCTGTTCGATGGCGTCGGCTTCAGTGCACTGATCAAGGCGTATGCCGACTTCGCCGACCAGACCGGCGTGCCGGTGCCGCTGTGGTACATCAACGCGCATGTCGACGACCCGACCGTGGCGACGCTGTCGGCACAGGGCGTGCTGACCGCGGTGGCCGCCGGGACCACGGTGTTGGAGGCCTCGCGCGGTACCATCGCCGCGGCGACGCTGGTCGGCGTGGGCGATCCGTCCGATCCGAAGCTGCTGGTCTCGAAGCTCTACAACATCGACGCCTACCCGGATTCCGTCACCATCCTGCCGTCCGGCGGCGAGCGTCAGGTGGTCACCAGCCTGGGCACGCAGAAATCGGACTTCGTGAAGGGCGCGGCGGACCATGTCCGCTACATCTCCACCAACACCGGCATCGCTACGGTCAACGCCGACGGCCTGATCACCGGTGTGGCCGAGGGCGAGGTCGATATCGTCGTCATCTGGGCCTACGGCGAGGACCGGGTCCATGTGAAGGTGCAGGCGGCGAAGGTGGGTTCCGCCGTCACGGTCGGCACCGACGGCGCCATCGTCGAGAACGCCGACGGCATCCGTGTCGGCTTCGGCCAGGGCCAGCTCAGCGGCAACGGCAAGGTCACCATCACCACGATGGATGAGGCCAGCCTGACCACGCCGATGGTCGGCGGCAACACTGGCGCGTTCACCTTTGCCGGTGCCTTCAACCTGGATGTGCAGGGCGCAACGATCCTTGGGCCGCTGCAGGTCGCGGTGCCGGTGGCGACGAATGTCGCCGCGCCGGGCGATACAGTCGTGTTCTTCCAGGAAGTCGAACTGCCGATCGGGCCGAACGGCGCGCTGCAGAAGATCTGGGCCGCGGTCGATTCCGGCACGGTGGGCGCAGACGGCATGGCGCGCACGGCCTCCCCGCCGTTCCCCGGCCTGTCCGATCGCGGCAACGTCCTCGTCGCTCGGGCGGCCCAGCCAATCGCGATCGTCCGCATCGACCTTGGTTACCTGGCTACGCTGTCCTTCATCGTGCTCGCGTCGATGGCGATGGCGGTCGTGGTGCCGGGCGCGGCGATCGCAGGCCTGGCGCTCGCCGCCTCCCTGGCGGTCGCGCCGATGCTGTACCAGATGCAGAACATCCAGATCTGGCGGAAATACGCGAACAACCAGATCGACCACACCGATCTGAACGTCAACATCGTGCCCGGCACGCCGTTCCAGACGATCATTCCGGACCTGCCGGCGCTGCCGGTGGTGCCGCAGCCGAACCCGGTGATCACCGACATCGACACCTCGGTCGGTGCCGGCGGCGTCGTGACGCTGACGATCCAGGGCACGCAGTTCGCCGACCCGCTGGCGGCCGATGCCAGCAACAACATCTTCAACACCCGTGTCGTGTTCCGGATGCCGGGCAAGGACATCGTGGTCGACGGCGCCGACTACATCGGCGCATCGTCCGGCGCGACCTTCGCCGACAAGAGCATGATCATCGTGCGCGTGCCGAACACCGTATTGACCGGCCTCGCGCAGGTGGTGGTTGAGCGGCCGGCGGCCGGCACGCAGGCCATCAACAGCAGCACCCAGTATCGCAGCAGCGCCGGCGTGCGCGTGCAGAACAAGGGCGGCTTCGGCTTCTACGGCAATCTGCGCGAGCACAGCATCGACGTCATCGACGTGACGCGGATCGATGAGGCGGGCCCCGAGAACATCATCAAGCGCATTGCGCTGGGTAATGTCGGCACGATCTGGGAAACGGTCGCGACCAACGATCTGTCGCGCGCCTTCGCCGCGACGGACGCCGGCGTGGCGGTGATCGATGCCTTTACGCTGCAGCAATGGGATGCCGATCCGAACACGGCGACGCTCGACCTGATCGATGTCGGCGGCGACCACCATGTGACGTCCATCGCCGTCGATCCGGGCGGGCACCATCTCTACGCGGCCGGCACCGGCGTGATCTATGTGATCGACCTGGACCCAGGCTCCACGTCGTTCATGAAGGTATCCGCAACGATTTCCGTGACTGCGCCGGCCCAGGGCTATATCGACAGCCTCGCCGTCAACGCCGACGGCACACGGCTGTATGTTTCCGCCCCCGCCACCCGTTTCTTCGGCGGCACCAAGTCGTGGACTGCCGGCGGGCGTGATCACGGCGTGATCAGCGTGATCAACGTCGATTCCGACGACAAGCCGGCGCCCGGCAAGGCCAATACGCGGCGCTGGCATGAGGTGATCGGCACGATCGACGGCGGTATCGAGCCTTGGAAGATTCAGGCGACCAATGATCCGCTGCGGATGATCTTCACCTCGCGTGCGGACCTGTCAAAGGGCCTGCACACGATCGTCGCTAACGATGATCCGACGTCGTACGTCTACACCAAGAAGGACATCAGGCTGGTGCTGAATGCCGAGACGCCCGGCATCTCCTTCTTCCCGCCGAGCCCCGACGGCTATTATAACCCGACATTCACCAGGCGGTTGAACAGCCAGACGGTCGACCTCGACATCCGCAACGCGTCAGGCGTGGTGGTGACGCCGGACCTGAAATACGCGTTCGTCGCCGACTACTACTTCCCGCGCATGTATTACTACGACGACGCGGCGCTGTCCTTCGACTTCGAAGACCTGATCATGACCGGCAGCAAGATCGGCATCGTGCGCGATCCGTTCGGGCCGAACCCGACAATCATCGGCTCGACCACGCCGATCCCGATGGCGTTCCTCGACAGCCTGGCAATGGACGCAGCCGGAACGAAACTTTATGCGAACTTCCGCGCGATCGGGAACATCGCAGTCTACGACGTCAAGAAAATGATTGCGAAGGCCGAGTCCAGCGCAGCGAACTGGGGTCGCATCGCGCTGGATAACGTCAACTTCTCCGGCCCGGTGAAGATCAACCTTCCGCCGGTCGATGTCGATGCCTACGGCCGCGGGCTGTCGCTGCAGCAGAACGCGGTGCTGGAGCTGAAGGGGCCGCTGGGATCGGTCGACGTCAACACCGCTTCGGCGCAGCCGCTGGTGTTTGACTGGCGCGTGGAAACCCAGTTCCTCGGCCTCACGAGCTACGAAGCCAAGCTCTATGTCAGCGCGGAACCGGACGGGCAGGGGCTGTGGCCATCGGACGCGGTACGCGAACGCCGCTTCCTGAGCGGCTCCGATCCGAACATCCCGCAGGGAGACGATACCAATCCAAACCGGATCTTCACGTCGGATATATGGCTGAAGTCCGGCCACAAATACCATGTGACGGCGGATCGCCGCCTGATCGACGACGGCCCGCTATCGGACGAGAAGGAAATCCAGGTCACATTCGACCCGGCACTGCAGCATGCGCTGACCGCCGGCCAGTTCTACTACTGGGGCGTCGAGATCAAGCAGGGCGGCATCAAGGGCTCCGCCGTGTTCACCGCCAAGCCGGTGGAGCAGTCCTCGACCTATGGCGTCGTCACCCTGCTGACGCACGGGTTCCAGCTTGGCGTGCCGACCGAAGGCACGAATTTCGAAGCGCCGGAAGCGTTCCTTGAAATGGGCAAGCTGATCGCCGATGCCAGCGGCGGCGGCGTGGTGCTGCAGTACGACAAGCTGACCGGCCAGTGGGTCGATCGTGCCACCGGCAAGACCGGCGTGACGGCTTTGCAGTCGGGCAAGGCGGTCATCCTGGTATCGGACTGGAAGGCGGAATCCGCCATCAGCGACAGCGGCTTCTCGGAAGCGGCGGCGGATGCGATCTTTGCCTCCTTGGTCGATCTCGATCACCAGACCAATGGCGCCATCTTCGCCTCGGCGCTGCACCTGATCGGGCACAGCCGCGGCACCGTGGTGAACAGCGAGATCGCGCAACGTCTTGGCACCTACTTCCCGGCCAAGACCAACATCCAGATGACCACGCTGGATCCGCATGACAACAAGCAGGAAACGCTGAACATCCCGCTGCAGAAGCTGGCGGAAATGTTCCAGAATGCGATCAAGATCTACAAGGCGGCGGTGGTGGCCGGTGCGATCGCCGGGTCGGTTGG
>JAFEFW010000103.1 GCA_018240405.1 Pseudomonadota bacterium
GAAGCGACGCGTCGCTTCCGGTGGGCCGGTCGAGCCGGCCAGGATGAAGAAACGGCAACGCCGCCCGTGCGATCAACACAAAAAGGGCACGTCGTCCGGATGACTGTCAGCCATCCCCGCTCCCGCAGGAGAAGCGGAAGCGCTCGTCAGGCCTCCGCGCCGGAGATGACGTTGCCGAACAGGTCCCAGGTCTTGCCGGTCCAGCGCATCAACTGCAACTGCCGCATGGGGCGGTAGTTGGTTGGGCTGGTATTGATCTGGATGCCGGGCAGCAGCACCGGCACGTCCAGGTTCTTCAGGCTGGTTGCCTGCTTCATGATATTCTCACGTGAGAAATCAGTGCCGCACTGCTTCAGCACCTGCCGGATCGTATATGTAAGGCCAAACGCGGTGACATTGCCAAGGTCCTTAACATCACCCTCGGGGTAGTATTTCGCCATGAAGGCGCGCCACTGCTTCATTCCCTCGTCATTGTCCCAGCGCGAGTCCGTCGGATCCTTCAAATAAGCAGAACTGATGATGCCGACACCATTATCCGGTCCCGCCGGCTGCATCACCGCGCCGACCGACACCGACACGCCGGACAATATGAACATTGGCTTCCAGCCCATTGTCGCGACCGACCGGATCGACTGCGCGGCGAACTTTGGCGAGGTGACGGACACGAAAACCTCGACACCCGCCGACCGGAGGGAGGTCAACTGGCTGTCGATCGTGGCGTCGGTCACTTCGTAGGACACGGCGGTGACAAGCTTCTCGTACTTGTCTTTCAGCACGTCGCGCATGCCGTTCAGGTAGTCCTTTCCGAAATCGTCGTTCTGGTAAAGAATACCGATCTTCGCGCCCGGCTTCTGTTGCTCGATATACTTGGCGTAGACCTGCGCCTCGACGACATAACTCGGTTGCCAACCGATCACCCACGGATGTGTCTTGTGGTCGCCCCATTTGTCCGCGCCGGTAGCCAGGAACAGGTCCGGCACCTTCTTGGCATTGATGTATTTCACTGTCGCCGAGTTGGTGGGCGTGCCCAGCGGGGCGAACATGCAGGCGACCTGGTCCTGCTCGATCAGGCGGCGGACCTGCTCAACCGTCTTTGGCGGTGAGTAGCCGTCGTCGTAGGAGATGAAATTGACCTTGCGGCCGCCGAAACCGCCGTCGTCATTATACATACGGAACATAGCTGATATGGCTTTGCCGATAGTGCCGTACGCCGAGGCCGGGCCGCTGTACGGCATCGTGTTGCCGATGCGGATCTCTGTCGCGGTCACGCCGGGCGACTCCTGCGCCCGCACGATGGCCGGCGTCGCGGGGATGATGCCGGCGGCCGAGGCGGCGGTCAGCAAGGTACGTCTGGTCAGCATTCGGTCGAAACTCCCTGGTCCAGCGCCCTGTATCCGGACGCGTTCGCGCAAATTATGGTTGGTTCACGCGTTACGCCATTAAAAAGACGGTAGGATTGCAAGCGGTTTCGGGGAGGGCCAACGGCATGCGGACTCAGGTGGGAATCATTGGCGCCGGGCCCGCTGGGCTGTTCCTGGCGTTGCTGCTGCAGCGGGCAGGAATTGCGTCGGTTGTGCTGGAGGCCCGCTCGCGTGCGGAGGTCGAGGGCACCGTGCGCGCTGGGGTGCTGGAGCACTGGGTCACGGCCCTGATGCACGAACTCGGGCTGGGCGAGCGCATGGCACGGGAGGGTCACTTCCACGGCGGTATCACGCTGCAGTGGAACCGCGAGCGGCACCACGTCGATATCAGCGGCCTGACCGGCGGGAAGGCAGTGACTGTGTACGCGCAGCATGAGGTGCTGAAGGACCTGATCGCAGGGCTGCTGGCGCGCGGCGGGACGATCGTGTTCGGCGCCGCCGCCATGGATATCCAAGGCATCGAGACAGACAGTCCGCGCGTAACGTTCCGCTGTGGCGAAGCCGGCACGGTGGCGACGCTGCAGTGCGACTATGTCGTCGGCGCGGACGGCTTCCATGGCCCGGGGCGCCAAGCGATGCCGCTGTCGGTGCGTCACGAGTATCAGAAGATCTACCCGTTCGGCTGGCTGGGCATCCTGACCCGCGCGCCGCTGTCCTGGCACGAACTGATCTATACCAACCAGGCGGGTGGCTTCGCGCTGCTGAGTACGCGTTCGCCTCTCGTGCAACGGATGTATATCCAGTGCGACCCGGCGGACAACATCGCGCAGTGGTCCGACCGTCGCATCTGGGACGAACTGCATGCTCGTCTGGACGTGGATGGCTGGTCGCTGACGGAAGGCGAGATCTTCCAGAAGGGGATCATTCCGCTGCGGTCCTTTGTCTGCGAGCCGATGCAGTATGGCAGGCTGTTCCTGGCCGGCGACGCGGCGCATATCGTGCCGCCGACCGGGGCGAAGGGGTTGAATCTGGCGGTGGCGGACGTGCTGGTACTGTCGCGGGCACTGGAGGCCGCTTACAGGCGGAACGACCGGAATGGGCTGGAACGCTACAGCGCGGTGTGCCTGCGGCGGGTGTGGAAGGCGGAACGGTTTTCCTGGTACATGACGACGATGCTGCACAGGAACGAGTCAGAGACTGATTTCGAGCGGCGGATTCATTTTGCCGATCTGGACCTGGTGCGCACGTCGGAGTCAGCGGCGCGGCTGCTGGCAGAGAATTACGTGGGCTTGCCGTTCGATTGAACGGCCCATACCGCTCCGCAAAGTACGGCAGAAAAGCCGAGAGGAATGCTGAGTGCAGGCCTCAAGCCCATTGAGACCAGACCACAGCTAGAGTTAGATGATGCCGGAATCCACCTGTGACAGCCGCCTTGTGTTCCGATACCGCACTGAACCTGCGTAACCGGGCGGCAATGGCTCCCGGTGAAAGCGACTTCTTGGAAACGTTTCGGGCGAACTCATCCCAACGGTGCTGTGCCGGATGCAGGCACGAACTCGACGTCCTCATAAATTTCTGTCAACGGCACGGAGATCCCGATCTCAGGCATCTCCAGCAACCTGTCGCCAACCAGCAGTTCGCCGACCCACCGGTCGCCGTCACGGCTGAACACCGTAGCTGCCATCCGGTCCTGCTCCAGCAGGACGTAACGCTGCACCGACAGCGTCCGCCGGTATTCCTCATTCTTCTCGATGCGGTCGACGAGGGCGGTGCTCGGGCTGACGATTTCAAACAGCACCACCGGGTCCGAGGCGATGTACGAGCCGCGCTGCTGCGGCGTGCAAACGACAAGCGCATCCGGGTAGCGAACGGAACCGGCGGTAATCACCTTGAGTTCGGGGCCGTGCACGCGACACGGACCGCCGCGCAGGCGGTTGCCGACCAGCCGTATAATGTTCCCCTGAATGGTCGAATGCTCCAGGCTCACGCCCGTCATCGCCACGGGCCGGAACCCGTCGAACTCATACTTGACCGGCTGCTGCTGCTCCCACTCCAGGAACGCGGCCAGCGTGATTGGCGCCTGCTGTGCCATACTCATGCGCGTACCCTACCACGCCTCATCCCAAATCCAATTGACAACCCGTCCCTCAGTCCCTAACCCGCCGCCTCCCCGTTGCACCGAGTTCCCGACCCATGTCCCGCCGCAAACCGCGCGGCCGTCCGCTGGATGGCTGGCTCATCGTCGACAAGCCGGCCGGAATGACCAGTACTGATGTGGTCAACCGAGTCCGCCGCCTGTTCGATGCCCAGAAGGCCGGACATGGCGGCACGCTCGATCCGCTCGCAACCGGCCTGCTGCCGATCGCCTTCGGCGCCGCCACCAAGACCGTCCCCTATGTCATGGACGGCACCAAGCTGTACCGCTTCACGCTGCGCTTCGGCGAAGCCCGCGACACCGACGATGCCGACGGCACCGTCATTGAAACCAGCGATGTCCGCCCTGATGATGCGACGATCGAAGCCGCCCTGCCGCGCTTCCGCGGCGAAATCATGCAGGTGCCGCCCATCTTCTCCGCCATCAAGGTTGCCGGTGAGCGCGCCTATGACATGGCGCGCGAAGGCCGGGCGCCGGTGCTGGAGCCGCGGCCGGCTCGCGTCGACCGGTTCGAACTGATCGAGCGCCCCGACCCCGACACCGCGGTGTTCGAGGTGGCCTCCGGTAAGGGCGTCTACATGCGCTCGCTGGCCCGCGACCTCGCGCAGGCCTGCGGCACGGTGGGCCACATTGCCACGTTGCGCCGCCTGCGCGTCGGACCATTCCTGGAACAGCACGCCATCCCGCTGGACCGCATCCAGCAGGGCGAGGACGGATCGCCCGCATCTGCCTCTATGCTGCTGCCGGTGGCCATGGCCCTGGCGGACATTCCGGCGATCAAGCTGACGGAGCAGGAGGCGACGGATCTTCGGCACGGCCAGGCGCTCAGCCTTGTCGGGTTGATGGGCCGCATCCCGGACGCTGCCGATCCGGATGGTGGCCTGGTCCGCGCCATGCTCGGCACACGGGTGATCTCGCTGTGCCTGCTGGAAGACGGGATGATGAAGCCGGAGCGCACATTGTAGCGCCGCCGCGCGGCACCAGGTCGTAAAACCTGTGCAATTTCGGCGGCGCTCTTGCAGCGGTGACGGCGCTGGCCGTTGTCCTGGCCGGCTGATTTCCGCACGCACAATCACGACGACGTGTGCATTTTATGGTTTCTCTGCGATGCCCGGCCGTTCAACCTCTCCCTGCAAGTCATGCTGGCGCTGATGCGCGATCGGCGGCGCGCTCTACAACGAAATGGACGAGATCACGCTGGTCCAGACCGCACGTGCCAGGTGTCCGGCCTGTCAGCCATCCTGGTGACGCGCTACGCCGGTGAGGCTGCCTCTTGTCTTGCCGCGGCCGGATTGAACACGCCCGAGTTCGCACGGCTGTGCAAACCGGTCGTGCAGGATCAGTGGCGGGAAAGGCCGCGGAAATGCTGACCGCTGCGCCGGCAGTGCGGTAGCGGTTTAAGGGGCGCGGGCGCGGGCGCTCATGGAAGCCACGCCGATCCACCACTAGTCGGCCAACCGGACCGCCCGACCAATACAGCGAAGGGGGCCAGGTGGTGTGACACGGTCGTCCTGATAGGACCGCCATCCGCACAAAATTGCCGTGCGACGGCGATTTCGCTTGCCAAAGCGCCTTCAGACGCCGATATCCCGCCGTCTTTCCGGACCCGGCGGTCCGGCGCTGACCCGTCTGGCCGACATCCCGGCCGGGCCAGAGCCGCAAGCCACGGGCCACTGTTCCCGCAATGGGATTAGTTTCGCGGTGCTTCGGCGCGTGGCGGAAGGGGCCTTCAACCCTTACCAGGAGACCATACGATGTCGATTACGGCGGAGCGTCGTACAACGCTCATTGGCGAGTACAAGACTGGTGCCAGCGACACCGGCAGCCCTGAAGTGCAGGTCGCCTTGCTGTCGGAGCGGATCAGCAACCTGACGGAGCATCTGAAGACACACGCGAAGGATTTCCATTCGCGCCGTGGCCTGCTGATGCTGGTCGGACGCCGTCGGCGGCTGCTCGACTATCTGAAGAAGAAGGATCAGGCTCGTTATCAGGCGCTGATCGGGCGGCTCAATCTGCGTCGCTGACCATCGACCGTGACCGTTCGGGGCTTTGTGCCCCGGACGAAAGCGGCATGCGTGCGCGTTGCAGCAAGATAACACTGGCGTCGAGCCGCGTTCATCCCTATGTGCAGCGTGTCAACCGACGTAAACACCTGACGTTGCATGACCTGACCGGGGGCAGGATATCCCCTTTCAACACCGCGTTGCGGTGGACATTGGATAGCCGATCCAGCACGCCCAGTACGGTGCGGGGACTTGCGACGGCGTTTCCGGCCACATGGCCGCGGCTGCGTAACCCGTGAAAATGGCCCGCAGCACGCGCTCCGTGTTACCCGAGACGCCGCCACCCCGGCCAAGCCAGGGGAGCGGGATATGCCGTCTGGCGTCCGCCGATGCCGCGCATCCAACGGACGACTGAATGTTCAATTATTTTCGTAAGGAACTCGACTGGGGCGGGCGCAAGCTGGTCCTGGAAACTGGCAAGATCGCGCGCCAAGCCGATGGCGCGGTGATGGTCTCCTATGGTGAGACGATCGTGCTCTGCACCGCGGTCGGCGTAAAGACCTCGAAGCCCGGTCAAGACTTCTTCCCGCTCACGGTGAACTACCAGGAGAAGGCTTTCGCCGCTGGCAAGATTCCCGGCGGGTTTTTCAAGCGGGAAGGCCGGCCGAGCGAGATCGAGACGCTGAAGAGCCGGCTGATCGACCGGCCGATCCGCCCGCTGTTCCCGGACAATTTCCGCAATGAGGTTCAGGTCATTGCCACTGTTCTCAGCATCGACAATGAGAACGACCCGGACATCGTTGCCATGGTCGGCTGCTCCGCTGCCCTGACCCTATCGGGCATCCCGTTCTTTGGCCCGGTCGCTGCCGCCCGTGTCGGCTACCGCGACGGGCAGTACATCCTCAACCCGACCGAAGCCGAGAAGAAGTCCAGCCAGCTTGACCTGGTTGTCGCCGGCACATCCGACGGCGTGCTGATGGTCGAGTCAGAGGCGCAGGAACTCACCGAGGACGTCATGCTCGGTGCCGTGACCTTCGGGCACCAAGGGTTCCAGCCGGTGATCGGGGCAATCATCGAACTCGCCGAACGCGCCGCCAAGGATCCGTGGCCGCTGCCGGAGCCGTCTGATGAGGAAAAGGCGCTAAAGGCCCGCATTGACGCGCTGGGCCGCGCCTCCATTGCCGAGGCCTACAAGGAACAGGTGAAGCAGGAGCGTTACGCCAAGGTCGGGGCCGCCAAGAAGGCGGTGACCGAGGCGCTGGCAGCCGAGGGGATGGATACGGCCAAGGCCGGTGCCGTGCTGCATGACCTGGAAGCCGATGTTGTCCGCAACGCCATTCTCGACACCGGTCTGCGCATCGACGGCCGTGACACCAAGACCGTCCGCCCGATCCTGGCGGAGGTGCACATCCTGCCGCGCGCACACGGCTCCGCGCTGTTCACTCGCGGTGAGACACAGGCGTTCTGCGTCGCGACCCTCGGTACAGGGCAGGATGAGCAGGTGATTGACGCGCTCGAGGGCGAGTACCGCGAGAACTTCATGCTGCACTACAACTTCCCGCCCTACTCTGTTGGCGAAGCGGGCCGCATGGGATCGCCGGGCCGGCGTGAGATCGGCCATGGCAAGCTGGCCTGGCGCGCCATCCACCCATTGCTGCCCGGCAAGGACAAGTTCCCATACACGATGCGTGTGGTGTCGGAGATCACCGAATCCAACGGCTCATCGTCAATGGCTACAGTGTGCGGCACCTCGCTTGCGCTGATGGATGCCGGCGTGCCGCTCGCCCGTCCGGTGGCTGGTATCGCCATGGGCCTGATCAAGGAAGACAAGGGCTTCGCCGTGTTGTCCGACATCCTGGGCGACGAGGATCACCTGGGCGACATGGACTTCAAGGTCGCTGGCACCGAGGTCGGTGTGACCTCGCTGCAGATGGACATCAAGATCACGTCCATTACGCCGGAGATCATGAAGATCGCTTTGGAGCAGGCGCGCGAGGGCCGCATGCACATCCTGGGCGAGATGAACAAGGCGCTGACCGGCCATCGCGGCGACGTGGCGACCACCGCACCGCGCATCACCATCATCAACGTGCCGAAGGAGAAGATCCGGGAAGTCATCGGCACTGGCGGCAAGGTGATTCGCGAGATCGTCGAGCAGACCAAGTGCAAGATCGACATTGACGACGACGGCACAATCAAGATCGCGGCCACGGACGTCACCCAGGCGCAGCAGGCGATCGACTGGATCCGCGGCATCGTGGCGGAGCCGGAGATTGGCGTGATCTACACCGGTAAAGTGGTGAAGACCGCGGATTTCGGCGCCTTCGTCAACTTCCTCGGCTCCAAGGACGGGCTCGTGCACATCAGCGAGCTCGCACAGGGCCGCGTCGCCAAGACCACCGACGTCGTGAATAACGGCGATTCGGTGAAGGTGAAGGTCATCGGCTTTGATGAGCGCGGCAAGGTGAAGCTGTCGATGCGGGTTGTCGATCAGGCCACCGGGGCCGATATCACGGAGCAGGTGGGCGCCAAGCCGCCGCGTGAGCCGCGGCCGGAACGGGAGGACCGTGGCGACCGTCCGTATCGCGATCGCGGCGACCGTCCGCGCCGGGATCGGGGTGACCGCGAACCGCGTGAGTCCGCACCGATGGCGGAAAATGCCGAACAGCCGCCGGTTGCCGAATAGTAGCGGCGGAAGCGTAACAGGCTTGCAACATCGTCCGGTCCGGCGGGTCGGACGATGCTTAACATCCCGCTTTGGGACCGATATGCTGCCTTGTTCCGAGTGGGGCAGATCCGTCCGCGCAGACGCTTGATTGACTTTTGCGTTTGTTCGACAGCAATGCGTGGGCCGCAACCGAACCGTACGACGCTCCAGCGAGTTCGGGTCCTGAACCAGGCGCGAGCACAACCCCAAGCAATGCGGTTCACCCCGCCCCGGATGTCTGAACACCATGTCAGTAGTTAATGCGATACGGATGGGCGGCGTCGACGTCCTGCCCCTGATTGAGGGCGGCAAGGGTGTCGCGATCTCCAATGGCATTTCCGCCGGCAACTGGGCGCTGGCGGGCGGCGTCGGCACGTTCAGCGCCGTCAATGCAGACAGCTACGACGAGAACGGCCGGGTAATCCCGCAACTCTACCACGGCAAGACCCGGCGCGAGCGGCACGAGGAGCTGATCACCTACGCCATCCGTGGCGCGATCGCGCAGGCTCGGCGGGCCTTCGACATCACCGGCGGCAAGGGCCGGATTCACGCCAATATCCTGTGGGAGATGGGCGGCGCGGAGCGTGTCATCACCGGCGTGCTGGAGCAGGCCAAGGGCCTGATCCACGGGATCACCTGCGGCGCCGGCATGCCGTACCGCCTGTCCGACATCGCGGCGAAGTTCAACGTCCACTACTACCCGATCGTTTCTTCCGCCCGTGCCTTCAGCGCGCTGTGGAAGCGCGCGTATTCAAAGACCGCGAACCTTCTGGGCGGCGTGGTGTATGAGGATCCGTGGCTCGCCGGTGGCCATAACGGCCTGTCCAACAGCGAGGATCCAACGAAGCCCGAGGATCCGTATCCGCGCGTGCTGGCGCTGCGCAAGACCATGCGCGAGTACGGCCTGCATGAGACGCCAATCATCATGGCTGGTGGCGTCTGGTGCCTGGACGAATGGTCGCATTGGATCGGCAACAAGGAACTCGGGCCCATCGCCTTTCAGTTTGGCACGCGGCCGCTGGTGACAGTGGAAAGCCCGATTGGCGACGCCTGGAAGCAGCGCCTGCTGACATTGAAGGAAGGCGATGTCTACCTGAACCGCTTCAGTCCGACCGGCTTTTACTCCAGCGCCGTCAACAACGACTTTATGCAGGAGCTGCGCCACCGCAATGACCGTCAGGTGGCCTACTCGACCGAAGCGGTTGGCGAGCATACCGCCGAATACGGTGTTGGTCCTCGGCGCCGCCTCGTGTATCTCACGCCGCTGGACCTGGAGCGTGCGCTGGGTTGGGAACGGGATGGGTTTACCGAGGCGCTGCGCACGCCAGACTCGACGCTGATCTTCGTCACGCCGGAGAAGGCGCGGGAAATCTTGCAGGACCAGCAGGACTGCATGGGCTGCCTGAGCCAGTGCCGCTTCTCCAACTGGTCGCAGCATGAGCCCGACTTCAGCAATGGCAAGAAAGCCGACCCGCGCAGCTTCTGCATCCAGAAGACGCTGCAGGATATCGCGCATAAAAGCGACGATCCGGCGGAGGTCGAGAACAACCTGATGTTCAGCGGCCATAATGCCTACCGGTTTGCCAAGGACCCGTTCTACTCGAATGGGTTCATACCGACCGTGAAGCAGTTAATGGAACGGCTTCTGACTGGGCGCTGAGCCTACAGAGGCTGTTGCCGCGTTGTCGTAGCATGGCACGGCGCGGCCCGCTCATCGTCAGCGCCGGACCGAGGCGGCACCGGTGTAAGGATGGCGCGACCTGGAAGGTGAGAGTTCGCCGCGGCCGCCGATCCCATGCGCTACAATTTTGCGTCCGATAGGGCGTTCCTGTGGCGCGGCTTCGGCCGTGCAATTCAGCCAGGTACGTCATTCGGCCGCGCCGTACCTTGGTGGTGCCGTCGAGCGGTCAGTCGGTAGCTGCGCCGTCGCTCGATGGCTCCGCGGCCTGGAGTGGAAAGCGGGCAATCTTCTCCCACGGGCCGCCCAGATACCGCCACAGGACCAACTCCACCACCAGTGCGTTACGCACATCCACTGTTCGGGAAAGCTCGGCATGCAAGGCCCGCGCGCGTTCGGGCGACGCCTTGTTCTGGATGGTGACGTGCGGCCGCCATGGTTTGCTGTCCTGCCCAGTCAGCCAGATGCGCCACTGGGAAGCGAGACCGGCTCGCAGCGCCGCAAGGCCCGGGGAGGCGATTTCCCGGGCCACGCCACGGCCGATGAGCCGCCACGATAGAAGGGTCGCTGAGCATGCCGGATGGCTGGAGCATGCGTCCGCCAGAGCCAACTGAATGATGTGACATTCCGCGCCAGGCAGAGCATGGAACAGCGTCAGGTGGGCCGGGACAAAATTCCGCTCCGGCGGAAAGTGAGCCGTCCGCAGCCGTTCGAACATCGTCTGCGTCTCACTGTTGAATATCGCGGTCAGTACAAGCGGCTGCATTTGTCACCAACATCATCGCAGTGGCGATGTGGCGATAAATCCAACACGAGCAAGTACTCGATAATGGTGAGCGTCCGCGCTCCAGCGATTACGGGCGCTCCGGTCAACCTAACTAAGGTTCAGCGGAGCCTGCATCCGCATAGCCCACATTGCGATTTCTGCCGATGAACCGGACGCGAATGTAACCTCGGAGCTCCAGGGACCGAGGTTCGTAGAGGTCGCACGCCGTCAAGAAAAAGGACTGTAACGTGCCACAAATGTTTGACTGGATCTTCTACGTCATCGCCGTCCTGCCCAGTGCTCACCTGATCTGGGATTGGCGCAAGAATCGCTAGACTTCAGCCTGAAATTTGCAGGCAGAGCGCGCGGCGAACGACACGTCGGCCGCGTCCTGGGATGTCCGACACGTAACAGGGGTCTGCCGGAAACCGCCACCTCAACGCGTTGAAGGGGGCCCGAAACCCTGGATCGTCCAGACCAGCGGCGCCGGATCGACCACGACCATGCCGATCCGAGGCCGGTTCAGATCGACGATCAACAGCAATCCTCCGGTCCACATCACCAGCATTAATGCAACCAGGGCCAGCGGCCGTTGCCCGGACAGTCCGATCTGGAAACCGAGAGCGCCAATCGCCAGTAACGCTCCGCATAGCAGCATGATCGGGAGATGCCGCGGCGTACGGCTGTCGAAGGCGAAGCGATTGGACAGCGAGGCATCGATCATGTCGTTCAGTGACGCCATCAGCGATGCGGATATCGGCGTCGGCGCCTGCTGCACCAGCGGCGTCAGATGCTGCCATATCTCGGTCTGCAGCGCGTTGGTGCGCGCAAGCAGCATTGGCTCGTCGCCGACATTCGGGGTCCTGACGTAGTTGAGGCGCACCTGGGCGTATTGCTCGATCAGCGCCGCGATTGCGGCGGCGTCTGGTCCGGCGACGGCCTTGGCACGCAACCAGGCCGTGCCAATCGTGTTTGCCTCCAGCACCACGGCATCACGCCGAGCCTCGTAGCGGCTTTGGGCGAAGCTGATGGTCAGGCCCAGGGTGAAGGCCAGCAGTGCGAACAT
>JAFEFW010000104.1 GCA_018240405.1 Pseudomonadota bacterium
CTTGCCGACCAACAGGTCAGTCTCGGTCTCCACGCGGTTGCGGTAGATCAGGAAGCGGCATTTCGCTGTGACCTCGTGCGGCGCCGCTACATCCGGCGCCACTTTGAGAAGTTGCACATTCGACACCATATGGCTGATGCGCGATTGCGGCTCCTCAGCCCAGTGAATCCCAGTCTCGATCTGGCGCACCCGGCGCGTCAGCGTGTCCTTGCCCTCGTCGAACCAGTTGATGTCTTCAGTTTCCCGGGTGAACTCCCGCTCCGTCTCGCCGTATTTCACGTTGCGCCGCATCGGCATCCAGTAACGGATGTCATCAGCCAGCAGGTTCAGCCACGCGTCGTGCCGGCGCTCATCCAGAAGTTCAGCCTCACTGTAGAGGAATTGGGCGATCTCCAGGCCCAGCAGCAGCATGCCGGTGCGGTCGTCACTCATGCCTCGCCTCCCCTGTCCGGCCGTAGTTCAACCCCGGCCATTGCCTCCAGCACGCGGGCTACGACCGGGAAACCCTCCTGCCCCCAGCCCTGCGCCTGGGCGCGCTGGTACAGGTCGGAGGCGATCGCCCCGAGCGTGGCAGGGGCACCAACGTCGCGTGCCAACTGGCAGGCGAGGGCAACGTCCTTGGCCACGATGTCCAGTGTGCCGCCGGCGGCAAAGCTGCGCGGGAACACGCCACGCGGAATATTGTCGAAGGTACGGCTTTGCCCGGCGCTGACGGGAACGATGCGCGCCAGGACATCCAGATCGATGCCGGCTTTGGCGGCGATCAGCATGCCTTCGAGGGAAGCGATGAAGGCGGTATAGCCGAGATACTGCGTCACAAGCTTGGCGGTGACGCCCGCGCCGCTGGGACCAACATGAAACACATTGGCCGCGATGATTTCAAACAACGGGCGGCAACGCGCGAACGCGGCCGCATCACCTCCCACCATCACGGTCATCGCCGGCGGACGCCCGCTGACCGGCGCATCCATCAAGTCGATGCCGCGGCCGCGGCAGGCCTCGTGCACGCGAGCGATCGTCGGCGGTGCATTGGTTGTCAGGTCGACAAGGACAGTGCCTGGTTGCAGTCCGGCCAGGATGCCGGTTTGCGCCTGCAGCGTCGCGGCTTCGAATTCGGCCGGCCCGGGCAGTGAGGTGAAGACGATTTCGGCCTCACGCGCGGCCGCAACGAGGCTGTCGGCGCGTGTGGCACCGGCCGCGCAGAGGGCTTCGGTTGCCTCCGGGCGGCGATCATGGACGGACAAAGCGTGACCGGCTCTGATAAGGCAGGCTGCAATCGGTGTGCCCATCGTGCCGGTGCCGACAAACCCGATCTGCATCGCGGTCGTCCTCCCCATCATCTTGGGCTGTTGTCGACAGCCAGATGCAGCATGAACGACATTCACTTCCGACGGCAAGCACGGGCTTTTGGCTATGACAGGTTGTGTTCCTGTCGCCAGCCCGGTGTCACCAGAAGCTTCTGACGACACAACCGAACAAGCATACCGGTCAGCCATATCGCCGCCGCCACGCCCCCTGGGCTTCAGCACTGTCCTTTCGTTGCATCAAATTGGATTCGCTGTCAGGACTCGGGGTGGAGGATGATCATCCTTCCCAATCCGGCAGAGCCGAACTGACTGGCTGCAGCAATCAAATTCAGGGAGATGCCTATGAGCCTTCAGGTCACGACGCTCGATGGCGCGTCAACCGGACTGGGTGACTCGACGCTGGACGGGTTTCGACAATCCGTCCGGGGAGACGTCATCCTCGCCACTGATCCGCAGTACGGGGCCGCTCGGCCGGTCTGGAACGGCAATATCCAAAAGTCGCCGGCGATGATCGTCCGCTGCGCCGGGGTCTCCGACGTGCAGCGCTGCATCGACTTTGCGCGGACCCATAGCGTCCTGTTGTCGATCCGGGGCGGCGGCCATAGTGCACCTGGCTACGGGTCCAACGACGGCGGCATGGTCCTGGACATGGGGCCGATGAAGGGCATCCAGGTCGATCCCACGGGTCGCATCGCGCGGGTGCAGGGCGGCGTGCTGTGGCGCGAGTTTGACCACGAGACACAGGCCTTCGGCCTGGCGACCACAGGCGGCACGGTGTCGAACACCGGCGTCGCCGGCCTTACGCTGGGCGGCGGCCTCGGATGGCTGATGGGCAAGCACGGCGCCACCGTTGACAACCTGCTGTCGGCGGACGTCGTCACGGCTGACGGCCAATTCCGGAAGGCCAGCGTTGCCGAGAATCCGGACCTGTTCTGGGCGCTGCGTGGCGGTGGCGGCAATTTCGGGGCGGTGACATCGTTCGAGTTCAATCTGCACCCGATCAGCCAGACACTCAGCGGGCTGGTGCTATGGCCGCTGAGCCAGGCGCGTGATGTGCTGCGGCGCTATCGAGACTTTGCGGCGACATTGCCGGATGAGGCGGAAGCCTATGCGGCACTGCTGACATCGCCGGACGGCGTGCCGATGGTCGCATTGATTCTTGGCTATAATGGCGACCTTGCGGCGGGTGAAAGCCTGTTCGCGCCGCTGCGTGCCTTCGGCAGCCCGGCCGCCGACATGGTCGCACCAATGAGCTATGGGGCGCGGCAGGTCATGCTTGACCAACCCGGCGCGATCCACGGCTTGCATCGTTACTGGCGGTCGGCCTTCACAGAGCAGTTGTCGGACGGTTTCCTGGATGTACTGATTGAAGGCGCCCACGGGTTCACGTCGCCGTTGAGCGCGCTGTTCCTGTTCCACGTGCACGGCGCGATCACCCGCGTGCCGGAGGGCGAAACAGCGTTTGCCGCTCGTCGCACGCAGTGGGATTTCGACGTCATCGGCCAGTGGGAAGACGCCACGGAGTCCGCTCGGCATATCGGCTGGGTGCGCGAATTGTGGACCCGGCTTGAGCCGCATGCGTCCGCCACCACCTACATCAACCACATGGCGGCAGAGGACCGGGCAGAGACGGTGCGGGCGTCGTACGGCGCCAATTACCAGCGCCTGCGGGAGCTGAAACGCAGGTGGGATCCAACCAACCTGTTCAGGGTCAACTCCAATATCGCGCCTGCCTGATCACGACGGGGCGGGGGGACGGCGTTCGTCCTGCCGTCCCTGGGCTTGCCTCACGATCGCCTGACAGCAAAGCTGCACCACACTCGGCCAATCGCGGTCGTGCGGCCGCCGGATACACCTCTTGGGACACGAAACACCGTATTGCACGACACAGCTCATCAAGCAGCCCAGCGCGGAGAGTGATATGACAAGACGAACGGATGACTATGATGCGATTGTCCGCACGGTGCAGCTGTACATTGATGGCTTCAACGACGCGGACATTGGTAAGTTCAGGCAGGCCTTCGACCCCGAGGCCTGGATTTTCTTCATCGACGCCGAGGGAAAGCTACGCAAGAACCTGATTTCGGACAGTTTCGAGAAGTGGGTCACCCCACCTACGCGGCAGGTTGTCGGCCGGTTCGTTTCTGTAACACAAGTCGGCGACGCCGCCGCGGTTCAACTTAGTTTCGATCCTGTTGACGATCCGTCGAACGGATGGATCGACTTTCACACGCTGCTGAGGGTCGATGGGGTCTGGAAGATAACCAACAAGACGGCAACCCATAGCAGCCGATAGATGCGCGGTGGTCCGGTGCGGGCGGAGCGCTGGGGATAGGACCCGATCCTCGCAAACCGGCACTGGCTGCGGCCGAATAACGCGCCTTGCGAGAGGACTGTCTTGCTCCTATCACCCAGGCGGCACAACGAGAGCCTGCCGCCGGAATGAGCCGCCTCTGTCGGCTGATGTGGTGCCACTGCAGGGACGTTGCAAATGGACGATCGACTGGAGGCTGCCCTGCATCACGCGGAGGCCGGCGCTGAACGCATAAGCCGGCAGGAGCGCCTCGCATTCATGCTGGAAGAGCGTCAGCATCCGCTGGCTCCGCTGGCCAGGGCGCTGCTTGTCAATCTCCGACAGAGTCAGGCGGTCCTGATAAAAAACCTGCTGGTAGAAGAGGACCGCTTTGGCCAGTCGAAGCAGGAATAGCGGATGACTGGCGCTGCGCGGACAGTTGCGGCCTCCTGTCTGAGGTGGCGAGAACGACAGACCGGCCCGAACACACGCTCCCACGACAATGGCCGCAGCGTGACGAAGCTGAGGCTACAGCGGGTTGCTTCAATTTTGTATCATTTGATCCAAATCATTGAAAAATTGTTTCAGCGGCGCTAATCTGGCATGGTCGCCATGGGGAAGGCAGAATGTCGAGGACCGGCGCTACAGGGGATGGGCTCTCCCGCCTTGTTTATCAAATCCTGGTTGTTGAGCGAAAATGCACGATCCGTGACACGGCCGAGGCAGCCGGCATGGAATACCCGGCCTTTCATGCCCGCGTGATTGGCCGTACCCACTTCAAGGCCGAGGAAGTTCCGGCCCTGATCCGGGCACTTCCAGATCCGCGTCTGTGCGATTATCTTCTGGAGCAAACGGACTTTATGGCGGTTGCACGCCCGCCGCAATCCACCAAGCCCGAGAAGAACGTTTTTGAAGCCGCGCTGGAAGTCAGCAAGCGGGCGCTGGATGTCATCGAGGCCATTGGCACCGCTGGTAGCGATCCTGCGGAAGCAGCGATGGCGGCTCGCCTGGCAGGCCTCGTCGTGGAGGTCGAACGCACGGTTGGCAGGCTTCGCGCGAGCATTGACCTGACACGTGGTGGAAAGAGTGTCCTACTGGGTACACCATCGCTCAGGCAGCACGCGTCCACGGAAATCGATTGTGCTGCGCATGCGACCGTGTCTGATGCGACCGAACCTCCGCTCGCCCGGCTGGGATAGCGTGGGTTTCAGCACGAGACGCCTCCCATAGTTCCGTAACGCCAGTTGTCGCAAAGTGTGGCTAGCCGCCTGTGCCCATCCTGACGACGATACACAGGCCCTCACGCGCCATGGCGGTGGAGCGAGCAAGTATCCTCAATCTTCGAACAAGCCGCTTGTTTTCGATGTGCGTGCATTGGTTTCGGCCCTGCCAGGCATCACAGCCGCCGTCGCGCCACGAAGCCTGGATCATGCCTCAGTGGAGTTCCGTTAGACGGGGCACCGCCCGATCGCCATTCTCAATCTTTTCGGCCAGCGCCTCAAGCTTATCGGCATAGTCAAGAAGCTGAGCGCTGGCGGCGTCATAATGAGCGATCTGCACGGCAAGCCGGCGTGCGCGATCTGCCAGGAAGCGGAGCTGCGCCGGGCTTCTGTCGTCGGACACTCCAAGGGCTCCCACTTCCGCCAGACGAATATGCAGCAGCACAGTACGGTTGCGGCACATTATCGTGCGCTGACTCAGCTTTCGCAACTCACTATGAGTCCGGCTCCCTGGGTTCCTGCTTGGGCCTGCTCGCCAGCACGAGGATGGTGCCGGTTGATGTCGCGGTCGGCACCGTTCGCCCTACAGCACCGCAACGGCAATGCGGTCGCACCCTGGTGATCCGGGCGGCCGCGCACCGGCCTATCCTGCCTCGGCAGCTGGGCGGGGCGGTCTCAACACCGGTGAGGCCCAGGTCTTCTCGCCGTCTCCGGCAATGACGATTGTCGGCTCAGGCGGTGCTTGGCTCGCAAGATAGTCGCCGAGGCCACGACAATAATACGTATTGCAAACATCCGCCCGCATCGATCGGTCGAGCGTGCAGCCGGTCCGGCCGTGGAAGATGCAGGATCGCTCATAACCCTCGGCAGGCACGCGGTCGGCGTAGAGAGCGACCAACGCCTCATCTGTGCGTGCGGCACTCGTGCGGCGAACCCTGGCAATCACCTGGTCATCCAGGAACGCATCATCGCCACCGTTGGCACAGCAATGTCCCCGGCAGAGCGTGCAGGCCGTCTGCGCAACAACCGCGCGGAATCCGTCCGGTTCAACCGCCGTGCGATCATCAGACTTGTCGGTCGATCCGGCACTCCGCAGTCGCCGCAGTATCTCCCGGAGGTGCTGCAGCAGACAGTCCACGCGGTCAGCAGACATCGGACCAAGCCGCTTGTGGTTCCGCGGAACCATCACCGGCAGGCTTTCGTGACCACAGCTCCCTCTCCGCATGTGTCACATCCTGCCATGGAGCCTGTAACTGGAACAGATCTGTGAGTTGCGCCCCGTAATCGACGGTTGGAGGGCGTACCGCAATGCCATTGCTATAACACCATAGACAAGGGCGCTGGCGCCGCAAACGGAACGTCGGATGAGGCGAGTACCTGAATGAGGTGGAGGCGCCGACCGCCCGGCTCCTACCGACCGATCGGCCGGGAAGCAGCGTCGGTTCAGGTCACTATACCGTGACATTGTCGCCCCGACGGTGACAGGACCGGCCGCTCTCGACTGCGCTCGTCTGATCCGACACGTCTGGGGGACGCGTATCGAGCGAAAACCAACCGTGAGGCGGAGCCGGTACGGCACTGGCTACCCCTGATAAAGACACGTCGAGCCCCGGCTAAACAACCAGCCTCGGACAGGATGGGTGATAATCGGAGTCAACCCGGCGGCGGCAACAAGGCGGCCAACGCGAGCGACCGCACAATAGTGTGGACTGAAACATCATACCGCCCATCGTCCCGATTGCGCACAAAACCGCATGGTCCCGCGCCCGTTTTGTCGCAGGCATAGGGAGTGGCGACATGCCGGCGGAACCCAAGAGTATTGAGGAGGTCGTGATACCAGTTGCCGAGGAGAGCATTTCGCTCTCCAAGCATCAGGTGGAGACGGGCCGCGTCAGAGTGGCGCTCGATACGGATGTAGACACAATTGTCGTACGTGAGACGCTACGCGGCAACCGGATCGAGGTTGAGCGTGTCCCGCTCAACCTGGCGCTTCCCGAGGGCGCACCGGCGCCCGAAAGCCGAAGAGAGGGCGACACATTGATCATTCCCGTTCTTGAGGAACGGCCTGTTGTGGTGAAGCGGCTTGTCGTCACCGAAGAGGTGCGACTGCGTTTTGTTCCGACTAAGTCCGAATTTGCAGAAGAGGTCTCAGTGCGTCGGCAACAGGCCACGGTGGATCGGGTCGATCCGGTTGCCGGGACCAAACTAAAGGTGAATTAGGAGGTATACTGGATGACACGCACTATTACAGCTCTGTTTGACACGGTTGACGCGGCCAACCGGGCGGCTCGCGATGTTGCCGAGCGGATCGGGGGCATACGCGGTACAATTTACCACGCCCGCTCGACCGAACATGACCAGGCGCTGGCTATCCCGGCCGAGGATAAGGCTGTGCTGGACGAGAACATCCGCCGTGGCGGCGCGGTGTTCTACGCACATGTGCCGGACGATAAATTCGACGCGGTCGCCACAGCGCTGGGACATGCCGGAGCGGCAGACTTCGGCGAGAAGGAGGCAGCCTGGCGCCGCGAGGGCTGGACCACTCCGTCCGCAACTGGCGCGGCCGGCACGGCGCACACGGCCAGCATCGCCACGGCACATCGGGATCGGAACACCGCCGCCACTGAGGAGCGCGTGCCTTTGGCCGAAGAGCAGATTGCCGTCGGCAAGCGCGAGGTCAATCATGGTCACGTTCGCGTCCGCAGCTACGTGGTCGAGACTCCGGTCGAGGAGCGAATCACGTTGCGTGACGAGCATGTCGACGTGGAACGCCGGCCGGCCGACCGTAGCGTTCAGCCGAGCGAGGATGCCTTCCGGGACCGGGTCATCGAGGTAGCCGAGACCGACGAGGAGGCGGTCGTCTCCAAGGACGTTCGCGTTCGCGAAGAAGTGGTGATTCGGAAGGACGTCGAGGAGCGTGTTGAGACGGTGCACGACACCGTGCGGCGTACCGAAGTTGAGGTTGAACGGGATACAGATCGCCCGGCTGCACGCACAGCGGCCGGAGGCGCGAAAGGCGGCACCCTCGGCTCGCATCGGCCGGATGACACGTCGACCAATCCGCCGGGCACCGCGGCGAGTCGTGCCACCGATAGCGCGCTGGGGACCAATATCAGTGGTGCCCATCCGGAACACGAAAATCCTGATGGCACGCCAGGTAACCCGCCGGGAACCATGGCCAGCCGCGCTGCTGACAAGGCGCTCGGCACGAACATCAGCGGGGCCAATCCGAACTCGCGCAAGGAGTAAATCGCCTCCTTGTGTTGTCGGAACAGGAGTGCCAGGGGCTGTGAGCGATAACTGTTGAACCTGCAGCACTGGCTTCGCCGTCGGCGTACTGACGTAGCGCCGGCGGCCCCTGCTGCCACAAGGCGCGCCCGGAGCGCAGGCATGCGAGGCAAGCAATTCCGACTGATGGCCAGACTGCCAAGCTGCGCTGAGTATTGGCCCCGTTCTGCAGCCCAAAACTGCGCCGTAGGCTACACAGGCCTGCAGGGTCAGGCGTGGCTGTCCGCCACTGCTATGGTCTGCCAGAATAGGATCGCGCTGCAGCGTTGGGAAAGTCATCACGCCACCGAATGCTCCGTCGTGGATCGACAGACCCAGGCGTAGTCAGCTTACAGATGCGGCAGCACCGCGTTGCCGAAATCCCGGATCACCTGATCGATCGGCAGCGCGCCACGACCGGGAATTTGCGGATTCAGAATGATGCGGTTGATGCGCGAATTGGTCCGAAGTTCCCGGACCTGTTCGCGCACTTCTTGCGCGTCACCAGCAATGGCGAACTTGCGCACCAGCGAATCCGGAACAATTGCCGAATGCGCCGCAGAGGCCGTGGCATGGTCGCCAACCGCGTACTGTTTCTTCAACGCGACGATCGCCTCGCGTTCCGCGCCCTCAAACCAATCAGGATTGGCCTGCATAAGGGCTCCCGCCACACGGGAGCGGACCCGATCCAGCGCCCTGCGCCGATCAGCGTCCTGGCTGAACGGCACCCAACACGAGACTTCAACCGAACCTGGCGGCCGGCCGGCGGTCTCGGCGCCTTCGTCGAGCCATGCGAGGCCGCGCTCCACCAGATCGGGCGCTGTTCCCTGCAGCAGGATCACACCGTCGGCATGGGCGCCGGCACTGCGTGTCATCCGTGGGCGGCTCGCGGCATAGTGGATCGGCACGTCGGCCGGCTGGGGCAGCCAACTGAGACTGCCCTCCACGCCCTGGTCGAATGTCACCTTCTCTCCGTTCAGCAGCCTGCGCAACTCGCCGGTAAAGCGCTCCAGTTCGTCAATACGAGCCGCTGGTTTGCCAACGGTCTTGAGGGAGCTGAAGCCTGTGCCCAAACCTAGCATGACCCGTCCGGGCGCCATCTCCTGCAACGTTGCGGCCGCACTGGCGACAACCGACAGGTGCCTTGTAGCCGGCTGGGTGACACCTGTCGCGACACGCAGGTTCGTCGTGCGCATCAGGCAGGCGGCAAGCGAGATGTAGACCTCACGGCAAAGAAGCTGCGAGTCGATGATCCAGGCGCTTTCAAAGCCAACCTGTTCCGCGAGAGCAGCGTTCGCCGCCAGCGTCTGCACCGGGTCCGCACCCCATAGAGCCAGCCCAAATGTCGGCTGCGCGGCCTCTTGTAATGCAGCCATCTATCATCTCCTCCAAACCGGTACCGGACACTGGGCGTCTCTCAGGGTCCGAGCGTCATCTTCGCAGGCAGGAACGTCAATACGCTCGCTCACCAGCCATGGATTTCACGTTGCATCGTCGCAGGCTGCCGACTGCACGCCAGTGTTTCTGATCGACGTTCGGATCCTGTAATGGAAGACCGCCGAACATTTGCCTGATCCGGACGGCTGGTCAGGGTCGACGCTGCCTTGGCGCGCACATCAGGTATCAACCGTCAGACCGGAGCAACGGGCGGACCTGTTCTGCCAAGCGGTGCAGTTGTTCCAGCGCAAGACTGTTCGGCATGCCGGGCCAGTGGATCGAGGCAACGATATGATTAACCCCAAGACGCTCGCGGAGCCGATTGAGCTGATCCGCGACATCGTCGGGTGAACCAAGCAGAAACCGGTCCTGCAAGAGCTCATCGAAGGTGTGGTCGAAGTGGTCTCCCTCCGGCATCACCTTGTCCTGACCCCACGCACGGTAGGCGTTGTACTTCGCCTCGAGGTACGGCTGCGCCAACCGGATTGCGTCGGCGCGTGACGCGGCTATGAAGACCTCACGCCGCATCGGCACTTCAGCCGGAAAGGGTTTGCCGAGCTCCTCGAGGGCACGCTTGTAGACATGCATCTGACGCTCGATCGTCGCCAGCGTGTTGTGTGGATTGATGTACCAGCAGTCGCCGAACCGGGCGGCACGCCGAATGGCGATATCGGCATTGGCGCCGATCCAGATCGGAGGCGTGGGCTGCTGGACCGGCTTGACGGAGCAGGTCGCGCGGTCGAGTTCGAAGTCGGATCCTTTCATGTCAACGAACTCTTCCGTCCACAGGCGGCGAACGGCGACCAGGCGTTCTTCAAACCGCGCACCAAGCCCGCCGCGCGGTACGCCGAATGCCTTGAACTCGACGTCCCGGTAGCCAAGCCCGGCACCAAAGACGAGCTTGCCGCCGGACAAGACATCCAAGGTCGCGAGTTGCTCCGCAAGATCGAGTGGCTTGTGCAATGGCACGAGAACCAGACCGCAGATGATCCTCAGACGCGGCGCCACGGCGGCGCAATGGGCGAGGAATGGGATCTGTTGCAGTGATTCGAACGGCTCTGCGCTGTAGTGTGAGCCCTTGACGATGCCGTCGAAGCCAAGCCGCTCCGCGCATCGAACAAGGTCGAGATCGTCAAGCAGGTGGCGGGCGGCGTGTCCCGGCGGATGCTGGCCACGAATGATCAGGCTGAACTTCATCGTCGGGTTCCTTTGTCATTCCTCCGCCACCCCACTTCAACGCCGATTCGCCGTGGGCGCCGCTGTAAACATCATGCGGAAACGTCCCAGCCGATCCAGTCACAGAGCGCGCGTCCCATGACCAGTTCCAGGTCCCGCCCCTTCAACCAGGGCAGTTCCTCGGTGAACAGGGTCACGCATTGCCGCCAGGTGCAGTGCATTCGCGTGATATCAGTGCCCCAGAACATGCGCTGCGGGCCGAAGGCATCGAACACCCGGTGTAGCGGCTCGTGCAGGCTCGGGAATGGATAGGCGTCCGTGGCATATCCCGCCTGCCCGGTCGCCTTCACCGCGACATTGGGATGCTTCGCGAGTGCCAGGAGTTGTGGCAGGTTTCGATACGCGGCTTCAGCTCCCCTGGTCGCCCGCGGCACCCCCATATGGTCGACGATCAGGCGCAGCCCCGGGTGGCGTTCGGCAATCTGGCCCACCACGGGCAGGAATGACGCGGCGGCGAGGGCGACCGGCAATCCGGCTCGTTCCGCGGCCGGCCACAGCCAGTCCATGGTGCCGTCCGTCGGCCAGGACTGCATGTGCGGTTCGGTGAAGTAGAACCGCAGGCCCAGCATGCCGGGCCGCGCCGTCCAGGTGTCGATCAGCGATCGGCTCTCCGGCCGATCGAGGTAGAACCAACCCATGATCGCAAAACGGTCCGGGTGTTCGCGAGCCGCCTCGACCGCCAGTTCATTGGAATCAGGATCCCACATGACCGGATGGATCAGCGCGCGGTCCACGCCGGCTGCATCCATGTCGGCCAGCGCCTCATCCTTCAGATACGGCGTCTGGCGATGGTGCGCCGACGGCGTGCCCTTGGCCCACAGATGGATCTGGCCATCGACGATCAGCATAGCGGTCGTCCTCCCTGTTGCGGACGCAACGCTGTTGGACGAGCGACAACAATGCAAGCCGC
>JAFEFW010000105.1 GCA_018240405.1 Pseudomonadota bacterium
CCCGTCGCCCGGCAGTACCCAGGCGAGGGTGGCGGAGCTGTCGAGCACGCAGTGCGTTATCGACGGCCGGCGTCACGGTAGGTCTTCAGTTCCTCCCAGGTAAACGTAGCGCCCCGAGATTCGATTCGATGTCGCAATTCACGCCGCCGCGCAACTGCAGCGGCGGCTTGTGCCTGAGCAGGTTCTATCGGCACAAGCCGCGCCACGGGCTTGCCGCGACGGGTGATGACGAGTTCACGCCCTTCCTCGACCGGCCAAAGGTCAGACGCGCTTGACGCCCCAGAACAGCATGAACCCGGCTTTCACGAACCCGGTCAGGTCATCGCGATGCGCCGTCGGGATGTACCACTGACCCACCGGAAAGAAGGGCAGGTTCTCGAAAGCCAGCGCTTGCATGTCCCGGCAGACCGCCTTCTGCGCGGCAAGGTCCGGTGAGTCGAACCACTTGTCGCGCAGCGCCTCCATCGCCGGGTCGGTCGGCCAGCCGAACCAGCCGCCATTGCCGTTGCCCCGCAGCGGGTAGGCGCTGCCGGGATTCGACATGTTCAGTCCGCCCCAGGCGGTGCAGAAACTGTTCCAGCCGCCCTTGCCCGACGGCTCATGACTGGCGCGCCGCGTCACCAACGTGCCCCAGTCCATACTGGTGTATTGCGAGTTCAGGTCAAGGGACTTGTACAGCGCGTCGGTCACCAGCGCCATCGCGGCCAACTGCGGCTGATCGGATGGCGACATCAGCACGATCGGCTCATTGTTGTAGCCGCTTTCGGCGACCAGCTTCCGAGCCAGCGCCAGATCTCGCTTTCCGGTGATCTTGTCCATGCCGACATTGCTGGCCAGCGGCGAGCCGCTGATGAAGAACCCGCCCGGACCGCCAAGGTCCTGCTGATCGCCCAGCGCCGCGTCCAGATAGTCCTGCTGGTTCAATGCAGGCAGGATGGCTTGGAGCAGCTTGGGATTGTCGAACGGCGGCTGGGTGTGATTGACCGCCACCACGCCGATCCAGCCGAGTGGATCAAGCACTTCGACCTTCACACCCGGGCTCTGCTTCAGCAACCCGAGCAGGTCGGAGATCGGGTTTTCCCACCAGTCGACCTCGCCGCGCTGCAGGGCCGCCGCGGCGGTGGCCGGATCGGGCATGATCTTCCATTCGACCCGGTCGAAATGTGCCACCTTGCCGCCGGCGTAGTGGCGGGGCGGCTCCTGGCGTGGCAGATAGCGCGCATTCTTCGCATAGGCGGCCGAGGAACCCGACACCCATTCGTCGCGCAGGAACTTGTAGGGGCCACTGCCGACAAACTCGGTGATCTGCTGGAACGCGTCGGTCTTTGCCACGCGTTCGGGCATGATGAAGCAATCATTCGCACCCAGCGCATACGCCATAAGCGGAAACGGCTTGGTCAGCCGGATGGTGAAGCTCTTGTCGTCCACCACCTTCATCTCGGCGGTCTGGCCCATCAGCCGCTGACCGAAGCCATCGCGCTTGCCCCAGCGCTGGATGGAGGCGATGCAGTCGCGCGACAGCACCTTCTCGCCGTCGTGCCACAGCAGCCCGTCGCGCAGCGTCATCGTCCAGGTCAGCCCATCCGACGAGGTACTGGCGCCCTCCAGCATCTGCGGCTGTCCGGTCAGGCTGTCGTCGATGCCGAACAGCGTGTCCCAGACCATGTAGCCGTGCAGCCGCGCCACGGTGGCGGTCGTCCAGATCGGATCCGGATTCGCCAGGTTGGCCTGCGGCACGTAGCGCAGCACCTGGGCGGGCTGCGCCAGTGAAGGCCGCGCCAGTTGGACCGCGGCAGAGGCAGCGGTGCCGGCAAGTACACTGCGTCGCTTGATCATGTCATGTCCCACCGTAGCTACGCCTGTCGGCCATGCACACGCCGGGCCATGGCGCCCGTGTGCCATCGCGGGTTGGCCGGGATCGGTTTGGCGGCCGGGAGAGCGCCAGGAAGGTGTGCGCTGCGATCACGCAACAAAGGCTCTTGCACTTGGCTGCGCCCTGTGGATCGGTGATCACGATAGCGCTTTGAGGTCCCCATGCCACTCGACCACTGGCTCGCCTTCGTCGCGGCCTCCGTCATCATGCTGATCATTCCCGGCCCGACCGTGCTGCTGGTCGTCTCCTACGCACTCGGCCATGGTCGCAAAGCCGCTGCCGCCATTGTCACCGGGGTCGCGTTGGGCGACCTGACGGCCATGACCGCATCGATGCTCGGCCTCGGTGCCGTACTGATGGCGTCGGCAACGATCTTCACCGTGCTGCGCTGGGTCGGTGGTGCCTACCTGATCTACCTCGGGGTCAGGTTGTGGCGCGCACCGGTGGGTCCGGCGCACATCCTCGCGGTGAAAGACCGCGGCTGGCGGCCGATGATGGCGCACGCCTATGCAGTCACCGCCGCCAACCCGAAGAGCATCATCTTCTTTGTCGCCTTCGTGCCGCAGTTCATGGACACGGCACGGCCGGTCCTGGCGCAGGCCAGCATCCTGGTGCCGACGTTCGTTATCCTCGCCGCGCTGAATGCGGCGCTCTACGCCTGGCTCGCCGCCGCGGCACGGGGCTTCCTGCGTAGCCCGGCCGCACAGCATGCGGTCAACCGGACCGGCGGGTCGCTGCTGATCGGCGCGGGCCTGCTTGCCTTCGCCTGGCGCCGCGCGCCGGCCTGACATTGCCCGCGACATTTGCTCATGCCGGGGAATCGTGACACACGCCTCTCCGCCCCAAGCCTGGGAGGGAATACCCATGAACGCCGAGACCGACGGCAGAGCGTGGTATGAGATCACGCGCGACGTGCTGAAGCGCCACGATGTCAGCCTCATCGTCTACGTGCCGGACAACGTGCTGCGCCCGCTGATCGCCGCGCTTGAGGCTGATCCGTTCTTCACCTGCTTCGCCGTCACCCGGGAGGAGGAAGGCCTGGGCATCACCGCCGGCGCCTGGATGGGCGGCACGCGCGGCATCCTGCTGATGCAGACTTCCGGCTTTGCCACGCTGCCGAACGTGCTGGCATCATTGTCGGTCCCATTCCAGATTCCGACGCTGATGATGGTCTCCGAACGCGGCACACTGGGAGAATTCAACATCGGTCAGTCGCTGGTCGCGCGGACCATGCGTCCGGTGCTGGACGCGCTGTCGATCGAGCAGCACACGATGACCCGGCTGGACGAGGCGGAGTTCATCCTCGACCGCAGCATCACCCAGGCGGTGGCGACGATGGCGCCCGTCTGCTTCATCCTGTCGCCGCTGCTGACCGGCGGCAAAGTCTTCGCGAAGTAGGGGGCGGTCCATGGCAAACCTCGCGAACCACCCGGCGACCCGGGACCAGGCCAAGGTGATGAACCGCTATGCCATCACCAGGAAGCTGGTCAGCCTGCTGCACCAGGATGAGGCGGTGATCGGCGGTATCGGCTACACCAATTTCGACCTCTGGGCTGCCTCGGAGACGCCGACCGGCCGGCGCCAGCAGAATTTCTACATGCTGGGCAGCATGGGCCTGGCTGTGCCGATCGCGCTGGGCGTGGCGATCGCGCAGCCGAAGCGCAGGACGTTTGCGCTGGAGGGCGACGGCTCGATCCTGATGCAGTTGGGTGCGCTGTCCACCGTGGCGGCGCGGGCGCAGAAGAATCTGTGCATCGTCATCATGGACAACGGCGCCTACCAGATCACCGGTGGGCAGAAGACGCAGACCGAACTCGGCGCCGATATTGTCGGCATTGCCCGGGCGTCGGGCCTGGCGCAGAGCGCCTGGGCGGCGGATGAGGACGCGTTTGCCGACCTGATCGCCCTGGCGCTGCGCGAGGATGGTCCCTGGCTGATCGGCTGCCGCATCGATACCGACAAGCCGAAGGACACGACGGAGCGCGACCCGTCCCGTATTCGCGACCAGTTCATGCGCGGGCTGGGGGTGCGGCGCTAACGGCCGCGCGACCAGGCTGACGATACGCTGCCCACGGCGGGACAGTCCGCCGTGTTTGCGGCGCGATCGCAGCACTTTACGAGCGACCCGTACCTCGAGTCCTTCGGCTATGTCGGCGGCGCTGCATGGCGCGTGCGCGTCATGTCTAGGTCTGTCGGCCCATTTGACAGCTCACCACCCGAATTGCCTCTACCGGCAAAGTCGGCGGGCAGGGCGACGTCCGCACCAAATGCGCTGGGCGTTGGCGGGCGGAGCCTCTCGGGCGTCGCGGCAGCAGCATTGGCCAATAAGGCGGGTTGCACCGCCTCAGGCAATCAGCAGAGATATTAGGGCATCAGATACGACAGCCCGTTAAGGCTGCCGCAAAACGCGCAGGCTGATGCTGCAGGCAATAGCGACCGGAAATAATTGGGCGGTACGGCCTCTGGTTGCCGCGAGGGTGGCACGGACTCAACGTCTAACAGTCGCGGCTGCGTCCACATGAATACGCTAAATATTAGATATCAATGTCAATCATGTCCCCATAAGTTGCATTCTGATCGCAATACAACCAGAAATGTGCTGCACGTGTGCGATATTTACAAATTTTGGGATATTTCGCCGTGACATATTCTGAAATATCTGGGCGACGCTGAATTTGGATGTTAGGTGTCTATCACGCAAACGTGTCTGTGAGAGGAAGCCCAAGTATTGCCGTCGGCGCCCGAACCAGGACGCGGTTCGTCCCCGTCTGAGCGTGAGCGGGACACCGACCGTTTGCGAAGCCCACCGCCCCGCCGCGGCTTCAGGCTCCAGGACATGCTGATCGTCGCCTTCGTCATCGTCGCAGCGGTGCCGATTACGATCCTGGCATCGTTAGAGAGCCGCATCAGCTACCAGCGTGAACTGGACGCGGTGCACGAACGGCACCTGCTGATCGCCCGCAACCTCACGGCGACCATGTCGCGCTATGTGCGGGACGTCGAAGCAGCGATGAACCTGGCGCTGGCAAGCGATCAAATGGCAGAGCCCAACCCGGCGCTGGTCGGGCTGCTGGAGGGGCTCGGCTTCCGCCACGTTTGTGTGCTCGGCCCGGATGACCGGCAGGAGCGTTGGCTGCGGGGACTTGCTGGTGACACCCAGCCGCCCACAGTCCCGACGACACTTAGGGACCTGCGATCGCTTGCCGGCGCGGCATTGAACAAGATCCGGTTCAGCCCGCTGCATCGCGACGACAGCAATGAACCCGTGCTCTATCTGGTGAAAGCGCTCCCCGACGGCCGGCTCGGCCTCGGCATCATCGGCACCAGCTACCTGGTCTCTCTGCAACAGGCGATCGCCTTCGGCGAGCGGGGCCACGCCGTGATTGTGGATCCGAAAGGCCAGGTGATCGCTCATCCGCTGAAAGAGCGGATGGCCCTGTCTCACGACTACTCAAGCGTGCCGGTGGTCGCCGCCATGATGCGCGGCGAGAGCGGTGTCGGCACGTTCCACTCGGTATCCTTCAACGGCGAACTGATCGCCGGTTATTCCGTCGTGCCGGAAACCGGCTGGGGCGTCATGGTGCCGCAACCGGTCGAGGAGCTTCGCCGCAGGGCGCATCAACCCACCTCGGTCGCAGCGATGGTCGCCGGGCTGGCGTTTATCGCCGTCATCTCCCTCGGATGGCTGTTCGCGCTGCAACTGATGAAGCCGGTCCGCGCGGTGGCCGACGTCGCTGAAGCGGTGCTGCGGGGCAATGAAGAAGTGGCCATGCCCCCGGTCAAAGGTCTGGTGCCGCGTGAGGTGCGCCGGATGGGCGAGGCCTTCAACACCATGCTGCACGCGCTGCGGCAAAAGGCGGCGGAAACGCGGCAGGCGCTGCACCATGCCGAGACTTCGAGCCAGGCCAAAACGCAGTTCCTGGCAAATATGAGCCACGAAATTCGCACGCCGCTGAACGAAGTAGTCGGCATGATCGAGCTGATGCAGCTGACCGAACTGACGCCGGTCCAGCGCCGCTACCTCGAGACGGCGATCCGCTCGAGCCGGACGCTGCTGCGCATCGTCGACGACATCCTGGACCTGTCAAAGATCGAAGCGGGTAAGCTGGAACTGGACCTGGCACCGTTCCACCTGCCAACGCTGATCCACGACGTGCGTATGCTGCTGGCGGATCAGGCACGCACCAAGGGACTGACACTGTCGGCAATTCTGCCGGACTCGCTGAATGTCATGGTTGTGGGCGATGCACACCGGCTATTGCAGATTCTCAGCAACCTCGTCAGCAATGCCGTCAAGTTCACGCCGAGCGGCAGCGTCGTGATGCGGGTTTCGCTGGAGCAGGAGCGCGGACAGGATGTGCTGCTGCGGTTTGAAGTATCCGATACCGGCATAGGCATCCCGGCCGACAAGCAGGAGGCCATCTTCGAAGCCTTTACCCAGTCCGATAGTTCGATGACGCGCCGCTATGGCGGCACCGGCCTCGGTTTATCGATCGCCCGTCAGCTGGTACACATGATGGGCGGCGATATTGGCGTCAACAGCACCGTCGGGACCGGATCAACCTTCTGGTTCACTGCTTGGTTTCAGCGCTCCGCGACCCTGCTGCCGCAACCCCGCGTGCAGCATCCGCCACCGGTGGATCCGCCACCTGCCCCGGATCCGATAGCGGCCGAGACGCCGGCCGGGCGCGCCTTTCAGTCGGCCTTGCGGCAACTCGGCCGGAATGCGGTCTCCATCCTGGTGGTGGAGGACAATGCCGCCAACATGCGAGTGACACACGCGCTGCTGGAGACTCTGGGCTGCCGCGTGACCGACGCGGCGAACGGGCTGGAAGCGGTGGCTGCCTGCCGGGCCGGGCGCTTCGACCTGGTGCTGATGGATTGCCAGATGCCGGAGATGGACGGCTACGAGGCAACGCGGGCAATCCGGCAGTTGGAGACGTTTCAGGGGAAACACACGCCCATTATCGCGTTGACGGCACATGCGATGCCCGGCAGCCGGGAAGCCAGCTTGGCCGCGGGCATGGACGACCAGCTGACCAAACCGCTGACGCTGTCGGCATTGACCGAGAAGCTGTTGCAGTGGCTGGAGCCGCGGCCTGCGGGCACACCGAGCCTGTGAACAGCCAGTGACCAGTATGGATGCGCCAAAGGAACGGTCGCTATCAGCCGATGCCGAAGAGAAAATTATTGATGTACATGGATTAACAGTGGAACGTCACTGCAGCGGCGGCGCCACAATCCCTTTACAGAATTTTTGTACAATATAGCCCTTTAGTGCAATAATAATCTATCCTTCACGGCATCGATATGCAGCGACGCTCTGGCCCGACCGCCATCCATCCGACGTCCGCTGACACGCCTCACCGGTCGTAGCGCATCAACCCGTAATTCCGGATCACCCATTTCAGCGTGAATCCATATTGCGGGTCCGTCGCGTAGACGCCGGTTAGCGCGTCGGCGAACGCCTCGGGATCCTGTACCTGCCCCATCGCCGGCTTGTAGACTGCCGCGGTCGCCAGCAGCCGGCCATGCTGATCGAAGGCCTCGGTCAACGACGTAAACCGGCGGAAGCGCGCCGTGACCGTGACGCTGGATCCGTCCACCACCTCCCGCGTCGGGCTCTCCACCGCCGGCTGGTCGCCGACCGCCTTAATGCCGAACGGATTGTTGCTTGCCGGCGGCATCGCCGCGCCCCAGGCGCTTTCAACAATCCATTGCGCCAGAGTCACCGACACCGGCACGTTCCAGTGCAGGCGGGAGGCAATCGCGGCATCGATCACCTCCTGCGGTAACTCCCCGTAACGCCCCGGCTTCGCCTGCGGCGTGTCATCCACCAGGGGGCGGGCGGCCAGCGAGTAGTAGGTGGTGCTGCCGGGTTCGACCACGCCGCTGGGCGGGACCATATTCACCATCACCGCCTGGTACGCCTTGATCGCCAGGACGGTGCCGGGATCGATGACGCCCGTGACCGGCAGCGGCGTGTGCGGCTTCGGCAGACGCTCATTTAGCAGCGACTGAACGATGAACACGTCCTTCGCGTTGTTGACGCCCTGCTGCCCGACCGAGGCAACGATCGGCGGCGCCACCCGGCCCATGGCATCGGTGCTCAGGATGGTGGGGGACGGGACCAGGGGCAAAGCAAGCCTCAATGTGAAATCACTGTGTTATTCGCATCAGTTATCATATCACAGCGTCAAGGACGGTGATGCGCTGCTTGCCGGCGCCGCCCGGAATGCGGGAGCGAAGCGGCATGAGTCCCATTCTCGGTATCCTGTTCTCGCGCTGGGTCCTGAGCGGCGTCGGCATTTTCCTGCTGTGCCTGCTGGTGTGGTTCCTTGGCCCGCTGCTGCCGCCGCTGCAGGGCTGGGTCGTCCGCCTGGCGGTCGTCGCCGCGCTGCTACTGGTCTGGTTCGCCATCAATCTCACACTCACCCTGCTCGGCCGCCGGCGCGAGTCGGAACTGACCGCCGGCCTGACCGGGACAGCCGCTGATCCGTCCGAGGCGGCCGCGTCGGAGGAAGCCGCCGCGTTGCGCGAGAAACTCGCCCGCGCGCTGGACCTGCTGCAACGCGCCCGCCGCACGCGCGGCTATCTTTACGAGCAACCCTGGTACGTGATCATCGGCCCGCCGGGCGCTGGCAAGACGACGGCGTTGGTCAATGCCGGGCTGCGGTTTCCGTTGGCGGCGGAAATGGGCGCCGACATGGTCGCCGGCGTCGGCGGCACGCGGCTGTGCGACTGGTGGTTCACCGACGATGCGGTCCTGATCGACACGTCGGGCCGCTACACGACGCAGGATTCCGACGCCCGCGTCGACCGCAGCGGCTGGGAGACCTTCCTCGATCTGCTGAAGCGCACGCGGCCGCGGCAACCGCTGAACGGCGTTCTGGTCGCCATCGGCATCGATACGGTGGCGCAGGCGCCCGAGGCCGAACGGCTGGCCAATGCCCGGGCCATCCGACAGCGGTTGAAGGAGCTGGAAACCCGCCTCGGCATCCGCCTGCCGGTCTACCTGCTGCTGACCAAGTCCGACCGGATCGCCGGCTTTACCGAGTTCTTCGCCGAACTGGATCGCGACCGCCGCAGCCAGGTCTGGGGCATGACCTTCCCGCCCACCCTGGGCGAGGCCGGCGCCGCCGGGCTGTTTCCGCTCGAATTCCGCGCCCTGGTGGACCGGCTGGACAGCCAGTTGCTCGACCACTTGCAGGCAGAGCGGGGGCCGGAGCAGCGGGTCATGATCGGCGGGTTCCCGGCGCAGGTGGCCAGCCTGGAGCAGCCGCTGACCGCGTTCATCCAGGAGGCGTTCGGTGGCTCCCGCCTTGACCCGGCGCCGCTGCTGCGCGGTGCCTATTTCACCTCGGGGACGCAGGAAGGCACGCCGATCGACCGGCTGACCGCTGCGCTCGCCCGCGGCTTCGGCCTCGACCAGAAGCGGCTGCCGAGCCTGCGGCCGGTGCAGGGCCGCAGCTACTTCCTGACGCGGCTGCTGCGCGATGTCGTCTTCAATGAGGCGATGCTAGTGTCGGAGCGTCCGGGGGCCGGACGCCGGCGGACGCTGCTGCGGATCGGCGCCTTCACCGCCATCGGCATCGTGGTGGCCGCGGGCGGTGTCGCACTGTGGGCGGCGCGACAGCGTGGCGACCGCGCCATTGCCGTGTCGGCGCAGGCACTGGATGCGTATGAGCAGGCGGCAAAGCGCCTGCCGCTCGACCCGGTCAATGACGGCGACCTGCCGCGGATCGCTCCGCTGCTCGATATGGCGCGCGGCCTGCCCTACGGCATCGATCAGCCTGCTGCCGGCAGCGGCTTCTGGTCCGCGGGGCTGTCGCAAAACGCCAAGCTGGGCACCGCCGCCGGCACTGTCTACCGCCATGCGCTCGAACGCGTGCTGCTGCCCCGGCTGATCTGGCGCCTGGAGGCGCAAATGCGCGGCCGGCTGAACCAGCCGGACTTCCTGTATGAGGCCACGCGCGTCTACCTGATGCTCGGCTCCGCCGGACCGCTCGATCGCAGCCTGGTGCAGGAATGGATGTCGCTGGACTGGCAGACCTCTTATCCCGGCGCCACCGCGGCGCCGCTACGCGCAGCGCTGCTGCGCCACCTCGACGCGCTATTGGCCGAACCGTTGCCACCGATACCGCTGGACGGTGACCTTGTGGCGCGGGCGCGCGCGACGTTCAGCCGGGTGTCGCTGGCGCAGCGTGTGTATTCGCGGATCAAACCCTCCCCCGCCGCACGGGCACTGCCGCCGTGGCGACCTGGCGATGCGCTGGGACCGGCGGGGGCGGGTGTGTTCACGCGATTGTCCGGAAAGCCGTTGACCGACGGCATACCCGGCTTCTTCACCGTGGATGGTTTCCACCGCGTGCTGCTGCCGGCCTTGGCGGACGCCGCGCGCAGCGTGGCGTCGGAAAGCTGGGTGCTGGGCGCGCGGATTGAGATCGACCCGAACGGTCCCGCCATGGCGGCGCTGGAGCGGGATGTCATCGCGATGTACGTGAACGAGTACATCCAAGCCTGGGACCGGATGCTCGACGACCTGAACGTGGTGCCGCTGCGCAGCGTGTCGCAGGCGGCGCAGGATTTGTTCATTCTGGCCTCGCCGCAGTCGCCGATCCGCGATCTGCTGACCTCGATCGCCCGGCAGACGACGCTGTCCGTGCCACCACCCGATCTGGCGAAGGCGGCAGCCGGCAAGCCGGGGACTCCGGCGCAACCGGCGACGAATGAGCGGCTGCAAGGCCTGTTCGGCAGCGCCGTGGCGGGGCAGCCGCCACCACCGCCGCCTGGTGCCGAGGTGGATGCGCATTTCAAGCCGCTGCGCGACCTGGTGGGGAGCGGCCCAGGGGCACCTCTTGATTTCCTGCTGAAGGGCATAGACGACGTGCGCCAGCAGATGGCCAAGCTGGCGCAGGCGCCAGCCGGATCGCCCCCGCCTGCCCTCGCCCCCGGTGACGATCCCGCACCAGCGCTGCGGGCCGAGGCGCAACGCCAGCCACCCATGGTCGCACGCTGGCTGACCACGGTCGCGGCGGGCAGCACGGCACTGCGGGGCGGCAATGCCCGCCAGCAGATCGTTGCGGCCTGGAATGGGACCGGCGGCCCGGGGCCGATGTGCGCGCTGGCGGTCACCGACCGCTACCCTTTCATCGCCGGATCGACCAAAGACGTGCCGCTGGATGACTTTGCCCGGCTGTTCGCGCCGGGCGGGCTGATCGACGGGTTCTTCAACACGCAGCTTCGACCGTACGTGGATACCTCGGGCAAGAACTGGGTACTGCAGCCGGTGGAAGGCATGGCGGCGCCGGTCTCGCCGGCCGACCTGCAGCAGTTCCAGCGCGCCGCGGTGATCCGCGACCTGTTCTTCGCCGGCGGCGCCACCGCGCCGACGGTGCGGTTTGACATCGCACCGACCAGCCTGGACGCCACCTCGACCCAGGCGCTGCTGGACTTTGACGGCACGGCAGTGCTGTCAGTGCACGGTCCGCCGCGCGCGACGCAGATCGTCTGGCCAGGCCAAACGCGGATGCAGACGGTGCGCCTGGTGTTCCAGCCGCCGCTATCCAGCGGCAGCAGCGCACTGCAGGAGACCGGTCCCTGGGCGATGTTCCGCATGTTCGGGCGCGCCCGGATGACACAAGGCGACTCGCCAGAGCGCTTCATGCTGACCTTCGAGCTTGGCGACCGCCAGGCCGTCTTTGAGATC
>JAFEFW010000106.1 GCA_018240405.1 Pseudomonadota bacterium
ATGACCTCGGGCGCGACCGCGAATGCCTGTGCCGAGGCGCTGCTGTCCGCCGGCGTCGCCGCTGTCGACGTGCTGGTGGCGGCGCGCGTGCCGGACCCGCGGCTGGCGTAGCCGGTCAATGGCGCAAGGACCGATCACGAACCGGAGCCGGCCTGCGGAGCGCTGGCGCGCCTTTGACCCGGACTGGTACCGCTTCGCCTACCCGATGATGGATCAGTTGCTGCGGCAGTCGCCGGAGCATGAGCCGGAGCAGGTCTATCTCGCACTCGGCCCGGTCCTGCGCCAGTCGCCAAATCCGTATTTCTGCGAAAGCTGGTATCTGGACCAGTATCCGGACGTCGCCGCGATGATCCGCAGCGGCGAGTACCGGTCCGGGTTCGACCACTACTGCCGTCACGGCCATCACACGCTGTCGCCGCACTGGCTGTTCAACCTGGAGCTGTACCGCCAGCGCGTCACCACCGCCTATCGCCGGCCGTATGACGCCGTGCAGGACGGCGATGCCTACGACCACTTCCTGCGGATTGGCCAGTTCCAGGGCCTGAGCGGCCACTGGCTGTTCGACCCGCATATCTATGCCACGCTCGCACCTTACGATGTGCGCGCCCGCCTGCGGCAGGACGGCGCGTTTACCACGCTGCTGCACCATCTCTGCCTGGGCGATCCGGAACCGGTGGTGTCGCTGCTGTTCGATCCCGTGTGGTACCGGCAGCGCTATCCGCACGTGGCCGAGGAAATCAGAGCGGGACGGTGGCGCTGCGGATTGCAGCATTATCTGCAATGCCCCGATGCTGCCGGCCTCGATCCGAATCCGCAGTTTTCGGAACCGCGCTACCGGGCCTATTTCGAGGATGTGCAGGCGGCCATCCGCGACAAGGCGTTCCGCAATGGCTTTGAGCACTTCCTGCGCCACGGCCTGCAGGAGGCGCGGGCGACCTTTGTGCCGGGCCCGGCCGGCGAGGCGGTCGATGAGATCCCCCAGCGCACGCCGCCGGTCAGTAGCGGCTTTCCGCTGCGGACGCAGTCCTTCAGCATGGTCACCTTCCTGCCGGCCGAACCGGGTGCTGCCGCTGATGGCGGATGGCGGGTCGGCGCCATCGGCAGCGACGGGCGCCTGCTGGATGCGTTCCCGAATCGCGGCGTAGCCGTTGGCCAGTCCCTGGTGATTTCGGAGCGGCTGACCGGTCCGCATATTTACGGCGGCACACTCGGCGCCAAGTTCGGGCAGCTTCTGCTGGGCGGCCTGTCGCGGCTGTGGTTCCTGCGGCAGCACCCCGACCTGCCGGTGATCTGGCAGTCTGACCGGGCGCTGTTGACAGAACCCTGGCCGGACCTGATCGCCCAGCTCTGGCGCCTGCTGGGGCTCGACCGGCACCGCCATGTGCACGTCAAGGCGCCGGTGCTGGTGGAGCAGGTGATCCTGCCCGACGCCGGGCGGCAGACCATGCTGACGATGCATCCACGGCAGGCCAGCGCCCTGGCCGTGCACCGCGCCACGGGGCCGGGGCAAGGCCGGCTGGTGTGGCTGTCCCGCCGTGGACTGCCGGACAGTGAAGGCCGCCTGGAGCCGGAGGAGGTAATTGAGGCGCTGTTGCAGGCGCGCGGCTGGAGCGTTGTCCAGCCGGAGTCGCTGACGCTGGCCGACCACGTCGCCATCTTCGCCACCGCCGATGTCGTCGCGGGCGCTGTCGGCGACGCGTTTCATGCGGCCTTGCTCTGCGCCGAGCCGTCGGCCCGGCTGGTCCTGGTCACCCGTCCCGGCGTCCCGCCGCACGATTTCGACCTGATTGCCGAGGCGTGCAGCCTGCAGCACCGCTACATTATGCCGGACACGCTGCCGGCTTCCGGAAGTGGCGCCGATGCGCTGGCCTGGGTGGCGGATGCGGCGGCCTTGGTCGACCGCATTTGCGCCGCGGCGGGATAGGGCAGGGCCCTTCTCCGACGTGTAGGGCATTACCCGCCGCCGCGCAGGCCGTTGCTCTACTGGCCCGGGCGGCAGGTTATTGCGGATTGCGGAACCGCCGCCCTACCATCCCCCGGTGAACAATCTGCCGCGATTCCAGCGCCTCGCCTTCTTCACCCGGCTGCTCGACGCGGCGCCCGCGGCAGAGCGCTACCGCCTGGCTGCCGAACAGATCGCTCACGCGGAACGGCTGGGCTACGACGCCGCCTGGGTGGCGCAGCACCATTTCCATGAAGACGAGGGCGGCCTGCCGTCGCCGTTCGTCTTCCTCAGCCACGTCGCCGCGCGGACCTCGCGCATCCGCCTGGGCACCGGCATCATCACGCTGCCGCTGGAAATGCCGGTGCGCGTGGCCGAGGACGCCATCGTCCTCGACCTGATGAGCGGCGGCCGGCTGGAACTGGGCGTCGGCAATGGCGGCAACCCCACGGCCTTTGCCGGGTTCGAGCTCGACGACCGCGACCGCAACGACATTTTCATCCGTCATCTGGATCGGCTGCGCGGCGCGCTGCAGGGTGGGCCGGTGCCGGGCGGCGACACGATCTATCCGAACCATCCCGACCTGGCCCGCCGCATCTGGCAGGCGACGTTTTCGGTCGCCGGCGGCGCGCGAGCCGGGCGGGCGGGCGACGGGCTGATGCTGTCGCGCACCCAGCCGCGTCCGCCGGAAGCGCCGGACGCGACGCTGGCCGAGATTCAGGAGCCGATCATCGACGCCTATCTGGCGGCGCTGCCGGCCGGTCAGGCCCCCCGCATCGTCGGCTCCCGTAGTGTGTTCGTCGCGGACACGAGGGCGGAGGCGCTGCGCCTGGCGGATGTCGGCCTGCGCGTGCAAGCGCGCCGCTTTGTCGAGCAGGGGCATTCCCTGACGAGCGACAGTCTGTCCGACATCATCCGGATTTTCGATGTGCATGTCGGCACGCCCGACGACGTCATCGCCTCGCTGCGCGCCGACCGGACGCTGGCGCGCTGCACCGATTTGGCCGTGCAGGTGCACTCGGTCGACCCGCCGCATCCGCTGATCCTGCGCTCGATCGAACTTGTCGCCCGGGAGGTGGCGCCGGCGTTCGGCTGGCAATCCGCCGCTGCCGCGGCCGATCGCGCCGAAGCCGGCCGGGCCGCCTGACGCTCGATCGTCCGCCCATCATCCTCGAACATGGCGCGTATGCGTCCCTGTGGCGCGCGCCATTCCTGCCGGCCTCCGGACGTGCTGTAGTCGCGGCAACGAAGGCGAGGAAACGGCCAAATGGGTGGGAGCGTCTCGGCTGCGCGCGGCATTGAGTCCGGGCGGTCCTGGGTAATTGCCGGAGTGGCGTTGCTGGTTCTCAGCATCGCCTACGGCGCGCCGCTGGTGACCGTCGTGGCGCTGGCGCCCATCGCCGCCGAGTTCGGCACCCAGCGCGCGGCGCCCGCTCTGGCGGTGTCGCTGACCTATGTCGGCTCCGGCCTGGGCGGCATCGCGATGGGCTGGCTCGCCGGGCGCATCGGCATGCGCGCGGTTGCCATGTTCTGCGGCTGCATGATCGCACTGGGCCTGTTCCTGGCCTCCAAGGGCGGCCTCTACAGTCTTTACGCCTGCAACCTGCTGCTGCTCGGCCTGCTCGGTGGCGCCGGCATGTTCGCACCGACCATTGCCTATGTGACACGCTGGTTCGATCGCCGGCGGGGGTCCGCGGTGGCGCTGGTTTCGTCGGGGCAGTACGTTGCGGGGGTGATCTGGCCGGTCGTGCTGGCGGCCGGAATTCAGCGCTATGGCTGGCGGACGACTATGCTGCTGTACAGCGCCGTCATCGTCGCAACCGTGCCGATTCTGGCGGCGATCTTCTACCGCACGCCGCCGGATCTGGCCATTGGTGTGGGTGGCGCGCGTGCGGGCAGCGGGAGCTTCCGTCCGGTGGCGGGGCTGGCGCCCAACGTCGTGCTGGCGATCCTGGCGGCGGCGATCTTCTGCTGTTGCGTGACCATGTCGATTCCACTCTCGCACATGGTGGCTTTCTGCGGCGATATCGGCATCGGCGCACAATCCGGCGCGGCCATGCTATCGGTGCAACTCGGCGCCGGCGTGATTGCGCAGCAGATCTGGGGCTGGGTGGCCGACCGCGTGGGCGGCCTGCGCACGATCCTCTACGCCTCGATCGGCATGGCCACGGCGACGGGGGCGTTCCTGCTTACCCAGGATGAGATCGGGCTGTATTCCGTCTCCGGACTGTTTGGTTTGGCGTTCGGCGGCTTGATCCCGGGCTATATCCTGGCGATCCGCGAGATATTCCCCGCCGCGGAGGCGTCTTGGCGCGTGCCGGCGGTGCTGTTCCCCGGCGCACTCGGCATGGCGGCGGGCGGCTGGCTCGCCGGCCTGATCCATGACTCCTATGGCTACTACGCACCGGCGTTCGTCGCCGGTGTCGCGTTCAATCTGGTGAACCTGATGTTGATCGGGATTCTGGTGCCTCGGCACGCCAGCCCGCGGATGGCGGCGGCGTGACGGGCGGTGCGGTGTGTCATTGCTTGTTCGTCATGGTAGGCGCGAGGTCATGCAAGCGTTAAGACAAGCTGCATCGGACGCCGGACGAGCGCACAGACGCTGCACCGTCATGACGGGCGAATATCCGCCATCCACGCCTTTGCCACAAAGGCGCTGTATCTGTCTGGTATCTTCAACCGCAAGGGGTGGGTGGCGGGCCTTCGCCCGCCATGACGAGATAGCAATGGCCGTTGTCCACTGGCTTATCTTAACGCAATCCGGGCGCAGGCCCACCATCACGGCTTAAGAACGAGAACGCCGGGCTAGTAATCAAACCTGATCAAATCCTCGACGCTGTGCGGCTTCGGCACCTCGTGCAGCGCCAGCAACTCAAGGCCATCGACGCTGAAGCTGCGATATAGCCGGCGCACCTTCGGATCGTGCCCCGGAATGATCCGGTCGGTGCTGCCGCCCAGCTTCATGATCCTGCTGTACGACCGCATCGTCGCCGGCGCATCGACCGTCAGCACAAACGGTGCCCGCCGCAGGAAGTTGCTGTAGTAGTGCGTTGAATCCGACGCCAGCAGGACCGGCCCGCGCGGCGTCATCACCCGCGCCGCCTGCACAGCGCCGCTGTGCCCGGGCAGGGCGTGCAGCGAGATGCCCGGCAGCAGGTCCTCATCGCCGTCATGGAAGCAGACCCGGCCCGCATAGGTGTGCCGCACCAGCGTCACCACGTCCTCGACATCGAACGGCACGCGGATATGCGCCTCGCACATGCAACGACCCGTAGCGAACGCCATTTCGGCGTCCTGGATGTGAAACCGGGCCTTGGCGAATTTGTCCATGTTGCCGGCGTGATCGTAGTGCAGGTGGGTGATGATCACGTCATCGATGGCATCGGGTTTGATGCCGAGGCGGGGCAGCACCTCGATCGGGTTGAAGTCGATCGGCCGGGACCGCTCCGCCGCGGCGCGCTGGCTGAAGCCGGTGTCGACCAGCACGGTGCGGTGCGCGTTGCGGACGATCCAGACATTGTAGTCCAGCGGCATCGGCCCATCATGCATGTCGCGGATCATGAAGTTGTCGTGCACGCGGCGCGTTTCGACGCGGCCGTAGCACAGGGAATAGATCGCATAGACGCCATCTTCGGACGGGTCCATCTGCGACAAGGGCGACGAGTCGGGCATAATCCTCCACCTCTGGCTTGGTCGTTCTGCATGGGCGCGTCGGCCGGACCGCTGCGCCGGACGTTTCAAGCATAAAGCCGATGAATGCGATACCGGATCACTGCCCCTGGTTCGCTCCGATGTTACCGCATCGGTCCGATCGGCGACGCGCCGGGATGCCGGTCGGGCGAGGCACGACCCTGATCGGGCAAATCTAGCATCACCCCAGCGCCGCCGTCCGGAACAGCGATATCCGCAGCCCGCCGTGCGGCACCGGCGCGGTAGTCGGCAGGAACGGCAAGCCTGTTGCGTAGGCCAGGGTCGGCTCGCTGGTCAGAATCCCGGCGCGCCACCCTGCAAACCGGGTTTTCAGCGTCTGCCCCAGCGCGTGATACAGCGCCGAAAGCTTCTGCTTGTCGCCAAGCCGAGCGCCGTAGGGCGGGTTGGTGATGACCAAGCCGGGCGGACCCGGAGGCGGAACGATCTCGCTGACCGGGCACTGGCGGAACTCGGTCCATGCGGCGACGCCCGCCCGCTCGGCATTGGCCTGGCTCATGGCAATGGCTGCTGCATCGCGGTCGCTGCCGTAGCAATGATGTGCCGGAACGCGCTGGCTCTGCACGGCACGCATCCGCTGCCACGCCTCGGCGTCGAAGGTTGCCAGCTTTTCGAAGGCGAAGTGCCGGTGCCGGCCGGGGTTCAGCCGCGCTGCGATCTCGGCCGCCTCGATGACGAACGTGCCGGACCCGCACATCGGATCGAGCACGGGTTCGGCGCCATCGTAGCCGCACTGCCGCAGGAACAGCGAGGCCAGCGTCTCGCGCATCGGCGCGCGGTTCACCTCCGCCTTGTAGCCGCGCCTGTGCAGCGGCTCGCCGGAGGTATCGACGCTGATCGTGCAGACATCGCGCTCGATGCGCGCCATCACCACGATCTCTGCATCCGCCGCCTCGGGCGCGCCCAGCGTCTCGCGGATCGCCGTGGCGATCCGTTCCGCCGCCGCGCCGCTGTGGTAGATGCGCGAGGCAGCGCAGGATGCTTCCACACGAAACGTGACATCCGGCCGCAGCACGCTTGCCCAGTTCACCCGCCGTGCTCTGCTGTCCAAGTGCGAGAGGTGGACAACACGAAACGAATCGATCCGCGCCAGCACACTGCCGGCGCCGCGCACCCACAAATTCGCGCGCCACACCTCAGGCCAGCCACCGCGGATGGTAACGCCGCCCGGCACCGGTTCGGGCCGGTTAAAGCCCTTGCCGCGCAGTTCGTCGCAAAGGACCGGTTCAAGCCCCGGTGCCGCGGCCAGGAAAATTTCGAAGCGCCCGTCGTGTGCCATCTCAACCGGATCGTGCGGGACGATGTCCCTCTTGCGCCTGTTCAATCGTCGCGCCGCCCGCATACCACGGTTAGCGGAAACCGCCATGCGTCCGGTACGCGCGCCGGTCACGTGGGCGTTTGCCTTCCCGCCTGGTGCGCCGCATGTTCGGCCACAGCGATACAAGGGTGGCGTCGCAATGAAAGACACTGTGGACGTGCTGATCGTGGGCGCCGGTGCCTCCGGTGCAGCGGTTGCGTGGAGCCTGGCCGACACGAAGATGCGGATCGTCTGCCTGGAGCAGGGCGGCTGGACCGACCCGTCGCGCTATCCCACCACCGGCCGTGACTGGGAGGCGCGGGTCCTGGCCGATTTCCATGCCAGCCCGAACGTGCGCGGCCGGCGCGAGGATTATCCCGTCAGCGAGGACACCTCCCCGATCAAGGTGGTGAATTTCAACGGCGTCGGCGGCAGCACGATTCTGTATGCCGCGCATTTTCCCCGCCTGCAGCCATCGGATTTCCGCGTGCGCACGTTGGATGGCGTTGCCGATGACTGGCCGGTGGACTACCAGACGCTGGCGCCGTTCTTCGCCGAGAACGACCGCATGATGGGCGTTTCCGGCCTGCCGGGCGATCCGGCCTCTCCGTCGCAGGATCCGGTCATGCCGCCGCTCGCGCTCGGGCGGTCCGGCACGCGTGTCGCACAGGCGATGAACCGGCTGGGTTGGCACTGGTGGCCGTCCGACACCTCCGTCGCCACCACGGACTATGAAGGCCGTGCGCGCTGCGTGAACCTTGGCCTTTGCGTGTCCGGCTGCGCGCAGGGCGCCAAGGCGAGTGCGGACATCACCTACTGGCCTGCCGCCCGACGTGCCGGCGTTGAGTTGCGCACGCACTGCCGGGTCAGCCGTATCGAAACGAATGAGCACGGCATGGCCTCGGGCGTGGTCTATTTCGATGCCGCCGGCATCGAGCGCTTCCAGGCGGCAGAGCTCGTCATCCTGGCCTGCAACGGCGTCGGCACGCCTCGGCTGCTGCTGAACTCCGCCTCAGGCCGGTTTCCGAAGGGCCTGGCCAATTCGTCGGATCAGGTCGGGCGAAACTTGATGTTCCACCCCTGTACCAATGTCTACGGCTATGTCGATGAGGTGCTGGATGCCAACCGGGCGCCTCCGCTGTGCCTGTGGAGCAAGGAGTTCTACGAGACGGATGCCGCGCGCGGTTTCGTCCGTGGCTACATGATGCAGTTCATCCGCGGCGCCGGTCCGGTGTCCGAGGCGATCCAAATGGCGTCGAAGGACCTGCTGCCCTGGGGCATCGGGCACCATCAGGCGTTCCGCGGCCATAACGGACGCCGCATTGGCCTGAACGCGCTGTGCGAGGACCTGCCCGAAGCGCATAACCGTGTTACGCTCGATCCCGAGCTGACGGACAGCGACGGCATCCCGGCGCCGCGTGTGGACTACACGATCAGCGAGAATTCACGCCGCATGATGGAGCATGCGGAAGCACGGGCGCGGGAGTTCCTGGCCGAAGCTGGCGCCACCGATATCTGCGTCAACAGCCCCTTCCACTACGGCGGCTGGCACCTGCTGGGAACCGCTCGGATGGGAAACGATCCTGCGACGTCGGTGGTGAACGGCTGGGGCCGGGCGCACGACGTGAAGAACCTGTTCATCGTTGATGGATCGCTGTTCGTGACATCCGGCGGCGTGAACCCGACATCGACGATCCAGGCATTGGCGCTCTATGTGGCGGACCAGATCAAGCAGCGGTTGGCGACATTGTTTGACTGAGGTCGACCGCCAGCGTTCCGTGATCGCCATCGCGAGCGCAGGCCCCATAAGCTGCATCGGACGCCGCATGATCCGGTGCAGACGCTCCACCGTCATGGCGGGCGAAGGCCCGCCATCCACGCCTTTGCCACAAACGCGCTGTCTGGGTCTTGGATGTTCCCACCGCAAGGCATGGGTGGCAGGCCTTCGCCCGCCATGACGGTTGGGGGTGGGCCGTTAGTTGCCCGCTTCGCCTCCCGACAATTCCCTACGCCGTCTTCAGCGGCCCCAGCAGGCCAAGTTCCTGCGCCTTGATCTGCAGCGCGAGGTACTTCGAGTTGATCCGGCACTGACCCAGGCCGCCGGCAATGAACCAGACGCCCTGCTGCGGGGTGCGCTTGTACATGTTGCTGAGTTCGCCATCCGGACCGATGCCCCAGACCTGCCCGATGCGTTCCGCCACACCCTCACCCAGTGCGCGGCGGACAAGTTCAACCTGCGGATAGTAGCCGGTCGCCAGTACCAGCAGATCGGCAGGTACCGTCTTGCCATCCTTCAGCAGTGCGCCATCGGCAACGAAACGTTCGATCCGGTCGTACTGCAGCAGACCGATCTCGCCCTTGATCATCAACGCGGAACTGCCGGCATCCAGATTGTACCCGCCGCCCCGGCGGAAATACTTCATCTGGTGGCCGCTTTCGTCCTCGCCGATGTCATGCTTGAAGCCGATGCCCTTCAGGCCCTCAATCAGCTCCTTGTCGAACTCGACCATCCGCTTCACGACGGCCTTGTAGCCCTTGACGATCAGCGGCGGCGTCGAGGAGGAGGCGATCAGATCGCAATCCGCCAGCAATCCGCCCTCATCCCACAGCGCCTCATTCAGCCGCGCACTCGGATCAATCGAAACGACTGTCGTCGAGCCACGCTGGATCAGTGTCGTGTTGACGCCATGGCTGTGCAGGTCCAGCGCGATGTCGTTGGCGCTGCTGCCGGTGCCCAGGATCAGCGCGTTCTTACCTTCCCAGCCCGCGCCGCTGTCAAAGCCTTCCGAGTGGATGACCTGACCCTTGAAGTCCGACAGACCGGGCAGGTCGGGAACCAGCGGATACGAGCTGACGCCGTTGGCAAACACCAGGTGCCTGGGCCGCACCACACGCTCCGTCCCGTCGCCGCGCTTCAGCCGAGCGGTCCAGCATTGGGCTTGCTGGTCCCATTCGCCGCCGACGAATTCCGTGTCGGTCCAGCAATTGATTTCCATCGCATCGGCGTAGAATTCAAACCAGTTCCCCAGCATGTCCTTCGGGATGTATTTCGGCCAGGTTGGCGGAAATTCCATATACGGCAGGTGGTTCAGGTGGATCGAGTTGTGCAACGCCAGTGAGTGGTAGCGCTTGCGCCAGCTATCGCCGATGCGTGGCCACTTCTCCACGACAAGTGTATCGACGCCCAACTGGTTCAGCCGGGCGGCGGCCGACAGGCCAGCCTGGGCGCCGCCGATGACCAGCACCGTCGGCTCCCGGTCCTCATACGCAACGGCCTTGCGGCGCACATCCGCCCAGTTGTCGCCGCCGAAATTCCGCGAGTAGGCGGCGCCGGTCGGGCGGTTGGCGCCGATTTTCTCCTCGTGCCCGTCGATCGATTCCAGCGTTGTCGACAGCAGCCATGCCTTCATTTCGCCGTCGGCGGCATCGGGCGACAGGCGGATGATGCCGGAGCCGCGGCCGATCCGGGTCTTGAATTCGAAGATCGCTTCGACGCTCTCGATACCAAGGCGCTTGACGTTGCGCGGCGCGCGGCGGCCGGCGGGCAGGTGGAAGCCGCTTGCCGCGGTGCGGGCCTGCTCCTCGGCCAACCGGGCGGCGATGGTGTCGCGACCGGCGACCGGCGTCATGTGCCAGGTGAACGCCAGGACGTCGCGCCAGTGGCTGTCGTCGTGGAACAGGGCGCCGATCTGCGCGACGTGGCGGGACTCAAGCGCGCGCTCGAAGGCCGAGAGCCAGGTGGAGGCCGCGCGGCGGGCCTGTTCCGCACGCTGGAACTCCAGGAAAGTTTGGTCGAAATCGTTCATTATGGACCGCTCCGTACGGCGCTGTTCTGGGTGTTGCCGCTGGCCGGATTATGCGAGCGAACGCCGTTCATGTCCATGCAAGTGGCCCCGCAGGCCGGTTTGGCCGCGGGCTGCGGCCCTCTTGAACCGGTTCATGGAACCGCGTAGCCATCCGCGGCATGAGCTTCCATGACATCACGGTCCGAACCAATGCCGGCGAGCCCCAGTCGCTTGGCGACTATCGCGGCCAGGTGCTGCTGGTGGTGAACACGGCGTCGCGTTGTGGCTTCACGCCCCAGTACAAGGGGCTGCAGGCGCTGCAGGATCGCTTCGGTTCGCGTGGTTTCAACGTTCTGGCGTTTCCCTGCGACCAGTTCGGCCATCAGGAGCCGGGAACGGATGCCGAGATCCGCGGTTTCTGCGACACAACCTACCGGATCACGTTTCCACTGTTCGCCAAGATCATGGTGAACGGCAGCGGCGCGCATCCGCTGTATCAGTTCCTGAAGGGGCAGAAGGGCGGCCTGCTGACCAGCGCCATCAAGTGGAATTTCACCAAGTTCCTGATTGGGGGCGATGGTACGGTACTTGAACGCTTTCCGCCCACCACGACGCCGGAGGCGATCGCGCCGAAGATCGAACAGGCGCTGGGCTGAGGCGGTCCGGGGGCGCCACGCGCAGAGGTGAAACATCACCTTTGCAGAGGGCTCGCAGGAAGAATTGAACCACCGATGAAC
>JAFEFW010000107.1 GCA_018240405.1 Pseudomonadota bacterium
GGCTGGTGGAGAAGCACCGCGTCACCAACATGTTCACCGTGCCGACGATCCTGACCATGCTGACGCGCCATGAGTCGGTGGACCGCTACGACCACAGCTCGTTGCGCTACGTCATCTACGCCGGCGCACCGATGTATCGCGCCGACCAGGTGCACGCGCTGCGCAAGCTGGGTAAGGTGATCGTGCAGTATTTCGGCCTGGGCGAAGTCACCGGCAACATCACGGTGCTGCCGCCGCATTTGCACAGCGAGGACGACGCTGGGATGCCGGTCGGATCCTGTGGCTTCCCCAGGACCGGCATGGACGTAGCGATCCTCGACGACCAGGGCCAGCGCCTGCCCGCCGGCACCACCGGCGAAATCTGTGTGCGAGGGCCCGGGGTTTTCGCCGGCTACCATGACAATCCGGATGCCACCGCCAAAGCCTTCGTCCATGGCTGGTTCCACACCGGTGATCTCGGGCACATGGATGAGCGCGGCTTCGTCTACATCACCGGGCGTGCCTCCGACATGTACATCTCCGGCGGCTCGAACATCTATCCGCGCGAGATCGAGGAGGTGTTGCTGACCCATCCTGCCGTTGTGGAAGCCTGCGTCGTCGGGATGCCGCACGAGAAATGGGGCGAAAGCGGTACGGCCGTTCTGGTACTGGAACAGGATGCGCAGGTGACGTCGCCCGAAATGCTCGCGCACCTGGAAGGCAAGCTGGCCAAGTACAAATGGCCGGAGCGGTTCGTTGTATGGCCGGAATTGCCGAAATCCGGTTACGGCAAGGTCACCAAGCGCGAGGTGAAGCGCCTGCTGCAGGAGGATATCCGATGACCGCACCACGCGATCCCACCCTGATCACGGAATACCACGCCCATATCTACTACGACGCGGCTACGCGCGATAACGCTGCGCTGTTGCGCACATGGGTGGAAGAACGCTTCCCGGTGCGCATGGGACGCTGGCACGACAATCCGGTCGGGCCCCACCCGACCTCGATGTATCAGATCGCCTTCAAGCCCGAGGTGTTCCCCACGCTCGCCCCATTCATCATGCTGAACCGCATGGGTTTGACGGTGCTGCTGCACCCGGAATCCGGTCGCCCGCGCGACGACCACACGCTGCACGCGACCTGGATGGGCGAAGTGTTACCGCTGAAGACGGAGATTCTGCGGGAGACGGATCAGGAGAGCAGCTGACGGCGCGGGGCGCGTAGACGAACCCACTTCTACCGCGTCATCGGCCGCCGGTCCGGCTTAACCCATGACGTTGTAGCCGCCATCCACATAGGTTGTAGCGCCGGTCAGCATGCGGCCGGCATTGGTGGCGAGCAGCGCCGTGGTAATGCCGATGTCCTCTGGCGTCACCAGCGCCCTGGCAGGGGCTTTGGCAGCCACCTTCTCCATCAGCTCATCGAAATGATCGATGCCGGACGCCGCCCTGGTCTTCAACGGGCCCGGCGAAATAGCATGCACACGAATACCCTTCGGACCGAGCTCCGCAGCCAGATAGCGGGTGGCACTTTCCAGCGCCGCCTTGACCGGGCCCATAATGTTGTAATGTTCCACCACTTTCGTGGACCCGTAATAGCTCATGGTAAACAGCGTACCGCCGTCGGTCATCAGCGGCTCGGCCAGGCGGCACATTCGCATGAAGGAATGGCATGACACTTCCATCGCGGTCAGGAAGCCTTCGCGCGAGCAGTCGATGATGCGGCCGTGCAAATCCTCCATAGGTGCGTAAGCGATCGAGTGCACTGCAAAGTCCAGACGGCCCCACCGCTCGCCGATCGTCGCAAACAGCGCCTCCATCTGGCCTTCGGCCTGTACATCGCACGGCATGACTATGCCGGCCTCCAGCTTCTGCGCCAGCGGCTCGACAAAGCGCTTCGCCTTGTCGTTGAGGTAGGTCACGGCGAGATCGGCGCCGAGTGAGCGGAAGGCTTTGGCGCAGCCATACGCAATGGACTGGTCATTGGCGATGCCAATGATGACGCCCTTTTTTCCAGCAAGCTCCAGTTGCGGCATGTCAAGCATAGCAAATCTCCTTCACGCCGCCCAAAGCTTCGACCGTATGCTGGGCGATCATCTGTTCTTCGTCTGTTGGAATGACCCATGCAGACGGGCGGCTGCCGCGCGTCGTGATCCGGCCGTCGCGGCGCAGATTGGCTTCGGCATCCAACTCGATGCCCAGCCAGGCGCAGCCGCGGCACACGCGGTCACGGATCAGAGCGGAGCTTTCGCCGATACCGGCGGTGAAGACGACGCCGTCCACGCCGCCCATTGCCGCGGCCAGCGACGCGATCTCCCGCACCACGCGATAGACGAACAGGTCGACCGCCTGCGCCGCTTCTGGCTGGTTGGACGCCAGCAGGTCCCGCATGTCGTTGCTGATTCCGCCCGACACGCCCAGCATGCCGGATTCGTGATAAAGCAAGTGCTCCAGCGAGTCGTGATCCTGACCCAGCTCCAGCAGATGCAGCAGGACGCCGGCATCGAGCGCGCCGCTGCGCGTTCCCATCGGCAACCCGTCCAGCGCGGTGAAGCCCATCGTACTGTCGATACTCTTGCCGTTATGCACCGCGCACAGGCTGGCGCCGCTGCCCAAATGGGCGATGACGACGCGCCCGCGCGCCAGATCCGGCGCCAGCCGCACCAGGGCGCGCGTAACATATTCGTAGGACAACCCGTGGAAGCCGTAGCGCCGGATACCGGCGTCGTGCAGGGCCCGCGGCAAGGCGAAGCGATCCGCGACATCGGCATGGCCATTGTGGAACGCTGTGTCGAAGCACGCCACCTGCGGCAATCCAGGATGCGTCGCCGCCAGCGCGTGGATAGCGGCCAGATTGTGCGGTTGGTGCAGTGGCGCCAGCGGCACCAGATCCTCCAAGTCCCGCATCACCGTTTCATCCACCACGACTGGTGAGGCGAAGCGGGTGCCGCCATGCACGACACGATGGCCGGCCGCAACGATTGCGGTGCCGCCGGTCTGGCGCTCGATCCGGTCGATCAGTGCCGGAACCAGGCCGTGCGCGGCATCGCCCGACTGCACCCACGCCTCATCGACCAACAGGTCGCCGTCACCGTTGCGAACCCTGAACCATGGCACCCGTCCGATGCCGGAAATCTGGCCACGCAGAATAGCGGCGTTGTGCGTCCCGCGATCGGGCCAGACGGCGAATTTCAGGCTGGATGACCCGGCGTTGACGACCAGGATCGTTGCCTCCATGTCACTACCCTCCGGCCCTCGCCGCCAGCGCCGCGACCGCGCACGAGGCAAGGCGCGTCCGCACGCTGTCGGCTCGGCTGGTCAGGATGATCGGCACCACAGCGCCCAGGACAATCCCTGCGGCGTCGGCGCCGCTGGTGAAGGTCATTTCCTTTGCAAGGATATTGCCCGCTTCCAGGTTCGGCACCAACAGAATGTCCGGCTCGCCGGCGACCGCCGAAACGATGCCCTTCTTGCGTGCCGCATCCGCGCTGACGGCATTGTCGAGCGCCAGTGGACCATCGATGACACCACCACGGATCTGTCCCCGCTCCGCCATCTTGCTCAGCGCGGCGGCATCCAGAGTGGATTGGATCTTCGGCGTCACCGTTTCCACCGCGGACAGCACCGCGACCTTGGGCTTCTGGATCCCGAGGGCAATGGCAAGGTCGATGGCATTCTGCGCGATGTCCACCTTGTCCTCGAGCGACGGCGCGATATTGATGGCGCAGTCGGTCAGGATGAGCGGCCGGTCGGACGAGGTCAGCAGCATGACATAGGCGTGGCTGATGCGCCGCTCAGTCCGCAGGCGGCTGTCCCGCCGCATCACCTCATGCATCAGCTCATCCGTGTGCAGGCTGCCCTTCATCAGCGCCTGCACCACGCCATCGCGCGCCAGAGCGACGGCGATCTCGGCGGAGGCATGCGAGTGCTCCGCGTTGACGATGCTGGCGTCGCCGATGTGCAGTCCCGCGGATGCAGCGACGGCTCTGATCCTGGTTTCGGGGCCGACCAGAACCGGCTGGATAAATCCGGCGGCGGCGGCTTCCAGCGCACCTGACAGGCTTACAGCGTCACAGGGATGCACCACCGCCGTCGGCAAGGGCTTCAGGCCACCCGCCCGCGCCAGCAGGTTGGCGTAGGCGACGTGGTGGATGACCGACACCTCCGGCAGGTCTACCCGGTCGCGGCGCACCTTTTCAGTCGGCGCGATTACCTCGGCGGTGCCGCTGATGACCTCCCTGCCGTCCTGGTTGACGCAGGAACAATCGAGCACGACGCGCTGCTTGTCCGCATGGGTCTCGCGCACAGTCACCTGCGCGGTCAGCGTGTCGCCCGGCTTGACGGGCTTGCGGAAGCGCAGATCCTGGCCGAGGTAAATGGTGCCCGGCCCCGGCAGGAGGGTTCCAAGGATCGTTGAGAACAGCGAGCCGCCGAACATGCCATGCGCGATAACGCCGTGGAACATGGTACCCTCGGCGTAGGCCGGGTCCATATGCGCTGGATTTACGTCGCCCGACACATTCGCAAATAGTTCGATGTCGGCATGGGTGACCAGTCGCGTGATCTGCGCGGTGTCGCCGACGGCAATCTCTTCGAATGTGCGGTTCTCGATCAGGCCGGCGGCGTGCGCCGCGCAGCCGTCGACGGCTCCCGGACGAACAGTATCAAGCGGTGCCATGACGTGGATTCCTTTTGCAACCCGTTTTATGGTCAGCGGGCCATGACGTAGGTGCCGGGCGCGTCGCACAGAGCTTCCGCCGGCACGCGCGGCAGGACGGGATCGCCGGAGCGTTCGGCGAGCCATTGCTGCCAGGCCGGCCACCAGGAGCCTGTCACCTGACCCGCTCGGGCCAGGAACGTGTCCTGGTCGACGTAGGGGCCCGACGCCGGCAGATCGAGAATCTGGTAGAAGCGGCCTTTATGACCGGGTTCGCTGACGACGCCGGCGTTGTGTCCGCCACTTGCCAAGACGAACGTCACGTCGCTGCGCGCCAGAAGGTTGATCTTGTAGACGGAGCGCCATGGCGCGACGTGATCCTTGGCGGTGCCGAGAACGAAGAGCGGGACGCGGATGTCACGCAACGCAATCGGGTGCCCACCTGCTCGGAAGCGCCCCTCGGCCAGGTCGTTGCGGCCAAACAGGCTGCTGAGATAGTGCGAATGCATGTGGTACGGCATCCGCGTCTGGTCGGCGTTCCAGGCCATGAGGTCGTTCGGATGGTCGGTCTCGCCGAGGAGATAGCGCTGCACGAATGGCGTCCAGAGCAGTTCCTCGGCCCGCAGCAATTGGAACGCTGCGCCCATCTGGGCGCCGTCCAGGCAGCCGCGGCGCGACATCATCGCATCCAGCCACGCAAGCTGCGTGTCATTGATGAACAGCTTCAGTTCGCCGGGTTCGGTGAAATCGGTTTGCGCCGCGAACAGCGTCACCGACGCGAACCGGTCGTCACCGTCCCGCGCCATGGCGGCCGCCGCAATCGACAGCATGGTGCCGCCAAGACAGTAACCGGCGGCATGGATTTTCTGGTCTGGAACAACGCCATTGACGGCATCGACTGCAGCCATGACGCCGAGCGTCCGGTAGTCCTCCATGCCGAGATCCTGATCCTCGGCTGTCGGGTTGAGCCAGGAGATCGTGAACACGGTATGTCCCTGGTCCACCAGGTAGCGGATCATGGAGTTCCGTGGCTGCAAATCGAGAATGTAATACTTCATGATCCATGCCGGGACGATCAGGATCGGTTCCGGGCGCACCGTTTCGGTCGTCGGCGCATACTGGATCAGTTCGATCAGGCGATTGCGGAACACGACCTTGCCAGGTGTGACGGCGAGGTTCTCGCCCACGGCATATTCGGTCGCGGACCGTACTCCATGCGCGTCACGCGTCAGGTTGCGCGCGCCGTGCAGCAGGTTCCGCCCGCCGCTTGTCAGCGTGGCCTGGCGGACCAGCGGGTTGGTCATCAGGAAGTTGGCCGGCGAAAGCATGTCCAACATCCGGCGCGCGTTGGCAGCAACCTGGCGGAGATGGGTTTCTGAAACGCCCCGCACGCCTGTCGTCGCCTCTGTCCACCACGCCTCACAGGCGCTGTGGGAATCCCGGAACAGGGCGTAGGGCCATTCACTCCACGCGGGGTCGGCGAAGCGGCCGCTCCGCGATGGCTGGCTGATCCGCAGGCTGGTCCGCAGTGCGGACTCAGTAGCACTGCAGGCGAGTTCCGCCTGCTTGCCGGGGGACATGAGCAGATGGGAGCCCCAGTCAAACCAAGCGGCGGCCGATAGGATGGGCGACAGGCCGCCGGTCATCTGCGCCAGCAGGCCATGGACCTGGCGGTCGCAACCGGACGACACACGCTCCGCCTTTTTTGCCGCAGCAGTCGGCAGAACAGTATCAAAAGGCATAACCGAAAGCGCCTCCTAGTCTATAGGCGAGATGGATCGAAGCGACAGAACAAGCAGCCGCGCAGGGCGCCACTATGGCGCGCTCCTGAGACCACCCGGATTTGCAATGAACCGATGTTGCTGCGTTGCGTCAGCCGGCAAGGAAATGGTTTCCTGCTGAAATTCCTCTAGTCAATTATGCTCCCAATGTGATCGCTACCCACCATAAACATTGCGATTGTGCGATGCAACAAAAAAGCGCCCGGTACGTAAAGATCCGGTGTCATACTATCGTCCACTCGCGCATGCCCGACGGCAACAAACCGCTCGAGGCCAGCATTTTGTTCTTTTCAATTAATAAAATGTTAACGATTGGAGGGACCGGCTGCTTGCCACACCGCATACAATGTCAGGCCAACTGGCCCCTTCGGCGCTGACATGCTGTCGCAAAGGCGGGTGCAGGCAGAGCGATGCCGCTGAAGGCACGGCCAGTCCCAGCATGCCGCGCCCGTGACCATCAGGCGGTTTGAACCAGGCGCCGCCCGTCCGCCGTCACGAAATGCGCGGCCAATCCCAGCCGTTGGACGAGTGCTTCACATTGCGCCAGCGGCAGCAGGGTCATGGCCGTCGACAGCGCATCCGCGGTCGTGGCGTCACGCGCTATGACCGATACCGCTTTATACCGCCAGCTTGTCGCACCACTGGCAGGATCGAAAATGTGGTTGAACCGCCCCGTGGCATCGAACCGCGTGCCATAGCCGCCTGACGTTGCCACGGCCTTGTTCCGCAGCGGGATGCGCTGTGCGGCTGATCCCGGAGAAAACGGATCCTCAATGCCGACGCTCCACGGCGCGCCATCGGGATGGCTGCCAATCGCGCATGTCTCACCCATGTCCACCAGAGCGTGGGCAATGCCGGCACGACGCAACAGCGCCACCACACGGTCCGTCACATAACCCTGGGCGATACCGTTCAGCGTGACCGCCATGGCGGGTTCGGCGAAGGCGATGCGTGCCGGATCCAGCACGATCCGCTGGTGGCCAATCCGCCGCAACGCAGCCGCGATCGCCGCCTGCGGCGGCCCTGACGGATCGGCGCCGGCGCGCGCGAAATGCGCGGCGTAGACATCCCAAAGCGGCTGCACCGTCACGTCGAAGGCGCTGCCCGTCAGATCGCTGAAACGCTGGCTTTCACTCAACAGGCGCAGCAGATCCGGCGGCGGGTCGTCCAGGACGCCGTCGCGGTTGAGTCGCGCCAGCGCCGAGGCAGGCCGGTAGAGGCTGAAGATCGCTTCCAGCCGCTCGACCTCGGCCAGGCTTTGCTCGATGAGCCGGTCGGCTTCGGTGGCATCCGGATGGTTGATCTGCAGGGTGGCGTCCGCGCCCAGCGCGACGCCGCTCCAAATGCGTAAGGACGGCGTCAGCGCGCTGGCGGGATGCCGTGCCGCTAGCAGGGGCATGCCGGAGGCTGCGGCGGCGATGGCAATGAAGCGGCGGCGCGGGATTGAGCCTTGGGTCATTGGGCGCTGCCGCTGGATGCCAGGATATAGGATTGCGGCATCTCGCCAAACCGGACGACGCGGCCGCCATTGGCGGCGGCAAACTGTCGCGCCGCCTCGGGGTCGCTGAACGGAATGGCTTCGTCCGTATCCATGCCGGTGCGGCGCGCGCTGCCGATGACGAACACAGCCTGACGCGCCTCGATCCAGATGCCCGGTTCCGGCTGGTTCCAGTCGCGCGCCCGCGCCATGTCCGTGACGTAGATCGCCGCGATATTCTTTGGCATTTCCGGCAGCATGGTGAACGCAATGGCGTCATGCACGGAGGCGAACCAGAACGGCTTGCTGTCGCCGCGCACGAAGATCTGGCCCTTCGGGCCCGGATGCTCGACCAGCGCCATGCCGCAGAACTGGCCGATGGCCGCGTCGGTGACGTCCTGCGGCGCCGGCAGGGCCGCCTTGCGATCCTCCTCATTGCAGCCCGCCACCACCAACGCCAGCAGTGCCAGAGCGCCCAGTATGGACGGCTTCATATCTGCCTCCTGGAAAACACGGCCATGGCGGCCGACAAGGGCACGGCAACCCACAGCGCCAGCGCCACGGCTAGAAGCGGCGGACCAAGGTGGGCCTGCGCCGCGAGCCCCGCCAGGCCGGAGAAGCTGGCAACGCCAGGCGTCCCGGCCAGGTTCAGCAGGCGGAACGCGTCCGCCGGGTTCAGCAGCAGCAGCAGGTTCAGCACACCGCCCGTGATCATGCGTCCCTGGTCGGCGACCAGCACCGCCAACAGCCCCATGTCGTAGACCAGCACGAACAGCAGCCAGACGCCGATGGCAATGCCGCCCGCGGTGCCACGGTCGCGCACCAGCACGCTGACGAGGTAGCCGATGGCGATAAAGACGGCACCCATCAGGACCGCCGAGGCGATCAGCAGTGCAAAGGCCTGCCAGGCCGCCGGAGACGCACCGCCCGTCAGTTGCAGCGCAAACCCGGCAGCGCCGTAGCCGATAACGGTGGACAAAGCGAGCAACAGGCAATGGCCGACGAACTTGCCCAGCACCACCTGCCAGCGCGTCACCGGATAGGCGAGCAGCAGTGCCATGGTGCCGCGGTCGATGTCACCGACGATCGCGTCATAGGACAGCAGCAAAGCGATCAACGGCAGCAGGAAGACCGACAGGCTGGACAGGCTGACGATGGTGACCGCCAGCGGATCGACGTTGACCGCACCGGTCGGCGCCGCACCGAGGAAGGCCAGCGACAGCGAGAACAGTGCCAGAAGCAGGGAGATTGCGACAATCCAGCGGTTGCGCAGCCCGTCCCGGAACTCCTTGCCGGCGATGATGATGGTCTGCCTCATAGCGGCGCCTCGCCACAAGTCGGATGGGTTTGCAAAAAGGTCGCGTACATCTCATCCAGGCTCGGGCGCACCACCTCAACATCGGTTGCCTCGTCCGGCAGCGCCCGCAGCAGCGGCAGGATGTCGGCCTCATGGCACGAGGTTTCCAGCAAGCCGCCTGGCAACGTGCGCCAACGCTGCCACCGCACCGGGTCAACGAACGGCTGCGCCAAGCGGATGCGCAGGCGGGGACGGATGCCACTGAGGCCCCGCAGCACCTGGATGTCGCCGTCGGCGAGCTTGTGGCCGCTGTTCATGACGATGACGCGGTCCACCTCACCCTCGAGTTCCGCCAGCGCATGGGTGGACAGCAGAATGGCCGCACCTTCGCCCCGCAGCTCATGCAGGATGGCGTAGAAGCTCTGGCGCAACGCCGGATCGAGGCCGGTCGTCGGCTCATCCAGCAGCAGGGCGCGCGGTGCGCCGAGCAGCGCCTGCGCCAGGCCCAGGCGCTGGCGCATGCCCTTGGAGTAGGTGCCGACCCGCCGCCGCGCGGCGGCACCCAGGCCGACCCGGTCGAGCAGGTCCGCGTTGCGGCGCACCGCTTGGCGCTTCAGGCGGGCGTAGAAGGCGAGTGTCTCGGCGCCGGTCATGCCGGGCTGGAAGGCAAGGTTCTCGGGCAAATAGCCCAGCGCCTGCCGCACCGCGGCCTTGCCGTCCGCCGGGTCTTCACCCAGCACGCGGACCGTCCCCTCGGTCGGCCGCAGCAGGCCGAGCATCATCTTGATCAGCGTGCTCTTGCCGGCGCCGTTATGGCCGACCAGGCCGACGCATTCGCCCGGCTGCAGCGCCAGGTCGACACCCCGCACCGCCCACAGCTTGCCGAAGCGCCGGGATACGCCCTGCATGACGATAGTGCGATCAGTCATTGCCGGGGCTCTGCCGCAGCCATGGCGCGCGGACGATGCGGCGCCATCAGTGGCGCGCTGTCGATGACGCCGCCTGGATGGATCGCCGGAAACTGTTTCTGCGCCCAGCGCACCACCTGCACAGCGGGGCTGTTCAGCAGCAGCTTTGCGGCGGGAGCACGCCAGAGCACCTGATCGATCACGTCGTTCGGCCGGTAGGCTTCATCGGCGATGCCGTCACCGTTCAGGTCGAAGGCGGCATTGTCGCTCCAGTAATTGCCGCGGCCGTTCACCGCCCAATCCAGCGAGCGGGTGCCGACATACATAACCTGCGTACGGTTGGCGACGAAGCCGTTGCCGCTGATCATGTTGCGTTCCGACCCGGCGGTGAAATGGATGCCGATGTCGCAGCCTTCAAACCAGTTGCCGTCGAACCGGTTGACGTTGGCGTTGTAGATGAACACGCATTTTTCGCCGCCCTGCACGACATTGTCCGCAATCGTCGACTTGTTGACGAAGTTGAACAGCAACCCATGGTCGCGGTCGCCGCGTGAGACGTTGCCGGTCAGCCGCAGCGAATCCGAATACATCATCACGTAGCCGACGTCGTTGTGCAGCGAAACGTTGTCCGAAACCTCGCTGTTGTTGGTGTACATGAAATGCACCGCGAAGCGGACGTCGCGGAAACGGTTGCCGCGAATGATGTTGTCGCGGCTGCTGACGCTGAACACCCCGTCGCGGCCGGACACCACGCTGTTGTCCTGGATGCGCGTGCCGGGCGTGTTCCACATGGTGATGGCGCTGCCGCGCTCGCTACGCCGCAGCGTGGTCAGGCCGTGGATTTCGTTACGAGCGACCACCACATCCCGTGGCCCCCAGACATAAACCGCGATCAGATTGTCCTGGAAGACATTCGCCTGAACATTGGACCGCGCCGCCGCTTTGTCGAGGAACACTGCGGCATCCATCGCGGGCAGATCGAGACCGGAATGACGAATCGTCAGGCGGCGCAGCGTGACGCCCGGCGCACGCACCCAGATGGTGCGGCCCTGGCCGCCGCCATCAATCACGGCGCCCGGTTGCCCCTC
>JAFEFW010000108.1 GCA_018240405.1 Pseudomonadota bacterium
CAATATACCTTCGCTGATGGCACAAAGGCAAATCAGTTCCCGCAGGCACAAGGTCTGCCGAACGGCGGATTTGGCTGCGAAGACGGTTCAAGGCAATGTTGTGGCAGAGTTCGGGAGGAAGCCCATGGTTCTACGCCTGCGCCAGATCTGCCTTGTGGCACCCAGCCTGGAGCCTTCCGTCTCCACGCTATGCACGGTTCTGGGGAGCATGGTCTGCTACGTCGATCCGAATGTGGCCAAGTATGGGCTGGTCAACGCGCTGATGCCGTTCGGTAACGCCTTCCTCGAAGTGGTGGCGCCGACGGAGCAAGGCACCGCCGCCGGCCGCTATCTCGACCGCCGCGGCGGCGACGGTGGCTATATGGTGATCCTGGATTGCGATGCCATTGAGCCTTGGCTGGCGCACCTGCCACGCGTCAACGTGCGGGTGGCCAATGACCTGGACTATCCCGGCGAGTACCGTGGGCTGCAGCTACATCCGCGTGACACCGGCGGCGCGTTGCTGGAGATCAATTGTTCACACCATGGCGCCTGGGACGGCCCCTACCATCCCGCCGGCCCGGCCTGGAAGGGCGTGACCGAGACGGGTGACGAGCGCATCGTCGCCGCCGAACTGCAATCACCGGATCCGGCGCGGCTCGCCGCGCGCTGGGCGGAGATCCTGCGCCGGACGGTGCGCGATGCCGGCGGCGTGCCGACCATTGACCTCGACCTCGGCAGCCTGCGCTTTGTGCCGGCCGCGGATGGCCGCGGCGAGGGGCTGGGCGGTATCGACGTGAAAATCCCCAATCATAATCGCGCCCGCATGGCCGCCCGGCAGAAGGACGTGACCGAGGTGGACGGTGCGCTGATGCTGTGCGGTATGCGGATCAGGCTTGTCTAACAACTGGCGCCGCCGCCGCTGGGCTCCTATAGGAGACCATGCAACCATCGACGTCAGGGTCAACGGCAGGCCGTATCCTGCGAAACGCGTATTGGGCCGTTGTGTTCGGCATGCCGCTGCTCGCGCTTGTTGTCCCAGACCTTTGGGAGACGTACTTCATCATCGTTATCGGCGGCATGCTGACCCTAGCGCCATACTGGCGGGCACATTTGTTCCGCTTGAAGGTGGCTGACAGCCAAACGCCACCAGCACATGCATCGCCAATGAGCGCATCGGCTGGCCAGGCGTTGGCTGTGCCTCCTGGGATGGTCCAGAGGAATTCCGCTGCACGGCCTTGCCCGCTTCACGACTCGGGGCAGGCCACACCAAACAAGCCCGCCTAAAGCCGCAGCATTGTCGTTGCGGTCGTGTGCGATCGATGCTGTGCAACGCCGGCTCGGCCAATCACCGGCGCGCAGCCGGCTTCACAGCAGCCCGAGCCGGGGTGCCGTCAAAGACCGCAGGCAATGTCAAGCGCCATCCGGATCAGCTTGTCGCTCGCCTCCGGCGTGCGGAACGCGCTGTGTGCCGTCAGCGTTACGTTCGGCAGCGTCGTCAATACGTGCCCGGCCGGCAGCGGCTCCGTGTCGAACACATCCAGCGCCGCATGGCGCAGCCGTCCCGACCGCAGTGCCGCAATCATCGCCGCCTCATCCACCAGGGCACCGCGCGCCGTGTTCACCAGGATTGCCCCCGACCGCAGCTTCGCCAGCCGTTCGGCGCTGAGGAAACCACGGGTCTCGTCGTTCAGCAGCAGGTGAACCGACAACACCTGGCTCTCCGCCAGCAGCGTGTCGAGATCGACGAAGGTCACACCCGGCGCCGTCTTCGGCGAGCGGTTCCATGCCAGCACCCGCATGCCAGACCCCGATGCAATCCGCCCCACCTCGGCCGCAATGCCGCCGAAGCCCAGCAGGCCGAGCGTCTTACCCGTCAACTCCATGCCCTCGGTGCGGACCCAGTTGCCTTCGCGCATGCCGCGATCCATTGCCGCGACGCCGCGGGCTGCCGCCCACATCAGGGCGATGCTGTGCTCTGCGACGGCCGTGTCGCCGTAGCCCTTGATGATATGGACCTTGATCCCCTCGGCCTCGAGTTCCTCGGGATGCATGTAGCTGCGCGCGCCGGTGCCCAGGAAAATGATGTGCTTCAGCCCGACGCACTGCTTCATCGCTGCGGTCGGCATCTGTGTGTGGTCGTTCAGCACAAAGTCGTAGCCGGAGCACAGCGCCGGCAATTCGTCGGCGGGAATCTCGGCCCTCTCCTGGACCGTCACCGGCGGATCGGTGGGGCGGGAGACGCGGTGAAAGACCGCGGCCAGATCGTCCACCGCATCCAAGAACAGGCCCTTCATCGCGATCCTCCTGACGCAGATTGGCCACAACTCTGCGCAACAGTGCGCCGCGCGACAAGCGGCGCGTGACGCATACGGGAACGATTCTGCTAAATCTGCCAAACACATGGCTCCCCCCGCCACCACCCTGCCCCGCGCCAGGACACGCCCGGGCGGCCAGCCCTCCGGCGTGCCGCGGCCGGCACGGCCCATCGGGCCACCAACGGTCCCCGGTCCGTCGCGACCGCCAGAAGGCGCGTGGCAGCGTCGTGCGCTGCTCTGGTTACTGCGCTGGAGCTTCATCGCCGGCGTCTGGGGCGCGCTGGCGGCGATCGCACTGCTGCTGTGGTTTGCGCGCGACCTGCCGCGGCCAGAGGACGCGCTGGACCCGGCACGGCGCCCCAGCCTCGTGTTGCAGGACCGCAATGGGCGCATCATCGCGAGCTACGGCGACCTCGTCGGCGAGCCGTTGCACCTGAAGGACCTGCCACCTGCCCTGTCTGCCGCCGTGGTGGCGGTGGAGGATCGGCGCTTCTGGCACCACCCCGGGATCGACCCGATCGGCCTGCTCCGCGCCGGCTATGTCAACCTGACCTCGGGCCGTGTGGTGCAGGGCGGATCGACGCTGACCCAGCAGGTGGCGAAGACGCTGTTCCTGACCAACGCCCGCACGATGCGGCGCAAGGTGCAGGAGGTGCTGCTGACGCTTTGGCTGGAACGGCATTTCAGCAAGAAGGAGATTCTGGAGATCTACCTGAACCGCGTCTACCTGGGCGCCGGCGCCTGGGGCGTGGACGCGGGGGCGCGCACCTTCTTTGGCGTCTCCGCGCGCAAGGTGACGTTGCCGCAGGCCGCCGTACTGGCCGGACTGCCCCGAGCCCCCTCGAGATTTAACCCGCGCAGCAGCCCCTCGGCCGCGACTGCGCGGGCGAAGGAGGTGCTGGCGGCGATGGTAGACACTGGCGCCATCACTGCGGAGCAGGCGCAGGCCGCGGCCGCGCAAATCGCCTTTCCGCCAACTCCGGTTGCGCCGGGCTGGTTCGCCGACTGGGTTGCCGAGGCTTCGCAGACTCTCATCGCGCCGGACCGCGACGCGGTACTGCGCACGACACTCGACGCGCGCTACCAGGCGATTGCCGAAAAGCGGCTCGACGCGCTGCTGAGCGGAGCCGGCGCGGCCGCTTCTGTCACGCAGGGGGCGGTGGTCATCGTTGATGCCGCAAATGGTGCGGTCAGAGCCATGGTCGGCGGACGTGACTATCGCGAAAGCCCGTTCAACAGAGCGGTCCTGGCGCGCCGCCAGCCGGGCTCCGCCTTCAAACCGGTCGTATGGCTGGCCGCGCTGCACAAGGGCATGACGCCATCCGATACGGTGTTGGACAGCCCGGTCCGGATCGGCACCTGGAGCCCGGCGAATTTTGAGCGGCGCTACCTGGGTGAGATCACGCTGCAAGAGGCGCTGGCCCAATCAATCAATACGGTTGCCGTACGCCTGCTGATGAAGGCCGGTGGACCCAAAGCGGTTGCCGCCACCGCCGCGCGCCTCGGCATCACCGACCGCCTGCCGAACGACGCTTCCCTGGCGCTCGGCACCGGCGAAGTCGGGTTGCTGGAAATGACCGTCGCCTACGCGCCCTTCTTCAATGGCGGCTACCGCGTTATCGCACACGGTCTAGACCAGACGCCGCATGAGGCGACGCACGTGATCGACGCCGATGAGGCGGCCATGATGCACCGCATGCTCAACGCGGTCGTTACGCGTGGAACAGGTCGGGCAGCGGGCATTCCAGGACGCGATATTTCCGGCAAGACGGGCACGACGCAGGACTCGCGCGATGCCTGGTTTATCGGACGAGTCGCAACCGGAACGGGCAGCGGACTGCTGATTGGCATCTGGCTGGGGAATGACGATAACAGCCCGATGCGGAACGTGCATGGCGGGAATCTACCAGCCCGCTTGTTTCGTGACATCGCCGTCGCGCTGCAGTAGCAGGCTACAACCTGCGAAAAACTCTGCCCGGGTGTCGGAATACTTTACACTTCTGATTCTATCCCACTTCACGTATGCGTCAACGCGTTGGTACTCCTTGGCTTTCAATTGTGGCACGAGTCATGCATCTGCGCCACCGACGCCGGGATAACGGCGAGGCAGGTGGACCAGACGGCGCGGCACGCTTCCAGCGCCTGGGAGAATACGGATGCAGTTGGCTAAGCGAACCGTGGAGCTCGGTGGACCACCGCTGGTGGCGATGGGCGCTGCGTGCCTTCTGCAATCGCTGCCGCAGGGCGTGCTGGATTTCCTGACTGCGTGGATGCTGGTCTCGTTACCCGTCGGAATTGTTGTTGGTCATTGCGCCCTGAGCGAGGATTGATCGGCAGATCCTCACACGCTGATCCGACCGAGGCCGTGACCTGCCCGCCATCCACGGTCGAACAGCAAACGTTTACGGTTCTGCATTTAGCGCCACGCTAAGCTTGGGACATGACGTATATGTGCCCGCTTAATAACCCATCGAATGGGCAAAGCGGTCCTGATGAAAGACTGTGTCGCCGAAGGTCGCGATTGCCACCCGAGCCCGCTTGGTGAAGAAGCCGATTTCGTGCTCGTCCGTCATGCCGATGCCACCGTGCATCTGGACGCCCTCATTACCGCATAGAAAGAAGGTCTGGTTCGCCTTGGCTTTGGCCAGGCTGACCAGCGCTGCGGCGTCATTACCGCCCTGATCAAGCGCCGCCGTCGCGGCCATGACTGCGGATCGAGTGACTTCGACCTCACAAAACATCTGCGCGGCGCGGTGCTTCAGCGCCTGGAAACTGCCGATGGCGACGCCGAACTGCTTGCGATCCTTCAGGTACTGCACCGTCCGGTCAAAGGCTTCATTGGCGCTGCCAAGCATCTCGGCCGCCAGCCCGGCGCGGGCGTAATCCAGTGCGGTGTCGAGAATGGCCGCCCCGCCCTCCACCGGCCCAAGGACCGCATCGGCGCCGACGGCGACATTATCAAAGGCGATATTGGCAGCGTTGCGGCTATCCACCATCGACAAGCGTGTGCGCGCGACGCCGGACGCGGTGCTGGGGACAAGAAACAGGGTCGTGCCACCACCGGTGTTAGCGGCGACGATCAGCGTATCGGCGATGTGGCCGTCCAGCACGAACGTCTTGCGCCCGCTCAGACGATAACCGGCGCCGTCCTTCTGCGCCTTTAGCGCGATGCTGTGCGGCGCATGGCGGGTGCCCTCCTCGAGCGCCAGCGCCAGGATACGCTCTCCGGTGACCAGGGCGGGGAGGATGTCGGACTTCTGTGCCTCGCTGCCGGCGGTGGAGACAAGGCACGCGCCCAGCAGCGCAGTGGACAGCAGCGGCGACGCCGTCAGCGTACGGCCGGCGGCTTCCATCACCTGCGCCAGGCCGGCAATGCCGAAGGCGGATCCGCCGTACTCCTCCGGCACCAGGAAGCCGGTCCAGCCAAGCTCCGCCATCTGCGCCCAGAGCGCGCGGGAGAATCCGACCGGGTCGTTGCTGTCGCGCAGCTTGCGCAGTTCGGTGATCGGGCTGCGCTCGCGAAAGAAGCCGAGCGCGCTGTCCCGCACCATGCGGGCCTCTTCCGTCAGGATCATGGCCATGGTCGTTAGTCCGGCAGGCCAAGCACGCGCTTGGCGATGATGTTCAGCTGCACCTCGGAGGTGCCGCCCTCGATCGTGTTGGCCTTGGCACGCAGCCATTCGCGGGTAAGGCGGATTTCATCGTCGTTGAAGCCGTCGCCTTCCCATCCCAGACCTTGGAAACCCTCGACGTCGAGAATGGTCTCGTAGCGACGCTTGTTCAGCTCGGTTGCGTAATACTTAAACATTGCTGACAGCGGACCCGGCGGCTGCCCGGCTTCCGCCTCCTCCGCTGCACGACGACGGGTGAGCTGGAATGCCTGGGCATCGATGTTGTAGGCGGCGATCTTCTCCCGCAGGCTCGCATCGGCAATACGGCCGTCAACTTCACCGACATACTGCTTGGCGCGTTGTTCGACAGGGGTTTCGAATTTCGCCGCCTGGCGTGCGCCAATGCCGCCAATGCCCTTGCGCTCGTGTTCGAGCAGCCGCTTGGCGATGGTCCAGCCCTTGTTCAGCTCCCCAACGAGGTTCCCAGCAGGAACGCGGACATTCTCGATGAACGTTTCGCAGAACACCGAAGCGCCGCTGATCAGCCGGATCGGCCGGGGGCGGACGCCGGGGTCGGACATGTCGATCAGCAGGAAACTGATGCCATCGTGCTTCTTCACCGTCGGATCGGTGCGCACCAGGCAGAAAATCCAATCGGAGTGATGTGCGTTGGACGTCCAGATTTTGTGGCCATTGACCAGGAAATGCTCGCCCTGCAGCACGGCGCGCGTGCGCAGGCTGGCAAGATCCGATCCGGCTTCAGGCTCCGAATAGCCCTGGCACCAGCGGATTTCACCCTTGATGATTGGCGGCAGGTGGGTCTGCCGCTGCTCCTCGGTGCCATATTCCAGCAGCACAGGACCAAGCATCGAGAGGCCCATGCCGCGGAGGGGCGCCCGGCAGCCAAGGTCCTGCATTTCCTCTTCCAGGATGAGCGCCTCGTCGTTGGACAGGCCGCCGCCGCCGTACTTTTTCGGCCAGGTGGGCGCAGTCCAACCCTTGGCCGCCATGCGATCGAGCCAGATTTTCTGTTCCGGGCGCTTCCACACGGCCTTCTTGCCGCCAGCTACCTGCTCATCCTCCGGCATCCAGGTGCGCATGGGAGGCGGGCAATTTTCCTCCAGCCAGGCGCGCGTTTCAGCGCGGAAGGTGGCGAGATCAGTCATCGGTCAGGTCCTGTCATTTCCTCGCGGTGCGCCAAGGCAAGCATTATCGCGATGCGAGGGCAAGGCTCGAGCGATCGGCCACAATGAACCGATCGGTGACACAACGGTGAAGGCGCGCTGACGAACCGACGAGCCGGGCGACGCGCGGGAGAGCGATCGTTGAACGGCTGACGATGTCTGCGCCAATAGTCACCAGGCGCCGCTATACGCCGTGACCGACCACATCATTGACAGAGACATGGCGCGCCGTTTCGGGACGGACACAGGGTGCGAACCATGGAAGATGAATGTTACGGGGTCCGCAGTACGCAAACCGATTGGCCAAGCGCGCCTTCCGGCCCGACGGGATCGGTCGCATCACGCCAAGCCTCAACAATCAGGCCGAGGTGCTGCGCCCAAGTCTGAATGGCACTGCGCTCGATAAAGACATTGATCGGATCAATTGCAGGCCCCTTGCTGTGTTCCAGCGTCATCATGAACGCGGGCCAGTGATGCGGTTCACGAAACTCAAGAAATGAGAATACAATTTTCCCGCCGGGTTTCAGAACGCGCCGCGCCTCCTCGAGATACCAATAGCTCTGTTCGTGCAACAGATGGGTGAGCACCGAGAAGAAGCAGACCATATCGGCGCAGCCATCCGCTTCGGGGATCGTGATATGGTCAATCTCCTCAAAACGCCAATCGGGCCGGCCGACCAGCGCGCGCGCATAAGTGACAGCTTCACCGAGTATATCGAATCCGGAATATCGACCTGGATGAACAGCGGATAATGGCAAAGCAAGGCGCCCCGATCCGCAGCCAACGTCAATCAGGTGATGATGAGGCTCAAGTCCGTAAAAGCGCAGCAAGCCGACTTCGATGGGCCCAATCTTGTCAAAGTCGCCGCCGTTGCTGTCCCGTACAGCCTGCTCCTCCGGCATTGCCGTCTTCATGCGCTGTAGCATGCCCTCATACGCCGATTTGAGGTCTCTCGTGCGAGCGATCGGCATGCTTCTCTCCTCTTTCGATTATTAACAACGCAGGAGACGCGGTTGCGGCAGCACGTGCGGATCGGCTTCCAGCGCTTCCGCTTCCACCGTCCGGTTTGGCTCCGTGCCAAGGTGCGAGAAAAAGCGGCGGACCGCCGCCGGATCAAGCGTAAAGCCGCGGCACACCGCATCCCCATAGACAGTGCAGGTCAGGGAATCGCAGGGTGAGCAGCCGACCACCGGGCCAAGCGCCAGCATGGGTGCGTCCCTGTGCTGGAACCATCGCTTGGAGCTGACATGAACGGGATTGGTCGGGCCGTAGAAAACAATCTGTGGCACATCCAGAATCGCGGCGAAATGTGACGACCACGAGTCGACTCCCGCCACAGCGACGGCAGCCGCAAAAGCCGCACGCCAACTCGCCGGCGACCAGTTGCGCAACAGGTGGCCATCCATTTCCGGAATCGCGGCATCACCGGCGCCGCCGATCTGCACGGCCTGGAAGCCTAGCTCATGTAACAGATCAATGAGCCGACGCGTCATGTCCGGCGGCAGGGATTTCAGCGCCCAACCGCCGGCCGGATGGATCAGCACGACCCTTTCCCCGAATGTCCTGAGCTGCCGCCGCACGTCCTGCGCCCGGGCGGGGGGCACAACCGGCATCAGGTTCGCCATCGGCTCGACGGGAGCCGACAGCACGTCGAGCATGTGCGGTACGAGGTTGCCGCCGGTGTCCTTCAGGCTGCGGCTCGGATGACTGATCACGACGAACGGGGCCGCGTCCGCGCGCCGCTCGACATAGCGACGCGCGACATGCAGGCCCGGCTGGACGCCTTCGGCATCGGGCACCTGCATCGGAATTGGCAGCACTGCAAATGGCGGCTGGAAATCTTCCACCCACTCGAGCAGCGGTTCAGCGACATGGAACCGAACGGACACACCGCTGGCGACGGCCGCCGCGGCCGCCTGCACGCCCAAGAGCACATCGCCACGGTGAAACGGGCAGACGAACTCCAAACCTTCATGCCTCAGGTATTGGGCGGTAGCGGCGTCCACGTCTCGCCACGGCCTGACAGCCCGCGGCGGGAACGCCAGGTCGTAATCCTCGGTCTTCAGTGAAAGGTTCGGGCTATAGAACGGATCATTGTCAAGCAGGCTGCCCCAGCGGGCGCGCATGAAGGCTCTCTCCCGCAGGTTGCGGACGCGCTGCTCCCTGGTCAGGTCGTCGCCGCGGGTCGCGGATTCCAGGTGATACAGTTCGGCGAACTGGCTCTGCACGACCCGGTATCCCGCATGCCGAATACGCAGGCACAGATCGACGTCGCCATAACCGACAGCAAGCTCACGCTCACAGTAGCCGCCGATTTCGTCGAACACGCGCTTGCGCACCAGCAGGCACGCAGCTGTTGCCGCCGACACATCCTGCGCCAGGCTGAGCCGGCCGAAATAGCCGACGTCGTGGTGCGAACGGTGCCTGAGACCATGCGACGCCACGCCGTAAATACCCAGCACAACGCCGGCATGCTGCACGGTTCCGTGTCTGTAGTAGAGCTTGGCACCGACCGCGCCGACGTCCGATTGAACACCGTGTGAGACCATTTCGGTCAGCCAGGCAGGCTGCATCACCTCAATGTCGTTATTCAGGAACAGTAGAAAATCGGCGTCAGTGAGCGCAGCGGCACGATTGTTCAGCATTGAGAAGTCAAAGCGTCCAGTCACCCTCAGGACACGCACCGCGGCTTGTGTGGTGGTGATTTGCTCCAGAAAAGCCAGGGTTTCAGGATCCTGGCTTTCGTTATCAATTATGATGATTTCGAGATTGTCGTAATCCGTCCGGCTCAGCAGTCCGTCCAGGCAGTTGCGCAGCAATCCCAGCGCGTCCCTGGTTGGAATGATGACGCAGACACGGGGCAACGGTCGCGGCACGGCCCGCTTGACGCGCCACCAGTGAAACGCCGTGATGGCCACGATATCAACCGCTTCCTGCCGCGCGGCAAAATAGTCCTCTAGGGCTTGGCGCGCAGATTGGATCGATCGGCCGGGATTGGCGCTGGAGAAGGTTTCCGCCTCCGGGAACCGGCGCCAGTGATACAGCACGTGTGGAATGTGCCGAATCCTGTCCGGACTTGTAAGCGGCAATATGCGCAGGACCAGATCATAGTCCTGGCTGCCTTCATAACCTATCCGGAACCCACCGATCTGACGCACAAGCGCGGTCCGATAAACACCCATGTGCGCAACGAAATTCTGTGAGTAAAATAGCTCAGAATTCCAATCCGGTTTGAAATAGGGGTTGAACCGCTGCCCATCTGCGTCGATCTTGTCTTCGTCGCTATAAATGACATCCGCGTCCGGGTGTGCATTCAACTCCTCGGCAATCATGTATAGCGCGTGGGCAGGCAATTCATCGTCCTGGTCCATCAGCACCACGAAGGAACCGGTCACCAATTCCAGCGCGGAATTGCTGCAGGCGGAAATATGGCCGTTCTCGGACCGGTACGTCACTTTGATACGCGGGTCGGTCGACGCATAGTGCGCCAGCACCTTGCGCACCTCCGGACTGCTGGACTTGTCGTCTGCGATGCAAAGCTCCCAGTGTGGATAAAGCTGTGCGATGACCGAATCGATAGCCAGACGCATGTATCGGACCGGCGGGTTGTAGACCGGCATCAATACCGACAGCAGCGGCTTCTCCGGCAGCACTTCAATGCGTTTGCGAATAGCTGCTTTGTCGTGGTCTGTAAGACGATCATATAATTCGACCCAGTGCGAATATGCCTGCTCGCGCGGCGCCAGACTCTGGCGCACAATATGCCTGGCCCGGTCAAAATTGCCGCGCGCGATACTCCGCACGAATGGCACGCGCTGATCAGGCGTCAGCTTCATGACTGCGCGGAAGAGCAGGCCAAACCGGCTCAGTCCCGTTACGCCCGCGGCAGACAGCCGGAACCGAACACCACGCCGGGCGCGCATGACAAGGCGAAGTCTGGTCGTTTCGCCATGAACCCGGATCAGATTATCGGAACGTCCCGCCGTAAGGGACGGCATTGGGAAAACGACCGGACACGCCTCATTTGTTTCGTCATCATCATAGCACAGCACAGGGTGCAGGGGACCGCTGGCCTCCACGACGGTGAACG
>JAFEFW010000109.1 GCA_018240405.1 Pseudomonadota bacterium
ATCAGGTTCTCCTTGATCATGTCTACCAGGTTCTCGCCTTCGGCATATTGCGATGCCGACCGCGAGGCGAGGCCTTCCGGGTTGAAGTTCGGCTTGCCGCCAAGCTGGTCGATCCGTTCGGCGACGGCCTGCATGTGCGCCTGTTCCTCGGCGGCATGTTCAGCGAATTCCTGCCGTACGGATTCGCTGGAGATGCCATCCGCGGAGATGGCGTGCATTGTGTACCGCAAAACGCAGACGATTTCGGTCGCCAGCACGTTTTGCAGGATTTCGATGGTCTTCTTCACATCCCCATCGTAGGTCGAGGTGACCGCGCCGCCTTCGAGATGCTCACGTGCACGTTTGCGCAAGGTCTGCACATCGGTGAGGAAGGGCTGGCTGGAACCATTCTTGCCGGTCGTTGCAGTGCTCACCCGATCCTCCTCTTGCAATTCATCGGCTACCGTAACCTTCGCCGCAGGTTCCGGTTTCCTATCGGCACCGGCATCTGAATGAAAGACGGATGAACATCACGTCACCGCGCGGCATATCGTTCTAAATTCAAATCAACACCGCGACGTCGCAGCACAGTCATCGCGCATTGGTTACCCGCGAGCCAGTTTATGGCCCGCCCGCTTGATCTACGCCCTGGACATGGTCGTTGCCGGGCAAATCGCGACGTGACGACGATGCCGGCGTTGCGGCAGGTGACCGAACGATCTCGCTCGCGCCGGTTTTAACCGTGCCGTCCTGCGTCTGCAGTACACTCAGGCGAGTCTGAGGAGATCAACGGATGCTGTCTTTCATTGGTGCGATCATCATTGGCCTGCTGGCGGGCCTGGTTGCGAAGTTCCTTATGCCGGGCCGGGATCCGGGCGGCTTTATCGTAACGATCCTGCTTGGCATCGCCGGCGCTCTGGTAGCGACCTATCTTGGTCAGGCCGTCGGGTGGTATGGTCCCGATCAGAAAGCCGGCTTCATCGGCGCTGTTGTCGGCGCCATCATCATTCTGTTCGGCTATCGGATGATCGTGCGGCGGGCGCATTAGACTGGCGCCCGATCATCCGTCAGGATCTTTCGTCGGATGAGGGGGAGAGTCCGGGATGACGATCAAGGTCGAGCGCTTCCAGCCGGATGGCATGAATGTCCGCATGTCCGCCGGACAGCCGTCGTATTCTCACGTCGTAACAGTCAGCGGCACCGGCAAGATCGTCTTTATTGCCGGGCAGCTGGCCCGCGACATCGATGGCAACTGCGTGGGAAAGGGGGACATGCGGGCGCAGATGGAGCAGACGTTCCAGAACCTGGACCGATGCCTGCAGGCTGCCGGCGCAACCTGGGCGGATGTCGTCAAGACCAACACCTATGTCACCGACTTCGACGCGTTTCAGAAATGCGCCGATGTCCGCATGCGCTATTTTGGCGTGGCGACGCCGACCAGCACCACGGTCGGCGTCACCCGTCTCGCCGGGCCGGACTTCATGATCGAGATTGAGGCCGTCGCCGTCGTTAACACATAACGGCAGCCGCCGGATCGTGCAGGGACGTGGTGCGTGCTGACCGCGGGCTGTCGCGGGACGGCACGACTGGTCGCTTACTGCCCCAGTTGCGGGCCCATGTGCTGGCGCCGGTGCTGCAACGCGAACACGTTGCTGTAAAGCTGGGCGATCCACTGCCGGCCCTCGATGGTCAGCTCAAGGTGGCTGATCGCGTCACCAATGTACGGCTCCACCTTGCCCCAGAAGAAGCTTGGATACTGCTCCGCGAGATCGGCCGGGCTTGCATAGCCTAGCCGTTCATTAACCCCGATCTCGGCAAACTCGTGGAACAGGGCGTTCAGCTTGCGGGGATACAGCGGATCCCCCAATTGCCCGATCAGGTCCGCTGCCCGTATCAGGCCGGCCTCGGTGTCCGTTTCCGCGTGATCGTCGTCATCAGGCACCGGGAAGCGGGTCAGTTCAATCATCCGCGCGACGCGGTCGCCATCGATCAGCTCACGCGAGGCAAAGCGGTCCCTGACCACGATCTGTGACCGGTTGACATGATACGGCGCGAGGTAGGCGTCCGAGGATCCACGTGGCACGTGAATCGTGTTCCCCGCCGTGTCGATCACCTGCCGCTCGTTGTCGTCCCCCGGGCATATGTTCCGCAGATAGCCGATGTCGTGGGTCAATGCTGCGACGATGAAATGCAGCCAGTCTTCAGGCGAAAGCGTGCGCCGAAGCCGCCAGCCTCGCAGGATATCCTGAGCAACCAAAGTGACGAGAGCGGTATGTTCCGCATTGTGATAAAGCGCGTCGCTTGTCGCAATCCGCTCCAGGACCAGACGCGCAGCCTCGTCCAGCAGGGCCGCGATCTCCGGCATACTGCCACCAAACGTGCGGAGAAACACGTCGGACAGACGCTTGCCCAGTTCCTCGGACAGCAGTGTCGTTGCACTCAGCATGTAGCCCCCTTCACAGGCACGCCGTCGCCTCGGGTGCCGGCGCCCTGGCGTACGCAATGCCAACGTGGCCTGAGCAACTCTCTCATGATTAGCGCCGCGCACCGAGTCCCGTGCAGCCGCCCTGCATAAGGCGATCGTGTCTTCGTCCGCGCCGGACAGCGTATCCTATCGCGTGATCCCACCTGCCCCGCCGACATACGGACCGGACTGCCCGCTTCTGCCTTGCCCCGCATTACCACCGGTCGAGGCGCTGCAGCCGTTGATTGCAGGTGCCGCCAGCAGCAGCAGGATGATTGACAGGATGCGCATCAGCTTCAATGTCCTCTCCGACACCGGCCGTACGCAAATGGCGTCCGCTTGTCCACACACTCAAACGCGCTTCGCGCCCCAGAACAACGGAAATCCGTCGGGAATGCCGTCGACCGTGTTCTGCCAGGCCATCGGCTGGTACCAGATGCCCAACGGCAGATGCGGGACATCGATCCAGCACTGGCGCTGGATATCCGCCGCGATCTGCTTCTGCGTTGCCAGATCCGGGGCGTCGACCCAGGCAGCACGCAGTTCCTCGATGCGCGGGCTGTTGGTCCAGCCGAACCAGGCGGTCTCCCCGGTCGTGCGCAGAAAATGCAGCGACGGCGTCTGCATATCCAGCCCGTTGGCGGTGGTGCACAGCGCGCTCCAGCCGCCCTTGTCCACCGGTTGCTTGTTCTCGCGGCGCACGATTGCCGTTCCCCAGTCCATGGACTGGGCTTCGACGTTCAGGCCGGCGGAGCGCAGCATGGCGCCGGCGACATCCGCCATCGCCTTGCGGTAGTGCGGCTCGTTCGGCGCGAGCAGCACGGTCTTCTCATTGTTATAACCGGCTTCCTTGATCGCGGCTCGCACCGCGGCCAGGTCGCGCGGCCCATTCAGTACCTCCATGCCGGCATCGCTCGCCATGTCCGTTCCGGGGGTGAAAATCCCCACGCCGGCGCGCCACATTTGCGGGTCCTCCCCCGCGATCGCGGTCATGAAGTCTTTCTGTACCACCGCGCCAAGCAGGGCACGACGGATCGCCGGGTTGTTGAACGGAGGCTGCAGATTGTTCATCTTCAGCATGCCAAGCGTACCGTTGCGATCCTTGATCTTCACCTGGATTTTGCCCGTCCGCTGCAGCAGCGGGATCAGGTCGGCCGTTGGCAATTCCCACCAATCCATTTCCCCGGCCTGCATGGCGCTGGCCGACGTGCCGTCGTCAGGGCTGGTGATCCACTCGACCCGCTCGAAATGCACGACCTTGCCTCCCGCGGTCCAGCCGGTGCTGATCTGCTGTCGCGGCTGGTAGCCGTCGAACTTCGTGTAGACGGCGCGCGCACCCGATACCCATTCATCCGCCTTGAAGCGGAAGGGGCCGCTGCCGACCATCTCCTTGACCGGCTTGAACGGGTCACTGTTGGCCAGCCGCTCCGGCATCATCGCGCACATCGGCGTGGAGATTTTGCCAAGCGCGTAGGGCAGCATCCGAAATGGCTTCTTCAGCCGGAACACGAAGGTGCGGTCATCGACGGCTACCAGTTCGTCGGTGCGTGCCATCAGCAGGTTGCCGATGCCGTCCCGCTTCGCCCATCGGCGAACGGAGGCGACGCAGTCCCGTGCCAGGACCTTTTCGCCGTCGTGCCAGACCAGGCCGTCGCGGAGCGTCAGCGTCCAGGTCTTGCCGTCATTCTCGACCAGGACACCGTCCAGCATCTGCGGTTCCATCTGATATTGGCTGTTCATGCCGAACAGCGTATCGAAGACCATGAAACCGTGATTCCGCGCGGTGTAGACCGTCGTTACGATGGGATCCAGAATTGTCAGATCGGATTGTGGAATGAATTTCAGCGTCGACGCCGCGGCGCCGCGCGCAATTGAAGGTGCCATGAGTGCTGCACCCACGCCCGTCGTAAACGCTCGCCGCCCAAACATTGTCGCTTCCTTCCCTGTTGTGCGAGAGGCTCAAGCCTCCTCGCTCTTGCAGGGATTATACCGGTTCTGTTGCCATCCAGGCAAAGTGGATCAAGCCATACAATCCCAGGATGCAGCCAGAGGAGGACTCTCGTGCTTGCCCTCGTGAACACACCACATGGCTCGACGCCCATCGAGTTGCGCGAGATTGCCGATCCCGTTCCGGCCGATGACGAAGCCCTCGTCCAGGTCAACGCATTTTCGCTCAACCGCGGCGAACTGAGTTCCTTCGCTCGGAACAAGGAAGGCTGGGTGCCTGGCCAGGATATTGCCGGCGTGGTCCTGCGCCAGGCGGCCAACGGCAATGGACCCGCGGCCGGCGCGCGTGTCGTTGCCCTGGTTGATGATTTCGGCTGGGCGGAGCGCGCCGCCGTGCCGAGCCACCGGATGGCGGTGCTGCCGGACAGTGTCAGTTTCGCCGAGGCATCCACGCTGCCGGTCGCCGGCCTGACGGCCTTGCGCACCTTGCGGCATGGCGGGTCCCTGGTTGGGCGCCGTGTGCTGATCACCGGCGCCGCCGGCGGCGTCGGCACGCTGGCGGTGCAGATCGCCGCACGATCGGGCGCGCATATCACGGCGGTGGTCGGGCGGCCCGAGCGTGCCGCCGGCCTGAAGGAACTTGGCGCCAGCGAAGTCGTCGAGGGCATCGGCGCTGCCCAGGGCCGCTTCGCGCTGATCCTGGAATCGGGCGGCGGCGACTCGCTGGCGCAGGCGATCCGGCTGGTCGAGCCGAAAGGGACGATCGTTGTCTATGGCAACTCATCCGCCCAACCGACAACACTCAGTTTCGCCGACTTCCGCGGCGCCCCCAATGCGCGCATCCAGACCTTCAGCTACTTCACGTCCGAAGCCGAGGAACGGTTCGGTCCTGATCTCGCGATGCTGGTCTCGCTGATCGCCGGCGGGTCATTGCGGCCGCAAATCGGCGTGGAGCGGAACTGGCGCGATCTTCTGCAGGTCGGCGATCAGTTGCGCGGGCGGAGTATTGCCGGCAAGGCTGTGTTCCGCACAGGCGCGGCCTGAGCGCAGCAAGACGCCGAACCCGAGGCACGAGGAGTTGTTGCAATGAAATACGGCATCCATTTGCCCCATGCCGGTGAGCAGGCAACGCCGGCGCTGATCCGTCGGCACGCGGAATGGGCGGAGGACCTCGGCGTCGAGGATGTCTGGGTCAGCGAGCATATCATCGTTCCCCGTGACAAGTTCCCGCGCTCGCCCCTGTTCTTCGACCCCGTGTTGTCGCTGACCTGGGCGGCGGCCGTCACCAAGCGGGTCAGGCTCGGCACCACGGTGCTGGTTCTGCCGATGAGGCATCCCCTGCCCTTGGCCAAGGAACTGGCGACACTGCACAATTTTTCGGAGGGGCGGCTGATCCTGGGCGCGGGCTCCGGCTGGCTGAAGGAGGAATTCGCGGCCCTCGGCGTGCCGTTCGAGGAACGCGGACGGCGGCTGGATGAAGGCATCGCCATGATGCGCGCGGTCTGGTCGCAGGATCCGGTGACGTTCCAAAGCCGGTACATTCCCGCGGTTATCGAAGGCATGACGATGACCCCCATGCCGATCAGCCGCATCCCGCTGTGGTTCGGCGGCAGTGCCGAACCAGCGTTGAAGCGGACGATCCGCATCGGCGACGGCTGGCACGGCAGCGGCATGACTGCGGATCAGGCGGCGCCGATCGTGAGTCGGCTGCGCGCGGAACGTCCGGGCGCTGACTTCACAATCTCCATGCGGGTGCAGTGGAACGGGATCGACCGAGGCGTGTTGCGTGCCCTGGTCGACAGCTACGCAGCCATCGGCGTGGAACACCTGCTCATTGCGCCGGAAGATCGGAATGTCGACGACTGGGACAAGGTGACCAAGGGTGTCGGCTCGCTGGTGGCGTAACCGAGCGCTTACACGGTCAGGCTGGTTACGCCTCCACGGTATAACGCGCGACCGCGTCCTCGTTCAGCGTCAGTCCGAACCCAGGTTCGGACGGCGCAATCATGTCGGCGCCGCTCAACGCCGGCATGGATTTCAGCAGCGCGGCGGAGCGCGGCACGTATTCCACCAGATAGGCATTGGGCACCGCGGTCAGCAGCTGGATATGGATTTCCGGCAGCACATGGCCGCCGACACGGACACCGAAGCCGTGGGCCAAGGAGGCCACATGCCGCCACGGCGTCACGCCGCCGATACGTCCCAGGTCGATCAGCGCGATACTCGTGGCACGCGCTTCCAACAGCCGCGTGTAGTCGGCGATCTGATACAGGTGCTCCCCGGTTGCCAACGGCACGTCGAGCGATGCGCTCAGACGAGCCATGCCGGCGATATCGGTGTGCTTCACCGGGTCCTCGATCCAGACGACACCAGCCTCCTGCAACGCCCGGCCGGTGCGCAGCGCCTTGTCGAGGGACCAGGTTTCCGTTGCATCGACCATGATCGAAACATCCGGGCCGACAGCGTCGCGCACAGCGCGCACCCGCGCGACCTCGCCATCCGGATGCGTCTCGTTACCGACACGCAGCTTCAGCGCGCGAAAGCCCTGTGCCGCCGCTTTGCGCGCATTGTCAGCCAGCGTATCGAGCGGCAGCGAGTACCAGAACCCATCGCTGGCATAGGCCGGCATCCGGTCGCGGAATCCACCCAGCATCTGGCGCACGGGAACGCCCAGCGTCTTGCCGGCGGCATCCCACAGCGCGATGTCCAGCGGTGCTATGGCGTAATGCAGCAGGCCGCCTGGCCCGATCCAGTCACCGGCGCGCGCCATGCGCTGCCAGGCGGCCTCGGTGTCCAGCACGGACATGCCGGGCAGCAGCCCGGCCAGCTCGCGCGTGGCGGCAGCGACCGCACCGACGAACATTGCGTTCAGCGAAACGATATAGCCGAAGCCTTCCACCCCGTCGGTGGTGCGCACACGCGCCAGAACGTGCCAGTTCGCGCCGACCTCGCGACCAGCCGCCTGATACGCGCTTTCCAGCGGCACCTTGACGACGGAGACCGCGGCCAAGGCAATCGTCATGCGAACGCCTTGGCCAGGAAAGCGTCCAGCAATGCGTTGGTGCGTGCCGGTTCTTCCAGTTGCGGGAAATGACCGGTTTCCTCGATGACCTCGACGCGGGCAGACGGGACAGCGCTGCGCAGCATCTCCAGGTACGGCGTCGTCTGGCCTTGTTGCAGCGATTTCCGCTCCCGCCTCTCGTTGGCGTAGGTCGTCTGGATGGCCATGACCGGCACACGCAGGCAGCCGAGCGATGCGGTCAGGCGCCAGACATCGTATCGTTGCAGGTCCAGCAGCATTTTCTGTCCGACGTCGCGCGGCAGGCGCTGCACGCGTGCGGCGACGGCGGCGACGACAGCCGGGTCTGCCTTGGCATGGAACATCTCGCGGAACATGCCCTGGACCATGGTCTCGTATCCGTTCGGCTGCGCAAACGTCGTCGTCAGCGTCGCCTGCATGGCGGTAGCAAACTGGCTGCCGTCCACCAGCACCACGCCGGCGGCATGCTCCGGCGCCTGCAGTGCCGCTTCCACCACCACGCGGCAGCCCAGGCTGTGCCCGACCAGCACCGCCGGCGGCAGCGACAGCGCGCGCATCAGTTCGGCCACATCGGCGCCGTAGCGTTCGATCGAACACGCGGCCGCGGCGTCCGGGCTGCCGCCGTGACCACGCAGATCGACCGCAACGGTCCGGTGGCGCGAAGACAAGTGCGCGACCTGGCTGTCCCAGTCTGTCAGACCGCAGCCGAAACCGTGCACGAAAACGACCGGCCGGGTTGCCGGTCCGGAGGCGACATGGTGGATCAGGGTCATTGGGCGTCCCGTTCAGTTTCTTTCCGCCTACTCCGGTCCGGATTGCCGCTGCGGTCAAGTCGCCCGCCGGCCCATCGCTTGGCGGATGCAGGCTGGCTCGCGTAGCCTCACTGGCACGCTGGGAGGGAACGGGGCATGGCAATCATCATCGGCGAAGGCGAATACCGCTACGAAGTCACCGAACATTGGGGCGCGCTGCCGGAGGGCTGGCGCTATGGCGAGGTCGCGGCGGTCGGCGTCGACAGCAAGGACAATGTCTACGTCTTCAACCGCGGACAGCATCCGATGATTGTCTTCGACCGCGCCGGGAATTTTCTGCGTTCCTGGGGCGAAAGCATTTTTGCGCGTCCGCACGGCATTCATGTCGCGCCCGACGATACGCTGTGGTGCACCGACGACGGCGACCACACCGTCCGCCACATGACCACCGACGGCAAAATGCTGCTGGAGATCGGCGTTCCCGGCGAACCGGCCCCGTACATGAGCGGCGATCCGTTCCACCGCTGCACCCATACCGCGCTGTCGCCCAGCGGCGATCTCTACGTCGCCGACGGTTACGGCAACGCGCGGGTGCACAAATACGCGCCGGATGGTCGTCTGCTGTTCTCCTGGGGCGAGCCCGGCACCGAACCGGGCGAGTTCAACATCGTCCACAACATCTGCTGTGACGAAGACGGCTGGGTCTACGTGGCCGATCGCGAGAATCACCGCATTCAGGTGTTCGACGGCAAAGGCCGGTTCGAAACCCAATGGAACAACATGCACCGCCCCTGTGGCTTGTGCATGACACGAGGCAAGAACCCGATCGCCTATATCGGCGAAACCGGCCCCAGCATGTCCGTCAACGCCAACCATCCCGGCATCGGCCCGCGGATCAGCCTGTGGACGCTGGACGGCAAGCGCATCGCCCGCGCCGGCGACGCGACTCGGCAGGCGCCCAGCCAGTTCATCGCGCCGCATGGTCTCGCCGTGGACTCGCGCGGCGATGTCTATGTCGGCGAGGTGTCGCGGACGGCGATGAAGAACAAGGGCTCGCCGATCCCGGACGAGCAGGACATAAGGTGCATGCAGAAACTCGTCAGGCTGGGCTGACGGATCATGTCGCTGAGCCGGGATTTTGCAGCGTTCGTCGCTGAACTTACCTACGACGGATTGCCGCCAGCGGTGATCGACCGAGCCAAGGGCGTCACGCTGCAAGCGCTGTCCTCCGCGCTGGTGGCGCACGACATGCCGGCCAGCCGGCAGGCGCTGGCGCTGATGCAGGAGGAGGAGGCCGGCGGCGGGGGCATCGCCTCGGCGCTGTGCAGCGGCGTGAAGCTGACCAAGGCGGGCGCGGCGTTCGTCAATGCCGAAATGATTTTGGCCGGCGGCAAGTGGGACACGTTCCGTATGCTGACCCATCCCGGCACCGCAATCCTGCCGGCGGCGCTGGTTGCAGCGGAAATCACCGGCTGCGGCGGCAAGGAATTCCTGACCGCCATCGCCGCCGCGTACGAGGTCATGGAACGCATGGCCTCGGAGTTCATTCCGACGGTGATGTCGCGCGGCTTCCACGCCGGCCCGGTGTTCGGCATTTTCGGCGCCGCCGTGGCCGCGGCCAAGATCCAGGGCCTGAACGCGGAGCAGATCCACAGCGCCATTGCGCAATGCGTCAATCTCGCCTCCGGCAATCTGGAGGGCATCCGCAGCGGCGGCCGGTCCCTGCGCGAAGGCGCCGCCGTGCGGAACGCGTTGCTGGCGGTGGCCATGGCGAGGCACGGCACGCCCGGAGGCGAAACGACTTTGGAGGGTGAGGCCGGTTTCTACCATTCCTACACCGGCAACAATCAGGGTAATCTGGGCTACAGCTTCACCGGCCGGAACCGGACGGACCTGGCGGACATCACGCGGAACCTGGGGCAGGATTGGTTCTTCCTGGAAACGCTGTACCGGATTTATTCAACGGCCGGGTTCAACATCGCCCATGTCGATGTCACCGCCAGCCTGTGCGCGGAGCACGCCATTACCTACGCCGACATCGACCGCATCGAAGCGGTCGTCAACTGGTTCGAGACCGAATATCCCAGCCCGGCGTTTCCGGTGCCGGGGAGTGATGGGAAGCCGCGCGTCGGCGCGACCCAGTATTTCACGGCGTATGGCGCTGTCACGCGCGGCTATCCGCTGCTGCGCGGCGCCCAGCCCGGTCCTGGCGAGACCGATCCGCCGGAGGTGCTGGAGCTGATGCAGCGCGTCACGCTGATCCCCATGGTCCGCCGGACGCTGTTCGGGCCGCGGATCACAATCTTCCTGAAGAACGGCGAGAGCCGGACGAAGGAGGGCACCGGGCGTGAGTTCATCTGGGACTTCGACACCTTGGTGTCCCGCATCCAATCCATCGGTAGCGGGCTGGCGATCTCGACCAGCCAGTACGCGCAGCTGATCGACACGTGCCGGCACCTCGATCGCGTGGACAACGCCGCACAGCAACTCATTGCCCGGACAATCCCATGACCGTCGCTCGAAAGCTCTCGGACTTCCTGACCGGTATCACCACTGCGGATCTGCCGGAGCAGACGCTGCAATACGCGGCCATGATCATTGCGAGCACGTTTGCCAGCGCGGCGTGCGGCACGGGTATTCGTTCCGCCCAGATCATCCGCGAACTGGCCCAGGAGCAAGGCGGACGCGCCGACGCGTCGATCTGGTTTGATGCCGGGCGAAAACTGCCGGTGGCGGAGGCGGCGCGCGTCAATGCGATGCTGAGCGATGCCGCCGCCTCGGACGACAGCGACCTGCGCAATATTGTCCATGCCGGCACGCCGCTGACCGCCGTGTCGCTGGCGCTGGCCGAACGGCTCGACGCGACGGGTGAGGACGTGCTGACCGCCATGGTTGTCGGCTACGAAGCCGCG
>JAFEFW010000010.1 GCA_018240405.1 Pseudomonadota bacterium
CCATGGGCGTTGGCCGCATGAGCACCAAAATAGGTCGGTCGGCGGTGGCCGTTTCTATCTCGTCGTGGTCGCGATCGGGCCCACCATTCACGGCTTGCGGCGGGAAAATCCGAGGCCAGACAGCACCTTTGTGGCAAAGGCGTGGATGGCGGGCCTTCGCCCGGCATGACGAGAGAGTGCGCAGGAGAGAGAACGGTCTCCGCTCAGTGGCTTATTCTCATGGTAATGAGACCTTCGTTCGCAACCAAAACAACGAGTAGGCGTCGCCGACCTCCTGGTACGCCGTTGTTCCAGCTACGTGCGATTGCGCGAGGCCTCATCCAGGGCACGGCAGCTACGCAACAACCGGTGGCGCACTGTCGAGGATGGCAGCTGTGGACCTACACCTCGCCCCACACCTCTCGCGCGACTTCCACACAGAGCGCCAGCTTCGCCCACTGTTCTTGCTCAGTCAGGGTGTTGCCTTCCTCGGTCGAGGCAAAGCCGCACTGAGGCGACAAGGCCAGTTGCTCCAGCGGCAGATACTTGGACGCCGCGTCAATCCGTCTTTTCAGCTCGTCCTTGGTCTCCAGCGCACCGCTCTTGCTCGTCACCAGGCCGAGCACGACGATCTTTTTGCCGCGCGGTACAAACCGTAGCGGCTCAAACCCGCCGGCGCGGTCGGTGTCGTATTCCATGAAATACGCATCCGCATCGATCTGGTTGAACAATACCTCAGCCACCGGCTCGTAGCCGCCGGACGCCACCCATGTGGATCGGAAATTGCCGCGGCACAGATGCATGGAGATCGTCATGCCATCGGTCTTTCCCGCGATGGCCCGGTTCAGCATGGTCGCGTAGATTCCCAGCAGGTTCTCGACATGCTCGCCCCGCGCCTTCAAACCGGCGATCTGCTCGGGATCGCACAGATAGGCGATATTGACCTCGTCCAGCTGCAGATACCGGCAGCCCGCCGCGCCGAAGGCGCCGACCGCCTTGTGATAAGCCTCTCCCAGATCGTGGAAGAACGGCTCTAATGTGGGGTACGCCGCGCGATCAATGGCATCACGCCCGCCGCGGAAATGCACGACCGACGGCGCCGGGATTGTCTGTTTCGGCAACGCTGTTTGCACATGCTCTGCGAGAAACCGGAAATGGTCGACCATGATCGGCTTCGTCCAGGCAATCCGGCCGTTGACCCGCAGCTTGTGGGTCAGCGGAACGCCGCCCTTGAATTGAATTTTCTCTTCCGGTTCATAGATCTCCACGCCATCTAGGCCCGACACGAAATCATAATGCCAATACGCGCGCCGATACTCGCCATCGGTGGCGGCGCGCAGGCCGAGCGATTCCTGCTTTGCAATGGCTGTCGCGACACAGCGATCCTCGACCACCCGCAGCGCGTCGGCGGCAAGTGTGCCGGCTTTCCACGCGGCACGCGCGGCCTGGAGTTCCTTCGGCCGCAATAGACTGCCGACATGGTCGGCTCTGAAGGGCGGCGTATCAGCGGCCTTGGGCATGGTATTCTCCTGCAATGAGATCGGGGCGACGGCGGTCAAAGTCCGATGCGGCCGATCCAATCAGCGACGGCCTCGACGACGGCCGCCGGTTGTTCCGGGATCAAGGCGTGGCTGGCGTCGCGGATCAAAACCACCTGCACCCGGTCAGCACCAAGGTCGATCTTGATATCCTCGCGCGTCGCCGGCGGCCGCCACGGATCGAACTCGGCTTGCAGGTCCAGCACCGGCGCCGACCCGGCGTGCCACCACTCTTCAATCGGCGTTGCCGCACTCGCCGCACGCTGGCTGCGTGCCGCGGCCGGATGCCAATTGTGCAGCCACACAGTTGGGTCGTGACCCGGCGCGAAGAACGCGGTCTGCAGCGCGGCGATCCGCGCCTGCCGCGGCCGCGTCGGATCCGCAGCAACGCCGAGCGCTTCGCGCAGCGCCGGATCGATCGCCCGGGCAGCCGCGGCCGCAAGAATGACGCCGCGCACACGGCGCGGATGGTCAGACGCCAGGCAGCGTGCCACCCATTGGCCAAAGGCGTGGCCCAGGACGAATGCCGGACCGCTGCCCAACTGCTCGATCACCGCGGCCACGTCGTGTGCATAGTCGTGCAGCGTTAACCCGGTCATCGGGCCGGTACTGGCGCACATACCGCGCGGCTGGGGGCGAAGCACACGCAGGCCGTGTGCGGAAAAGCGCGCTGCGAGATCGTCGAAATCCTCGGAATCACGGGACGAGGACGGCAGCAGGACCAGCGTCGTCAGTCCATCAGGATTGTCTTCGATCACGTCGATGCGGACGGACTCGTACCTGACCGACACGCGGCGTCGTGACGCCATGCTGCTTCCTCCGGATCGCGTTGCGTGCAGGCTACCGCCGCGGCGCCTGCGGTGGAAGACGCCTGCTTCGGACCGTCAATGCCTGACCAGGCTGCGCGCGGCCTGCGCACCGCACGTCAGAGCCGCAAGAGGGAAACATGGTGTAGCGGCTATACGGGCGTGTGAAATGCTTCCTCTACACCAGAGGGCGTTTGCGCTATGAGAAAGAAACACGCACACTATGCGTCACTGCATGCAATTGGAGTTCGCAGATGTCTGAGGCCGGGCGGGGACCGGACGATAATACCATGCGGGAAGACGCGACGATGGTCTTCCGCCTGCCAACTGACACGCGCGTTGCAGCCCGGACAAACGACCCGGTGCATTTTCTGCACCTGCTGGAAGGTGAGCCGCCGTTTAAGCGGATTCCGCTGGAGCATCCGCCGCTGACCGTGGGCCGGCAGGAGCCGGCCAACATCGTGCTTGCCGGCGGGACCGTCTCCCGGCGGCACTGCCGCTTCTCGCGCGATGGGGACCGCATGCTGCTGGAGGATCTAGGCTCCACCAACGGCACCCTGGTCAACAGCAAGCCGCTGAGCACGCCGGTCGCGTTGCTGGACGGCGACGTGATTTCGATTGGCGCCTACCAGTTGCGCTATCACCGGCGCAGCGCGGAACTGGATGCCGAGGCCGACGCGATGGAAGGCGAACTACGCGATGCGGCGGCCTATGTCGAATCGATCCTGCCGCCCCCGATCACCAGCGGTCCGGTCCTGGCGGAATGGTTTTACCGCCCCAGCACGCAGTTGGCGGGCGACGCGTTCGGCTACCAGATGCTCGATGACCAGCACTTCATGGCTTTCGTGCTGGATGTGTCCGGGCACGGCATTGGGCCAGCTCTGTATTCTGTGTCGGTCGCGAACGTGCTGCGCCAGCACCTGCTGCCGGGAGCGGACTTTCGGGATCCAAGTGCGGTCGTAACTGCGTTGAATAACATGTTCCCGATGGAGCAGCATAACGGCCTGTTCTTCACGATCTGGTACGGCGTCTACAACGTCCCGACCCGCACACTGAGTTTTGCCTCCGGCGGTCATCATCCGGCCTATCTCGTGCTGCCGGGCGCGACCCAGGCTATGCCCGTCGGGACCCGCAATCCTGCTGTCGGCTTTACCGAGGGCCGGGTGTTTAAGGCTGCGAGCGCGCCCGTGCTGCCCGGCAGTGCGTTGCACCTGTTCAGCGATGGCGTGTTCGAGATCGTCGATGACGACGGTCAGCACTGGAACATCGACACGCTCTCGGACCTGTTGCCGGAGGTGTCGGGTGAGGGAGGACCGAGGACGCTCTACGACAGGGTGCGGTCCGTCGCTCGCGGCGGCCGACTGGACGACGATTTTTCGTCAATCCTGCTACGGTTTCCGTAAGCGGGCCGCGGCCGGTCCGGGCTCGGGCGGACTGTCCGACGATCCGCGCCGGCTTCGGCTTAACCGCCAGCGCGCGGCAGCCAGCCACCGCTGACCGGCCGGGCAATGGGCACACGCAGCGCCCGTGCATTGACCCAGAGGGCATACGGGTAGACCAACACCTGCGCCGCGGTCCAAACCACGACAGCATGCCAAGGGTCCGCCGGTCGGACGAGGATCACGCCGCCGCAGGCCAGGAGCAGGCCACCAATGTTGCCGTAGAGCGTAAAGCGCGCCTGGCCGAGGGCCACCAACGCCACACCGGCGGGAAACATCAGCGTTGAGAGCGCCATCAACCCGACCAGTGGCATCGCTGCCCGGCCGCTGATCGCCCAGCCCGGGCCCATCACCAGCGCGACCACCGGACCCAGCATCACCGCCAGCGCAAGGCAGATGGGAGTGACCACGCAGATCGAACGGCGGACCCAAAGGTCCACCTGCCCCAGCATGGCAATGCGGTCGTGCTGGTGTTCGGAAAAGACCGGAAGCATCAGGCGCCACAGGGCGGTGAACGTCAGCTCCCGCACGGTATCCACCAGGCGGAAGGCGATATGGACCTGGCCCAGCACCGCCGCACCGGCAGAGCCGCCGACCATCAGCGCAAACACCCGGTAGCGGGCGATCAGCACGATTGTCGATGCCGTCAACGGCAACCCGATCCGCAGCAGGTCCCGGACATGCGACCATGCCAGCGAGGGCGCAGGCCGCCAGCCACGGCTGATCAGCAGCGCCAGCGCACCGGCCAGCGAGGTCACTGCCTGCTGGCAGACCACCGCCCATCCGCCGGCACCGGCCGCTGCGGTCGCAACACCGACAGCGGTGCCCAGTCCCTGGCCGATCAGGGTGCGCAGTGCCAGGCTCCGATAGGCGCGTTCCCGCGTCAGCAGACCCTGGATTGCGCCGGCCGCTCCCACCAGCGGCAACGGCACAGCCAGCACCAGTGCCATTGCTACAAGGCGTGGGTCCCGCAGCATCTCCGCAAGCCCCCAGCCAGAGGCCGCCTGGATCGCACCGGCGCCACAGCCGATCGCCGTCGAGGCCCAGAAGGCGCTGGACAAAACCGGCGGCTCCAGTGTCGGCCGCTGCACCAGCGCGTCGGCGAACAGCGCGTTCACCACCACCCACAGGACAATGTGCACGGCCACCGCCGATGCGCCGATGCCCAGCTCGGCTGGCCCGATCATACGGGCAATGACAAATGAGGTGACAATCGACAGTACGGCGGAAATCGCGGCTTCGAGGCCGGACCACAGAGCATCGCTGCTCATGCATCCCGGCGCCGTGACGCGGCGAAGCAGAGCCCTCCGATGAACGGTGGCAGCCACATGATTCGCGCCTGGTAGCGGTCATGGGGCGCCGACAGCGCGCCGGTGATCGCTGCCGCCATCGGTACCGCCAGCAACACGCCGAGTAGAAATCCGGCAGATAACAGCCGCCGGTGCAGTGCCCCAGGCAGCATCACTGCGCAGGCGGCGATGCCCAGGACACCGACGGTCACGTGGATTGCCTTCAGCCAGGGCGGCAGTATCAGCAGGCCACGCTGCTGCATCGCGTTCGTGTAGCGGGCCTGTTCGGCCATCGGGAAGTCGCGTGCAAGCCACGGCGTCACCTGCCGCGTCCATGGCTCCAGCCCGTCGCCACTGGCGAAACGGGTAAGTTGCCGTCCCGTGTTGTCGAGTGCGGCCGCGGCGACCCCGAGCGGATCGTTCCGAACCGCCGCGGCGATGATCTCGCTGGCATCGGCGGATACCATTTTCGCGCCGCCGGCCAGCACCAGCGGACTGTCTGCGGCCCACAGGAACTCATCCGAGTCCGCCGGCAGCCGGTCGACATAGGGGCAGAGGCGCCAGTCGCGCGCCGGGCAGTCCCGCCGCAGTTCGGCGGCTGCCGGTCCGTCGGCGATCAAACGGGCAAGGTAGAAAACGTTCCCGAACGGCGATGGCGACAGGCGGTGATGGGCTGCGAAATTGGCTGTGCATAGCGCAGCCAGCGCAAGCAGCGGTGCGATCGTGGCGGGCAGGATGGCGCGGGCGGGCAGGCGACGCCGCCACACCGCCAGCGGGGCCAGAGTCACGATGAGGCCAAGCACCAACGGGATGCTCGATTGCTGCGTCGACGTCATGAATCCGGCCAGTACGATCAACGTCCATCGCTCTGCACCGCAAATTTCATCCGGCGCCCAGGCCAGGATGATCGTCACCAGGATCAGTAACGGCGTGAACAGGTCCGGCATGACCTCGCTGGTGAGAAACGGCAGCCAGGTGAGGGCCGACAGCAGGGCGACGGCAGTGGTGAAGGCTGGCCAGGTAAGACCGGGCAGCAACGTGCGACACGCCACGCGCAGGACAGCGACCGCGAGTAACGCCTGGACAACGACGATCGGCCAGAGTGATCGCGCGCCATGTAGCGGCAGGATGAACAGGCTGTAGAAGATCGGGCGGTCCCAGCCAGCATACCGATGCACCGCCTGCGACAGATACGTGCCAGTGTCGGCAAAGACGATGGGATATCGATTCCACGCTGCGGGCCAAAGCAACAGCGCTGCTGCGAGCCCGCCCCAGACAACGGCTGCCGCGATCCCGCTCGGCGGAGCGGGGACCGGCCACGCGCGTCCCGGGCGGAACGGTTTAGTTGCCATAACCCTCCGGATGCGCTTTTCGCCATGCCAGGGCGGTGGCCACAATGGCATCGAGATCATCGAGCACTGGCTGCCAGCCCGCCGCTTTGGCGCGATCGGATGCGGCCACCAGCGCCGGCGCATCACCGGGGCGCCGCGGGGCGATCTGGAATGGCACTGTCAGTCCGGAAATCCGCTCGACGGCGGTAATGACCTCGCGAACCGAATGGCCGTTGCCGTTGCCAAGGTTCCAGACCAATGACCCGTGGTCGAGTTGTCGCAGCGCCAGCAGGTGGGCCTGCGCAAGATCGGTCACGTGTACATAGTCGCGGATGCAGGTGCCATCCCGCGTCGGGTAGTCGTCGCCGAACACATCCAGCGGTGGCCGCCGCCCGAGCGCGGCATCGATCACCAGGGGGATCAGGTGGCTTTCGGGACGGTGATCCTCGCCCAGTCGGCCGTCCGGATCGGCTCCGGCGGCGTTGAAATAGCGCAGGCAGGCGTGGCGGAGGCCGTGCACGCGGCCGGCCCAATGCAGCGCACGCTCAATCATCCACTTGCTGTCGCCATAGGCCGACTGCGGATCGATCAGTGCCGTCTCGTCGATCAGGCGGCTGTCCGCGACGTTGAACAGCGCCGCGGTGGAGGACAGAACGAAGCGGTTTACGCCGTGGCGGACGCAGGCTTCGATGAGCCGTATGCCGTTGCCGACATTATCCGCCAGGTAGCGCATGGGGTCGCGCATGCTTTCGCCAACCTGTGACAGCGACGCGAAATGGAACACGGCGTCAAAGCGCTGTGCGGTGAAGACCTGTTCCAGCGTGGCAGCATCGGCGAGATCCGCCTCTACGAAATCGGCACCAGGCGCTACTGCGGCACGATGACCAGTCCGTAGATTGTCAAGGATGGTGACCCGGGCTCCCTGCTCAACGAGTGACAGGACGAGATGACTTCCGACATATCCCGCGCCTCCCGTAACCAGAAATGTTTCGACCATGTGCCGCTATCCTCGATGGTGATGTCGTGAGCGGCGACGATATACCTCGGCGTCGGCATAGCCGGAACGCAGATGCGCGTGCGAATCGACGCGGGTCAGCACTGTGCCGATGACCTTGGCCTTGGCGTCGTGCAGCAGGTCCAGGGCGGTGAGCAGGGTGGCCCGCGGCGTCGACCGCCAATGCACGCATAGCAGCGCGCCGTCTGCCGCGGCGGCGACCACGCGGGCTTCGGTCATGGCGAGCAACGGCGGGGCGTCGAGCAGCACGAGGTCGTACTCCTGCCGAGCGCGATAGAGCAGGGAAATCAAGGCTTCGGATGGAAACAATTCGAGCGTTTGGCCGCTCGGGCGACCGGCAGGAATGAATTTCATGTCTGTCAGCGGATCATCCTGGATGCAGTCGCGCCACTCGATATCGCCGGTCAGGATCTCCGACAGTCCGGGTGGCGGCGTCGGCGGTTGGCTCTGCGCGCCGGCAAAGCGCAGCATGAAGGTTGGCAGGCGGAGATCGCATTCGATGACCAGCACGCGGTTACCGCCAATCTGCGCGCAGCGGCCGAGGGCGATGGCGGTAACCGATTTCCCTTCTCCCGATCGTGCCGATGTGATCGCCAGCACGGTCGGATGATCCGGATGGCCTGGCTCAAGGTGCTCCGGGCGGAACCGCAATCCAGCGCGCAGCGCCCTGATTTGCTCTGCAAAGGGCGACAGCGATCGGCGGACGCCATAGTCGTAGATCGGAACGGCGCCGAGGGCACGTCTCCGCACCTCGGGCACCCGGGCGAAGCAGGGCAGACCGATGACCATGCGGAGTTCATCACCGGTGTGAATCGTTCCGTCCGCCAGATGCAAAACATAGACGAGCATCAGGGCAATGAAGACCGATCCTGCCGCGGAGGCAGCCATGACCTGCAGGGTCCGGGGCGAGCTTTGCTGGGTGGGCGGCAAGGCCTGCGAAATCTCGCGTGCTTCGGACGTTTCCACCGCAGCCTGTTGCGCCGTCTGCTGCTTGCGCTCCAGCACTGCCTGCAACTGGGAACGCGCCGCGGCCAGATCGCGCTCCAGCGCCTCCAGCGGAATACCGGCCTTGGCGGCCCGGTCTTCGTCCTGCTGGGCACGACGCAATTCGGCTTCGAGCGCCGCGACCCGGTCGATGGCCGCGTTCTGCTCCGCCTCGGTGGCGGCCACAACGCGCGCCACCTCGGACTTGAGCGCCCGCTCCGCCTCGGCAAACTGGCGGCTGAGGCTTCTTGCGTCAGGGTGGGCAGGACCGAGGCGGGTCTGCTGGGACTGGATCTGGACGGCAAGACGTTCGGTCTGGGCCCGAAGCTGCACGACAGAAGGGGCAAGGGCGGCCAGCGCCGCCGCGCCGGCATGGCCTCGCGCCACGTCCAGGCGGGCATTGGCACCGGCCAGTTCGGTGCGGGCCTTCACGAGATCCTCGGTCAGGTGCGTGATGGCCTCATTGTCCGTGCTGGCGTGCATGCCCCGCGACAGCCGGTGATTGCTGCGATAGGCTGCAATCGACTCCTCGATGCTCGCCACCTGCTTGCGGAGGTCGCCCGCCTGCCGGTCGAGCAGCGCAGTCGCGCGATCGACCGCGGCGTGCTTCGCCGCATACTGATCCTTGATGTAGACATCCATCGCGTTGTTGACCGCGGCGGCGGCGACCAGCGGATCGGCGGCGGTGAAGCTGACATCGATCACGTGCGAGCCGCGGACCGGTGTGGCGCGTAACGCGGCGCGCACCGCTGTCAGTGTCTGTTCACGGATGCGATCGACCGGCGGACCGGTTTCGTCATCCTCATCCGGTGGCTCGTCGGCCTCCAAACCGAAAAGATCCCGCAAGCGAAGGACAGACCGGCGCAGCAGTCCCGGTGCTCGCAAGGCTGCATTGAACGCCGGATCGTCAAATAAATTCCCGCGCTCTGCGACGCGCTGCGCGATGTGCAGGCTGTGCAGGAGCTCCGCCTGGCTTGCCATCACCGCTTCGGTGGTCGGATCGGTGCGCAGGATGCTTTGCATCTCCCGCAGGGTGAAGATATTCGGCTGGTAAATGAGCGAGCCGGTCGCTGTGTAAAGCGGCGTAACCTGCCGAAGCATGAGGTAGGCCGAGAGAATGATGAGCGCGACGGTGGCAAACAGGATCCCCTGACGTTGACGCAGCGCCGCCAGGAAAACCGGCACTGTGGTGCGAGCACGCTCCGACGGCTCGCGCGGGTAGCCGTAATCCGACCCACGCGGCGAACTCCCGGGATCGGTCGCGCTGTGAAGCATCCGCGACTCTGGGCCTTTTGCTCACGCGCAGGCCGTATTGTGCCCACGCTCTGTGGGCTGGAGTTACGACGCGATAGCTTAAGAAATTCCTAACGGCACGGATGACGGCGGCTGCTGGAGCGACATGGATTTCGGACTGCCGCCAGCGGCAACGCCGCAGGCTGATTCGATTGGAACGTTAACCGTTTTTTAAGAACTCGCCGGTATGTAGGGTGCGCCGGAAAACCGGCTTATGTGCATCTACCCTAAAACAGGGTTCCATTGCGGTGCTGTCCCGTCTCGTCATCCTGCTTTGCATCACGCTCGCCGCCTGCGCTCCAGGCGGCGGGTTGCAGGACCTACCGCGTGGTGAAGCGCAGTCATATCGGCTCGGTCCCGGCGACGCGGTAAGGCTGATTACCTTCGGCGAGGACTCGCTCACGGGCGAGTTCCGGGTCAGCGATAGTGGCACCATTGCTTTGCCGTTGCTGGGACCGGTGCCGGCGGCCGGGGAGTCGCCAGAGCAGCTTGGCCGCCGGGTCAGCGAAGCGCTGGTCAAGGCAAACCTGCTGAAGGCGCCATCGGTATCAGTGGAAATCATCGCCTATCGACCGATCTTCGTCCTCGGCGAGGTGAGCAAGCCTGGCCAGTATCCTTACCAGCCGGGCATGACCGTGGTGACGGCGGCGGCCGTCGCTGGCGGGTTCACTTACAGAGCCGTGAACGACTATGCTTCGATCGTTCGGACCCAGGATGGAGTCGCGGTCGAAGGCAAGGCCTATCGGCAGAGCTTCGTCCAGCCTGGGGACGTGATCACCGTCCTAGAGCGCTGGTTTTGACCCGTCTTCTTGCTGCCGTACTTAGCCTCCTGCTGACAGTTTCCACCGCTCTGGCCGGCAGTCCTTACGGCCCGGCGCCGGGACCACTGCGCATCGTCGGCGGGGGACCCGGCGGCGGGTGCATCGCCGGCGCTGTGCAGTTGCCGGTCGAGGGGCCAGGCTTCCAGACGATCCATCGCAATCGCAGCGACTTCTGGGGTGCGCCCGTGACGATTGCCGGGCTTGAGATGCTGTCTCGTCAGGCGGCGGCGGCCGGGCTGCCGTCGCTGCTGATGGAGGATATCTCGCATCCGCGCGGCGGCCCGATGCAGGGCGGCCATGTCAGCCACCAGAACGGGCTCGATGCTGATGTTGGGCTGGACATGCGGGCGCGGCCGCTCCTGGTGCAGGCCAGTGTGGAGAGTGTCGTGCTGGCCAGCATGGTGCGGCCGGACGGCCGCGACATCGATCCATATGCGTGGTCCCCACGCGTGGTCATGCTGCTGCGCATGGCGGCAACCCTGCCGGGCGTCGACCGGGTGCTGGTGAACCCGGCGATCAAGCAGGCGCTGTGCCGCGAGGTGACCGGCGATCGAAGCTGGCTGCAGCGCATCCGCCCCTGGTGGGGCCATGCGGCGCATATGCATCTGCACTTCCGCTGCCCGGCGGATCAGCCGGAATGCGTCGACCTGCCGCCGATCGCCGCCGGCGACGGCTGCGACGCGACGCTGGCGTGGTGGTTCGAGCAGCTTGACCAGCCAGCGAAGCCGCAATCCGGCAAGCCGGCGAAGCGCCCGCCACCGCCGCCGGCGTGCAAGGCGATCTTAGCGGGCGGCTGAGTCCGGCCCCTGCGCGGCGTCGCGGTCAGGTCATGCTGATGCGGGTGAAATCCTGAGACCAGCTCTGGGCCGGCCGGAAGCCCGTGACGCGCTTGCTCATCGCCCTGGGGTTCAGGTCGTGGCAGATGAACAGCCAGGCAGCATCGTCCACCAGGATCGCGTGCGCTTCCGCCAGCAGCCTGGTCTGTTCCGCAGAGTCGAAGGTCGTCTGCGCACGCGCCACCAGCTCATCGAAGCGCGGGTTGCTGAAATGCCCCCAATTGGTGCTGACCGGGGGAAAGCTCGCTGTCGCGAACAGGCGGTACATCGTCGAAGGATCGGTGTAGCCAAGGCTGTTGTTGATGCCGTCGTCGCCGTGTGACGTCGCCTGGCTCGGCGGACTGCGGCGGGCGACGATCATCGTGCCCCATTCGACCACATCGAAATCAATGTCGAAGCCGGCGGCCGCAAAGTTCTGTTGCAGAAATTCATTGATCGGGATCGGCACCATCTGGCCGGAGCCGGAGGTCGAGATCATGATTTTAGCCCGCGCGCGCTTGTCCGGTCCGTACCCGGCCTGGCGCAGCAGATCCTTGGCCCGAGCAGGGTCGTAGCCGTAGCGCATTTGCGGCTTGCCGAAGAATGGATGCTCCGGCGGGTAGAAGCCATAGGCCGGTTTGGCCGTGCCGTTCAGCATGGTGCAGAGACCGTCGCGGTCGATGGCGAAATTCATCGCCTGCCGTACACGCACGTCGGCAAAGATCGATCCGGGTGCGCAATTCAGCACGTAGGGATACGTATGCGGATACGGCCACAGGCTGATCTGAAAGCCGGCATCGCGCAGGGACGGAATGGCGTCCGGCGGTGGCACCTCGATCCAGTCAACCTGGCCTGAACGTAGCGCGGCAACCCGGGTGGTCGCTTCCGGCATCGGGTAAACGACGAGGCGGTCCAGCCTCGGGATGCGGTCCTTGTTCCAGTAGGCCTCGTTTCGGGTCATTTCGGCATACTGGCCAGGCACGACGCGGGTGATCTTAAACGGGCCGGTGCCGACCGGCGCCTTGGCAAAGCCTTGCCAGCTGCGTCCCATTTTCTCCCACTGCCGCGGGCTGGCGACCAGGCAGTAGGTCAGCAGGTAGTGGAAGAAGCTGAACGGCGCCTTGGTATAGAGTGCGATCTTGCCCTCGCCGGCGACTTCCCATCGGTCCATCATCGTGACGGTCGCGCGCACGATCGGCGCAGCGGACGCGTCGTATTGCGGTGATTTCTCGTCCCAGACCCGTTGCAGATTCCAGACGATATCATCGATCGTCAAAGGTGACCCATCGTGAAACAAAACATTTGGCCGCAACGAAAAGATCCACCGCGTCGGATTTCCCGGATCGATCGTCCAGCTTTCAAACAAGCCCGGCGTTGCGTCGGCCGTTTGGTCGACATGCGAATAATCCCAGTTCACAACGCCGTCATAGACGGGATAGCCGAGAAAACGGAAGCCTTCGCCGCCATTGTTCGGGATGCCCGTGACCGTGGGAAGGTCGGAGGCGGTCATGGCGATCCGGAGCACCTGGGGCGGCGCGGCGGATGATGTCTTTGTGGCAAGGGCGGTCGCGGTCGAGGCGGTCAGAAACTGGCGGCGGTCGAGCATGGGCGTCCTTCCGTGATGAAGCGATGCTGGTCGCAGCTCTCGGTCGGTTCCTCCGTGTCGTTGAGCCTAAGCCAGGTGCGGCTTGATTGCCAGTACCAGACGTAGCTACGATTTCGGATACGCGTCGTTGCGGCATCCAATCATATTGTGAGAAAGAAATGGAAAGTCGTTGTGCGTCCGTCGTCTCGGATGGATACGGTCGGCGCCCAACATTTCCGCCGCCACGTCCGGTCGCCGGACGGCGTCAATACGCCGGCCGGTCGCCTGAGCCGGCCTCAGACCATCAGATTGCCGCGATAAGGCGCGTCGCCAGTTGCCGTCCGGACAACGGCCGCTAGACCGCTACCCTGCGGTAGTAGCCCGACACTGCATCACCGAACGCCGGGTCGAGCCAGGGGTTAGGTGCCTCGTCGGTGAACGACGGTGCACCTTCCAGCGACTCCGGATCGACATCCACGATATAACCACCGAGTTCGGTATCATAGCGCAACTTTTCCCAGGGCAGCGGATGGTAGCGGTCGCCGAACCCAAGGAACCCTCCGAAACTGAGCACAGCATAGGCGATCCGCCCGCTTGCCTTGTCGATCATCACATCCTTGATCGATCCAAGCTGCTTACCCGCCAGGCTGTACACGGTCGTGCCCTGGACTTGGCCGGCACCAATCAGATGACGGTCGGTGTCTCGGGTTTCGTCGCGATCCGACATGAGTACCTCCGTTGCTGTCGGAGGTTGGAACGCCGCCGGCCCACTCGGGTTACCCCGGACGGTAGCGCGGTGGCCGCTTTTCCTTGAATGCTCGCACGCCTTCAGCGAACTCGGCAGACCGCCCGGCCTTGCCCTGCAGCTTTGCCTCCAGATCGAGCTGCTGCTGCAGCGTGTTCGTTGGCGCGGCAGCAAACAGCGCCTTGATCCCGGCAATGGCCTCAGCCGGTGCCTGCACCATGCGCGTCGCCAGCGCCTCAGCGTCCGTCATCAGGGCGGCGTCGTCGACCGCCCGCCAGATCATCCCCCAATCTGCCGCCTGTTGCGCCGGCACCGCATCGCCCAGCAGCGCCAGCGCCCGGCCGCGCGCGTCTCCGACGCTGCGCGACAGGAACCAGCTTGCGCCGCTGTCCGGCACCAGGCCGATGCGGACAAAAGCCTGCACGAATGTCGCCGACTTTGCTGCCAGCACGAAGTCGCAGGCGAGTGCGAACGCCGCGCCGGCACCTGCCGCGACACCGTTGACCGCGGCGATAAATGGCAGCCGTGACGCGCGAATACGCGCTACCGCAACGTGGTGCCAGGTGCCGGCAAGCGCTTCCAGGTCGGGCGGGCCAGCCTCGGTCGGCATCACCTCGGCACCCAGTTCCTGCCCGGCGCAGAAGCCACGCCCGGCCCCGGTCAATACAACAGCGCGCGTCGCCGGATCAGCCTCCGCCGCGTCCATCTCGGCCAGCAGGCGCTGCACCATTGCCACCGACAGCGCATTCATGATGGCCGGGCGGTTGAGGGTGAATTTGCGCCAGCCGTCGTACTGCTCGACGAGAAGGATGTCGTCCATCAGTCGGCATTTCCCTGCGTGAGGCGGAAGGCAGCCTGCGGGTAAACCCCCAGCACCTTCACCTCGGTGGAGAAGAACGAAAGCTCATCCAGCGCATTACGGAGTGCCGGCTGTTCCGGATGGCCCTCGACGTCGCACAGGAACTGCGTCGCCGCGAACTGACCGTTGATCATGTAGCTTTCCAGCTTCGTCATGTTCACGCCGTTGGTGGCAAACCCACCCAACGCCTTGTACAACGCAGCCGCAACGTTGCGGACCCGGAAGACGAACGTCGTCATCAGGTTCGGCATGCGCGGGTTCGGCTCCTGCCGGTTCGGCGCGACGATGTAGAACCGGGTGGTATTGTGCGCAGCGTCCTCGACATTCGCCTGCAGGATGTCCAGGCCGTAGATCTCTGCCGCGAGTGCGGAGGCGATGGCTGCGTCCTCCTTCTTTCCCCACTCCGCCACCAATTGCGCGGCGCCGGCGGTGTCCGCTTCCACCACCGGTGTCAGCTTCAGCTCCGCCAGGATCTTGCGCACCTGTCCGAGCGCAACGGTGTGGGAATGGGCGCGCTTGATGTCGGCCAGCGTAGCGCCGCGCACGCCCAGCAGGCAGTGCTCAACGCGCTGGAACCACTCGCCGATAATGTAAAGACCCGACCCCGGCAGCAGATGGTGGATATCGGAAACCCGGCCGGCCAGACTGTTCTCGCAGGGCAGCATGCCCAGCGCCGCGCTGCCGTCGCGCACGGCGTCGATCGCCGCCTCGAACGACGTGCAGGGCAGGGTGGTCATTTCCGGGAATGCCGCTCGGCAGGCAAGGTCGGAATAGGCGCCGGGAACGCCCTGGAACGCGATAGCCTTGGTCATGCGCTGACGGCCATCAGCGCCCGGGCGCGTTCGAGATCCTCGGCTGTATCGACCCCAAACGGGCCATGCTCCATACGCGCGCACGCGATCCGCATGCCATTCTCCAGCGCCCGCAATTGTTCCAGGCTTTCACGCTGCTCCAGCGGGCTTGGCGGCAGCGAGACGAAGCGATCCAGCGCCGCGCGCCGGTAGGCGTAGATACCGACGTGGTGCCAGCGCGGGCCGAGTCCCCAGGGTATGGCCTGGCGAGAAAAGTACAGCGCCGGGGCGATGGTTTCGCCCTCCTTGAACGCGCAGGCTGCCTTGACGAAGGAGACGGTGGTGGCCTCGATCTCATCGCGGATCGGCACCACCAGGGTACCGATATCGATCGCCGGGTCGGCCAGTGGCGTCACCACCAGGCGCAGGCCTTCCGGGTCCAGCGTCGGGAAGTCGCCCTGCAGGTTGACGACCACGTCGTGCCGACGATCCGGGTCCAGTTCCGCCAGCGCCGCGTGCACGCGGTCGGAGCCGGACGGCAGCGCCGGGTCGGTCAGCACCGCGCGGCCGCCATAATCGTGCACGGCGTCGGCAATTTCCTTATCGCCACAGGCCACGGCGACGGGGCCAATATCTGCCTCCCGGCCGCGGTCGATCATGTGCACGATCATCGGCTTGCCGCAGATATCGGCGAGCGGCTTGTTCGGCAGCCGCGTGGAGGCCATGCGGGCGGGGATGACGACGAGCGGGTTCACGGCGTGCGTTTCCTGAAGCGGTCTGTGCCTGCGCAACGGTTGAAGGGCAGGTGACCGGCCCCTATGGTCGCGCCAGTTTACGAACGCCGCTGCACGGGCGCAACGCCGGCTGGCAGCGGATCTGGCAGAGGGGCGCGCCGGTGAACGCTGATATTGATGTCTGGCTCGCCGCCGCGCTGGCCGCCGCGGATGCCGCCCGGGACGTGATCCGCCCGTTTTTCCGCACGATTGTTCCGGCGGACCAGAAGGCGGACCAGTCGCCGGTCACCGTCGCTGACCGCAACGCCGAACTGGCGATTCGCGCTGTACTGTCGCAGCGCTGCCCCGACCACGGCATCCTGGGCGAGGAATTTGGGCTGGAGCGCCCTGACGCCCGGCTTCGCTGGGTGCTGGACCCGATCGACGGGACGCGCGCGTTCATCACCGGACGGCCAACTTTCGGGTCGCTGATCGGCTTGCTGGACGGCGAGACACCGCTGATCGGGATCATCGACCAACCGGTGACCGGCGAGCGCTGGGTCGGCGTCCGTGGCCGTCCGACAGTCTTTAGCAGCCCGCTAGGCGGCCAGGTCGGAACGCGCGCCTGCGCCGATGTTGGCCTCGCTGAATTATCCGCCACCAGCCCGGAGATGTTCGGCGCCGCCATGCCTCAATTTCAACGCCTTGCGGCGAGGACCCGTCGCAACTACTGGGGCGGCGACTGCTATGCCTACGGCCTGCTGGCGCTCGGCCATATCGACATCGTTGTTGAGCGCGATCTGAAGCCATGGGACTGGGCCGCCCTGGTGCCGGTGATCGAAGGAGCCGGCGGCCGGATGACCGACTGGTCCGGACAGCCACTGCGCGTGGCAGGTGACGGGCAGGTCATCGCGGTCGGCGATCCGTCGTTGCTGGAAGCGGTTGTGCAGGCGCTGGCATAGCACGGCTGTCTGTTATTCCGGTTTTGCTGTGACCCGACGGTCCATCTGACGTGAACACGAGGGTCCATGACAGGCGCGTGGCGAGGATGACATTGCGGCACCGGAGTATGTCAGCGTACGACACGTTGATCTGGATCAATGATTGCACTCTGGCGCGTGTATTATTTTGATTTCGTATAATTTGGAACGGACCAAGGAACTGTAAGACCTATTCCGCACGAGTCTCATGCCGGGATCAGATGATCGGTTCGGCTTCACGCCGTTGCAGCGCGGCATCTGCCGCTGTTGAGGCCAAGGTGCCTCGCCACCATCGCCCCGGCCAATACGACATGCGCAACGCGCATCGATAACGCCAGCCAATGGCTGCATGGGGACAGGATTATGCCGACATTTACGCCTTACGCAGGTTCCGACAGCGCCGCTCTGGTCAGTGCACTTCTGGCGCCTGGATCGGGCATCAATGTACTTGCCGGATCCATTGCATTGACGGCTTCCGCTCTGGACGCAGTCAACTTCTACGATGGCTCGCTCGCGCCGCTTGGTATCGGAGCGGGGCTGCTGCTGACCTCGGGGACGACACCGGGCACCACCAACACGATCGGCTGGTTCGGCCAGGACAACAGCGGGACCAGCAGTTTCCTCAACGGTGATCCGAACATCGACGCGGTGGTCAACACCGTTTTCCAGACGCAGTCCTATGACGCCACAACGCTGTCCTTCGACTTCACCGTCGCAGACCCCGCCGCGACCTCGGTCAGCTTCGATATCGTGTTCGGCTCCGACGAGTATCCCGAATGGGTGGACCTGTTCGTCGACTCCGCCATCGTCATGGTCAACGGCGTCAACTACGCGCTGTTCAACCACGATCCGATGCATCCCCTAAGCGTCATCAGCTCCAACCTTGCCGCAGGGTATTTTCAGGACAATGCCGGCAACGTGCTGCCGATCGAGTATGACGGCGTCAGTCATGTGTTGAAGATTGTCGCCCCCATCATCCCCGGCGCCACCAATCACATCACCATCGGCATCGCCGACACCGGTGATCATATTCTCGACAGCGGCATCTTCATCGCCAACCTGGCAGCCGGCAACATTCCCGGATCGGGTGTCGTGGTGCCGCCCAGTTCCGGCTCCGACTCACCTGACAACATCATTGGCACCGCCCAGGCGGAATATTTCGACCTGAAGGGCGGCGACGACACGTGCTACGCCGGCGCGGGTGACGATATCGTGGTCGCCGGTAGTGGCAACGACAGCGTTTTCGGCGGCAGCGGCGCTGACGAACTGATGGGCGGAACCGGCAACGACCAGCTCGACGGGGGCGCGGATGCCGATACGGCGGTCTTCTCCGGCCCAAGCGCGCAGTACACGATTGCTGTTATCGCCGGCGGTTTCACCGTCACCGACAACAATGCCGGTCCGGGTTCCGAAGGCACGGACACACTGACGGGCGTTGAGTTCCTCAAGTTCAGCGACGGCCTGTTCGCGATCGGGCCGGGCGGCGTGCTGACGCCGGTGGCCAATCCCGGGGCGCCACCCGCCAACACACCTGGTTCGGTTGTCATCAGCGGCATCGCCGCGGATGGGAAGACGCTGACTGCTACTGTAAGCGATCCGGACGGCATCGCGGGCGCGATCAGCTATCAATGGCAGGTGTCGGGTGACAATGGACTGACGTGGAGTGACGTCGGCATCGATGCGAACACCTTCACGGTGACTGCCGCGGATGTCGGCAAGGATATCCACGTCATCGCTCAGTACATCGACAACCTGTCACAGAGCGAGGCGCCGGTCAGCGCCATCAAAGCGATCCAGGCCATCGGCGAAGGTGACCTTCTGGTTACTCTGATGCATCTCGATGCACCGCCGGGCGCGAGCACCATCAACCCGCTGACCACACTGGCAAAGGCCGCTATCTCGCTCGGCCTTTCGCCAAACGTCGCGGTGACGATCATTAAGGACGTTCTGGGACTTCCCGCCTCTATCAGCCTGCAGGCCTATGACCCGTATGCGATTCTGCTGAACGCACCCAGTGACCCGGTCGCGCTTGCGGTTGAGAAGGTCGCGGTTCAGGCCGCCATCCTGACCTCGCTGTCCGATGACGACAGCGGCACAAACCTGATGCTGAAGATCATCGAGGCCGCAGGCGCCAACAAGACATTGGACCTTGCCAATGCGGACGACCTCGCGACCATTCTTGGGATCGATCTGACCGGTATTACCGACAAGAATAACTATCCTCAGCCACTGAAGGAGATCTTTGATCGTAACGACAACATCGCCCAGGCTGCGACCGTGGGCGACATCGAGATCGAGTGGCAGGATTTCCTGACGATACAGGCTAACGTTGCCTCGACGTCCATCGCCGACCTCAGCATTCACGTGAACCAGGCGCCCGAGGGACAGCCCACGGCTGTCCTGGCGGACGGCACTGAGAACACCGCCTATCCAGTGGCGGCAAACCTGCTGCTACAGGGCTTCACCGATCCCGAGAACGATCCACTCAGCGTCTCCGGCCTCACGGTTGACCACGGCAGCGTCGTCGACAATGGCAACGGCACGTTCACCATCACACCGAGCGCGAGCTATGTCGGGCCGGTCGAGCTCACCTATGACGTCATCGACGGCCAAGGCGGCAGTATTGCCGCCAACCAGTTGTTCGTCATCGCCGCGAGTGAAGCCGCGCCATGTTTCGTCGCCGGAACGCGAATCCAGACAATCGACGGACCGGTTGCGGTCGAAGATCTTCAGATTGGCCAATACGTCGTGACGCGTGACGGCCGGCGCTCCCCTGTGACATGGATCGGCCGGCGTCGTGTCGACCTGATGCGGCACACCGATCCCGGGCTGGTCAGGCCGATCCGCATTCGCCGCGGCGCCGTTGCGGATGGCCAACCGCGCCGTGACCTTCTCGTGTCGCCCGACCACGCGCTGTTCATCGACGGTGCGCTGATTCCCGCGCGGCTGCTGGTAAACGGCGCGTCGATCCGGATCGACACGGGACGCCAGTCGGTCGAGTATTTCCACATCCAGCTTGATCGCCACGACATCCTGCTCGCGGAGGGGTTGCCGGCCGAAAGCTATCTGGATACCGGCAACCGGGCGATGTTCGACAACGGTGGCGATGCGGTCTGCCTGCATCCGGACTTTGGGACCGGCCAGCAGGCGCGCGAAGCGTTATCCTGCGTTCCGCTGGTGACTGATCCGGTCCTGGTGGAGCCGGCGTGGCGCGCGCTCGCAAGCCGGGCCAGTGCGCTCGGGTTGGTCGTACTCGAGCCGATGCTGACGGATGAGCCCGATCTGCGGGTTGTCGCCGGCGACGCGTGCCTGACGCCGATCAGCGTGCGAGACGGACAGTATCTGTTTCTCCTCCCGTCCGGCGCGGGACCCGTCCGGCTGTTATCCAGGGCGGCGCGCCCCTGCGATGACCGTCCCTGGATCGAGGACCGCCGCCGCCTGGGCGTGATGGTGCGGCGACTGGCGCTGCGCAATGATCGTGGTGTGCGGGACATTCCGCTGGATGACCCGTCGCTGGATCGAGGCTGGTGGGCTGTTGAGGTTGACGACCATTGGCCTTGCCGATGGACCGATGGCGAGGCTGTTCTGCCGGCGACGGGACCTGGGCTGCTGGAGGTCGATCTGGCTGCTTCCATGCGTTATCCGCTAGCCCCATCGGTCCGACGGCGCGCCGCCGCCTGAGGCGACCGCCGCGAGCGGTTTCGGCATGAGCGGCCTCAACTGCCTGGAAGAGGATCACGCCGACTGTAATGCATGACGATTACTTCAGTCGTATCATCTTGGGGTGTTGAGCAGCGAAACGAACGTCCGTAGCTTACCTGACGGGGCACGCGCGATCGAATCAACAACCGTAACGTCTATTTGTAGTTCCGAACCGAATTCGGCCAGTGCAATTGCGTGCAGCTGAGCGTCCTCATCCGGCGTCAGCGGACGGTTCAGCACCAGCCGGATCTCAATGCGCTCCGTAGAGCGCTGCACAATCTGAAATTCGGTAATCGCAGTAATACGGGACAGTTTGTAGTGGTTCATATCCGTCCGCCGCGTGCGGCCGTCGGGTAGAGTCAGGAGATCGGTGCTACGTCCGACGACAGCGCTGAGAACAGGAAGCCCTCGGCCGCACGGGCAGGGCGGACCCACCGTCGCCCTGTCGCCGATCTCATAACGCAGCAGTGGCATGGCGAAGTTGTGCAGCGGCGTGACCAAGACCCGGCCGGTTTCGCCCGCGGCGCAAGGCTCGCCTGCGTCGTCTACCACCTCGACCAGGATGGTCTCAGACATGACGTGGAAGTGGCGGTGCTCCGGGCACTGCAGCGCGATATAACCAGTCTCCGCCGCGCTGTAATCGTGCACAATTGGCACGCCAAGCACCTCCTGACAGGCATCGCGCAATGCGTCGTCCACCACTTCGCTGAGAGTCCAGATCGAACGCAGGGACGGAAAGCGGGTGCCGGCGGTGCGGCAATGCGCGATAAGAAGCCGCAGGCTGGCCGGGTAGATCGAGATGTAGTCGGGGCGAACGCGACGGATCACGTCAGCTTGGCTGGCGGCCGGGCGGTAGCCGTCGATCAGCGTGATCGGCCCGGTCTTCCAAAGTAGGGAGCATGGCGGGCCCCATTCCGGATAGCGCAGCCCCTGCGCGCTCATGACTGCCGCCCGCTCCGCCTCATTGGCCGTTGGCGGGTTGTTGCCGCGAATGCGCAGGATGTGGCCATCCGGCTTGTCTCGGTGCCAACGTTCGCCGCGAACCTGGTTAGCATTCCAGAAGATGGCGTCGATGCCGGTCTTGGTGACGCGAACCGGCTGCCCAGTCGATCCTCCACTGGCCGCCACCGCCGTTGGGCCGTGGTCTTTGGGGTAAGTCCGTGCCTTAAGCTCCGCTTCGTGCCGCTGAACCTCCTGACGGGTTAACGCGGGCAGGCGGCCCCATGATTTGGCCGTCAGCGGACGGTTCGGGTCCAGGCGTGCGGCTCTGAACCGGTCGCGGTAGAAGGGCACGTTCTCAGCAGCATGACGCACGAGGTTTCCAAGCTGGCTGAACTGCATGTCCTGTAGTCGCGCGGAAGGCCACCATTGCGATTGTTCGTATTGGTAGAGAACCGCCAGCAGTTCCGACGCCAGGCCCGCCACAGGTGCAGGCCAGGTGATACCGGAAACTTGCGAACGGAAGATGTGCGGCCAGAATTGATCCACAGGAATAACAGGTCAGAGCGATCGGGTTGACAACCATCGCATGGAGCGAAGCAGAGTGCATCCTGCCTTCATTGCACGAGTTCGTATACGACAACCCGGCGGTGCGGTGGTGCTCCCAAATTGACACCATGCGCGACAAATTGTACGAATTCGACATGATTGCTATGGGGCAGCGTGATGACCCGGACTCGTGCCAGTTTTGCAGCGGCGATGGCCGCAGGGATGCTGATGGGTGGCTTCGCCGAGGCGCACGCCGGCACGTCCACCCAGACCTTGGACTTCAGCGTCAACGCGGACGACAGCTCTGTCATTCCTGTCTCGACGCCGAAAGCCTTTAGCGGATTCAACCTGCTAGGAGCGACGCTGGTTCAGGCCGATCTGTACCTGTACGATCCTGCCAGTGGCTTTCTGGCCACGTCGCATGCACAGCTCACTGGCAGTGAGGGCGGTAGCGCTGCCCTGCTTGCCTCCTTTGCTGTGAAACATGACATATTGGGTACGCCGTTCTCGCTAACCAACCTCAACTCCGGCACGGCGAGTATGCAGGACTACAATTACAATATAGAGACAGTGCCCGCCACGAAGACCGCCACGGCTGCGGACTTCAACCAATCGCACGTCACTTACAATGGTGACCTGAGTGAATTCCTGAAGGCGCTGGTGACGTTCAACGCGGTGATCGACGGGTTCGACACGACTACGGCAGACTGCAACAGCGGCTACGGTGGAAACACCTGCGCGCATAGCGCGTCGTTCACCGGTACGCTTGAGCTTGTCTATACCTACAACGAGAACACGCCGGTTCCGGAGCCGGGCAGTGTTGCACTGCTCGCCACGGCAAGTGTCGGGCTTCTTGGGGCGTCGGCGCGGCGTGTGCGGCGACGAACGAAGCCAAACTGACGCTTGGTACGAACCTGGGGCGGTCTGCGATCAGCCAGCGCGCTTGCCACGACGCGTCCGGCTCGGTCAGCGGTTTAAGGCGAGCCGTGTGGGGTACTACGGCCTGATTGACATGCGCCGGCCAGTGTCCATTACCCCCAGCGCTTGAGTCCCGCCGCGCGGGACCGCCGGATTACAAAGATCAACCAGACCACCTGCGGTATCAGCGTCACCAGCGGCACAAGCGGCTTGAGTGACGACGGCGCGGCAATGAACGCCAGGCAGCACAGGCCACCCCAGGTCGCGAAACCCCAGTGCACCAGCGTCACCGTCACCGCCGGCATCCCGCTGCGGTGGGCGACCTGATACAGGTGCCCGCGATGCGGCTGGGTCAGCCGCTCCCCCTGCAGCGCCCGACGCACCAGCGTGAACGCGACGTCGAACAGCACGCCCGCCAGCAGCATCGGCATCAGCAGAAAGGATAATTCGATGCCGTCGAAGCGGCTCGCGACGACGGCCAGCATCGCCAGCATGAAGCCGCAGAACTGGCTACCGACATCGCCCATGAAGATGCGGGCTTTGGGGAAGTTGAACGGCAGAAAGCCCAGCAGACCGCAGGCGAGCAGGCCACCGGCCGCGTAGGCAAACCAGCCGCCATGCTGCTCGGCGATCACCGCCAGGAACAGGCAGGCGATCAGCGATACGCCGCTGGCCAGGCCGTTCAGTCCGTCGATGAAGTTCATCGCGTTTGTGGTGAACAGCACCCAGAGGATGGTGCCGACGGCGCCGATCCAGCCGAGCGGTATGCCGCCACGATAGGGCAGGTTGAGGCTGAGGACGTAGAGGCCGCTTGCCACAGCGACCAGCGTGGCCAGCAATTGCGCGCCCAGCTTGACGGTGAAGGGCCAGTCGAACAGGTCATCGAGGAAGGCGACTACTGCAATTGCCAGCGACGCCTCGATTACGCCCAGGAAATAGGGGTTCGCGAGGCGTGCGAACTCGGCATAGCCATAGAGTATGGCGATGCCGACCAGGAAGGTGAGCACGATGCCGACGCCGCCGCCCTTTGGCGTCGGGCGCGTATGGGCTTTGCGTGCCTCCGGGGTGTCCATGACCCGGACGGCGATCATCACCCGCACGATCGCCGCCGACAACAGGATCAGACCCAGGCCGAAACCCAGGTGGCGGAGGAAGGCGGCAAGGGTCATGCGTCGGTCCGGATGGTGGAACCGGATCGTCTATCGCTGAATCGGCGGAGGAGCTATCCCGGCCGGCGTCGCTGCCTGGCCGGCCGACCTACTGCACCAGCCGCCGGGCGATCCCGATGATGCGGTGCGCCTCGGACCACAGGCCATAGGGCTCCAGATCGTCCATCGGTGCCCAGACCGCGCTCGACACGTCTGACCCGGCGAATGGCTCCCCGCTGACCCACTGCGCGGCGAAGTCCAGGATCGTGTAGTGGAACCGAATGCGTCCGGTGTCGTCGCGACGGATGATGTCGACATGGGCACAGAAGTGCAGCGGACCGACCTCCAGCCCGCATTCCTCGTGCAGTTCGCGGCGCGCGGCCTGTTCAGCGGTTTCACCCAGTTCCTGCGCGCCGCCAGGCAGGGTCCAGGAACCGATATTCGGCGGCTTGCCGCGCTGGCACAGCAGCACCTGGTCGCCCTTGATGACGACGATGCCAATGCCGACGAAGGGACGGTCCGGGTACTCGCGGTCGGTCACTTGCTGCCGTCCGCGGGCGCCCCGGTTGGCGGTGCCGCGCTCTGTGGGGCAGGGGCCGGCTTCTCCGGTTCGGCGGCCTTCAAATCGTCCAGCGTCGGCACCAGCGACTTCTCCTTCCAGTTCGGTATCTGGAACGTCCAGCCGGCCAGGCGGGCGTTCAGCCGGTCCGCCTCGGCCTTGTTGTCACCGCCGGCGGCAAAACGTGCCCAGACATCCTTGCCAGCGTGGAACACGGTCGCCCTGATCGCAAGCCCGTCGCCGGTGAGGAACGTGACACGGCCGCCTTCATCCTTCGGCGCATCCGCGTCCGGCTTTACCGCCATCAGCGTCAGGTTCTCCAGCGCCCGGCTCACGTCCTCGACCTTGTAGCTGTCGAGCTTTGGGGGATCGGTCGGGTGGCGCAGCGCGAAGCTGCCGTCCTTGCGGTCGAACATCAGCGCGTCGTCGCCGACGGTGACGGCCTGGATGCGGTCCGCCGGGATGTTGAGCAGGTTGCGGTCGAGCCATTGCGACGGGTCGCTGTCGGCCGACACACTGCCCTGCGCCAGCCAGGATTGTGCGTCGTCCGGTCGGCGGACATAGACCTCCTCGGGGACATCCGCCTGGCTGCGGACGCGGCGATGGCCGAGGATGACGGCGGCGACCGGCTTGCCGCTGCCGTCCAGCAGGCGCAGTAGATCGGCCGTCGAGTCCGGCTTGCCCGGATCGTCCACGCCCAGCCGGGCGTATTGGGCGGCATCGCTCGTGCGCGGTTCCTGCAGCCGCAGCTCTGTCAGCCCGGTCAGTGTGCCACGCAGCTTGCTCTCCTGCACCGGATAGTTGTTCAGAGAGGCAATGCCCCATTTGCCGTCAGGGCGCTTCTCGATCGTCAGCGTCTTGCCCTGGTGCAGAATCTCCAGCTTCGCGGCATCCTTCAGCTTCGACGCCAGGTCGGGGAACATCAGCGATCCGCGCGGTGCCGATTCCTGGGCGCGTGGCACGGAGCCCGGCCCGAAATACCAGCCGCCGCCAAGCGCAATGACGCCCAGGACGACGAGGATGCCAGTGGTGCGCGGTGTCATCTTCGGGCCCTCGCTCTGCGGCGTCGTTGCGCGATGCCCAGGCTGATTGCCACGACGGTCAGCACCGCCGGCACGGCAGCGATAGTAAACACGCGCATCTCAGTTTGCAGGCGGGCGATGTCGCGGTTCAGGTCAAGCTGCACCGCACGCAGTTTCCGGCGCGTATCCAGGATGTCCCGCTGCGCGGCGTCAATCGCTTCGCGCTGCTCCGGCGTGATGACGGCATCGGCCTTGTCCGCACCAGCACCGGAGCGCAACTGTCGGATCTGCTTCTGCGTGTCCTCCAGGTGCTTCTGCAGTGCCTGCTGCTCCTGGCGGAACTGCGCCTCGGCCTGCGATTGCATGTTGGCGACGAGGGTGAAGGGGCGATTGGTATCGCCGCGAGAACGGAGGCCGATCAACGCGTCGCTGCCTGACAGGGTGCCGATCAGGTTGACGACGAACGGGCCGTTATCGGCGAAGGGTGTGGCGGTCTGCTGACCGAAAAAGTCGGCGATACGCACCCAGAACCGATCGGCCAGAATGTCGCTGTCCGCCACCACGACCATGTTGGCCGGCTGCGCCGTCTCGGCGATATGCGCCGGGAAGTTGTCCGGCCGCTTCTGGTCCTTGTCGAGCGCCGGCGGGCCGCTGAAGGCGGACTTCAACATGCCGCGGACGCGCGCGGCAACGATGCGCGGACCACCTTCGGGCTTGAAGCCGGCAAGGATTTTCGCCGGCTGCGGGTTTTTCACCTCCTCGACCGGGATGGTGCCGGACAGGTCGCTGGTGGACAGCAGCGGCGTCATCTCGATCTTCGCATCCGGCGCCTTGGACAACGCACCGGCGGAGGCAATGGTCACCTGCTTCAGATCGGCCGTCGCCGGATCGTCGTGGTTCAGCCCGTCACGGACATTGATCCACGCGATGTAGTTGACCGCCTGCATCCGGTCGTTGCCACCGGTGCGCACGCGCCAGGCGCCGGTGAGATCACCCACCACCTGCTTCGGGTTGAACTGAATACCCCACGCGTCGAACAGGGGCTTCAGGTCCGAGTGCGTGTCTTGCGGCGGCATACCGCTGGGCGAGGGCTGCGCGGCCATCGCCTCGCTCCAGGGATCGACCATCACCATCAGCTTGCCGCCGCGCATGACAAATTGGTCGATCGCGTACAGTGTCGGCTGCGACAGGTCGGCCGCCTGCGCCACCAGCAGCACCGAAATATCCGGATCGATGAGTTGCGCGTCCGTCGGCACGCTGCGCACCGAATTGGTCTGCCGCAGTAATGTCGCCGATGCCCAGGGCTGCCCGCCGCCGCGCCCTTGCATCATCATCATCTGGCGCGGATCGCCGTCGATCGGCAGCGAGGTCATGACGCCGACGACCGGGCGCTTCGGGCTGGACAACTCGTAGACCAGCTTGGTCAGGTCATACTCCAGGAACCGCTCGCGATCCGCCTGGAAAAATGGGATGGTCCGTTCGTCGTCCAGCAGGTTTGAGCCAGCGATGCCGAAGAAAATCTCCGACCCGCCCTGGTCGATCGGCACGCCCTGCAAGCCGTAGGCGATGGCGCGGTCCTCGGTGTCGCTAAACGGTTCGGGATCGTAGAATTCCAGCCGGACCTTGCCATTCGACAGCGCGGCGTAGTCGCGTAGCATCTCCCGCACGTGGTCGGCATAAGTGCCGTAGGAGGGCACAGCCGCGCCAAGCTGCCGCGAGTAGAACAACCGCAGTGTCACCGGCTCCTTCAGGTCAGCCAGGATCTTCTGAGTTCCTGGAGAGAGTGTGTAGAGCCGGCCCTGGGTCAGGTCGAGCTGGACATTAGCCAGGCGCGTATCGGCAAACATATTGACGCCGACAGCGATGGCGGCGGCGGCGATCACCGCGACGATGGCAAGGACAGAGCGGCGCATCGTTCAGTCCGCCTTCCGCTGGTCGACCAGCACCGTGTTCAGGAACAGAAAGAACACCATGAAGCTCGCGAAGTAGATCAGGTCGCGCAGCGCAATGATGCCGCGGGTGAAATTGGTGAACCGGTCAATGATCGCCAGCCGCCGCGTGAAGGCGGCAACGGACGGCGCGTTCTGCGACAGGAAGTCGTTCACCACCTGGTTTGAGGCGACGGCAAAGACGAAGCAAACGGCGACGGCGAGCACAAAAGCGATGACTTGGTTCCGGGTCAGCGCCGACATGGCCGCGCCAATTGACAGGAAGGCGCCGGCAACCAACAGGCAGCCGAGGTAGCCCGACGCGATGACGCCGTTATCTGGCCGGCCTAGAATGTTGACGGCAATGACAAAAGGAAAAGTCAGCGCCAGCGCAATGGCGCAGAACAGCCACGCCGCGAGGAACTTTCCGATCACGGCCTGCGCCTGCGTCACCGGCAGCGTCAGCAGCAGTTCGATCGTGCCGAGGCGGCGCTCCTCCGCCCAGAGCCGCATGGTGATTGCCGGAATCAGCAGCAGGAACACCCAAGGGATAAAGGTAAAGAACGCGTTCAGGTCCGCCTGGCCGCGATCGAAGAACCCGCCGAGATTGAAGGTCAGCGCCCCCTGCAGCACCAGGAAGATGACAATGAACACCGTGGCGACCGGGGTGGTGAAGTAGGCGCGCAATTCGCGGCCGGCGATGGCGAGGGTAGGGGTCATGGACGAGCGCTCGCTACCAGGCCAATGAACGGTTTGCCGCCACCCCCTCCACCATTGTGGCGAGCAAAGGCCCACCATTCCCGCCGTTGCCCGACATAGCGTAGTCGGTGACTTACAGAGGGATCACCCGCCATGACGGCGCAGCGCGGCCCGCGGCGGGCAGATCGCGCCGGAACGGCGGCGATGGGGAGGTAGCCCGACTGAAGGAAGACCTCCATCACGCCGCCTCCGGCATGGTCAGTTGCCGGAACACTGCCTCCAGCCGTCCCGTGGGATGACGTTGCACCAGCGCTTGCGGCGTCTCGTCGGCCACAACCCGGCCAGCGGCAATGACGATGGCCCGGGTGCAGACTGCCTCCACCTCCTCCAGAATATGCGTCGAAATGACGATCGCTTTGTCCGGCGCCATGCGTTCGATCAGACCACGCACTTCATGTTTCTGGTTTGGATCCAATCCGTCGGTCGGTTCGTCCAACACCAGAACCGGCGGATCGTGCAGCAGCGCCTGCGCCAGGCCGACGCGGCGTTTGAAGCCCTTCGACAGCGTCTCGACTGGCTGCAACTGCACGCCGCGCAGCGTGGTCAGATCCAGCGCGTGCGCGACCCGATCCGCGAGTTCGCTGCCGGAGAAGCCGCGGACCTTGGCGCAGAAGCGCAGGAAGCCAATCACCGACATCTCGGGGTAGGTTGGCGCGCCCTCTGGCAGGAAGCCTAGTAGTCGCCGGGCTGCCACGCCGTCCGTCTGCACATCATGTCCGGCGATTCGCGCCGTGCCCGCCGTGGGCGTCATGAATCCCGCGAGCATCCGCATTGTCGTCGACTTCCCGGCGCCGTTCGGGCCGAGGAACCCAAGCACCTCGCGGCGCCGGACCTGAAAGGTGAGATCATCGACGGCGGTGAAGTCGCCGAACCGCTTGGTCAGGTGATCGATATCGATCAGTAGGGGTTCAGCCGCTTGGGCAGCGGCCGTTTGGGCAGAGTCTGTCACGCTGCGTTTCCCGTTCCCGCGGCCGGCGCGGACCCGTCCGCCCGACCGGCGCGCGGCATAGCCGAAGCGGGCCCGGAAGCAAACCGTGCAATTTCAATCTTTACCGAGGATTAACCGAACAGGGCGTCGACAGCGTCCTGCGATAGCTCTGGCGGCGCACCAGTGCTTGCCGCGGGCAGCTCCTCTGGCGTTTCCGGCTCTGTCGACAGGTCGCCCAGCATCTCTTCCACCTGCTGCAGATGCTGGATTGCTCTGCGGATTCGCTGGCCGGTCACGTCCTGGAAGCTGCACGCTTCGAAAATGGCGTTGACCTTTTCCGTCGCCGCCGCGATCGACTCGGCGTCGCGTGCGCCATCCTGCAGCCACGCGGCGATTGCCTCGGCGGCTTCCATGATGCGGTTCGCCGCGGCCTCGGTCGCCTGCACCACGGCTTCGAGTTCCAGACCGCCATTGCGGTGCATCCCGTTCGGTGCGGCGACGATACTGGCTACCTGCTCGTGGATCGTCTTGAGCTGACCGGACAGGGTATTCTCTGAAAAATCCATCAGTTGCGTTGTGGCATGCACCTCCGCGCTCAGCTCGGCAATCCGCCGGTCAACAAAGCGGCGCAACTCGGCCATTTCGGCCCGGACCGCTGTTGCCACGACTTGCCCGATCTCCTCCGCCTGCATTGTCGCCACGCGCCTGCCTTTATCCGCTTGGCTCCATAAGACGCTGCCCCGGTTAATTTTCGATGAACGGCCGGCGAGTAGGCTTCCACCGGCGGAGCAGCAGGGCGTTGCACACGACGCTGACCGAAGACAGTGCCATGGCCCCGCCGGCAATCATCGGGCTCAGGACGCCGGCGGCGGCGAGCGGAATGCCAAGGATATTATAGCCAAACGCCCAGAACAGCCCCTGCCAGATTTTGCGCACGGTGCGACGTGAGATGTCCAGCGCGTCCGGTACCAGCGCCAGGTCGCCGCGCATCAGCGTGATGCCGGCGGTCTGCATCGCTACGTCTGTGCCAGTGGCCATGGCGATGCCGATATCAGCGGCTGCCAGAGCCGGGGCGTCGTTGATGCCATCACCGACCATGGCGACGACGGCGCCGCTTTGCCGCAACGCCGTGACGGCGGCTGCCTTGTCAGCCGGCAGAATTCCGGCCTCGACGTCGTCGATGCCGAGCGGCGCAGCCACGGACGTCGCTGCGGCCCTGGAGTCGCCCGTCAGCATGACCGTCCGCAGGCCCATCCCGCGAAGCGTCTGCAGCGCGGCCGCGGCTTCAGGCTTGGGGGGATCGGAGAAGCCGAAGACGGCCAGGACACGCGGTGTCGGCGCCGCCTCGGCTAGCAGGGAGACGGTCTGACCGGATGTCGTTATTGCTGTGACATCAATATTTTGCAGATCGATGCCCTGCTCATCCATGAGGCGCGCATTGCCGAGCAGCAGGGTCCGCTCGCCAACGATGGCAGATACGCCGCGGCCCGGAAGGGCGCGGAAACCCTGCACCGGCGGCCGATTACCATCCGCCCCATGGGCCAGTGCGCGGCGTATCGCGGCCGCCAGCGGATGCTCGCTTCCGGCTTGCATCGCGGCGGCTTCGGCCAAGCGCTCTGCGGCGGTTCCGATGACGGGAAGTACCGAAACCAGTGTCGGCCGGCCGATCGTCAGCGTCCCGGTCTTATCGAAGGCGACGACGCGGACGGCCTGGGCACGCTCGAGCGCTTCGGCGTCGCGAATCAGGATGCCGTGCCGGGCGGCCATGCCAGTGCCGACCATGATTGCGGTCGGCGTTGCCAAGCCGAGGGCGCACGGGCACGCGATGACCAGCACGGCGACAGCGTTCAGGACGGCTGTGGCTGCCCCGGCGCCGGCGAACAGCCACCCGGCCAGAGTTGCCGCGGCAATCACCAATACGACTGGCACGAAGATCGCGCTGACGCGGTCTGCCAGGCGCTGCACCGGAGCTTTAGAGGTCTGGGCGTCCTCCACCAGCCGGACAATGCGCGCCAGTATGGTTTCTGCACCGACCGCGCTCGTCGCCAGCACCAGATGGCCGTCGGTATTGATGGACCCGGCGGCGACCGTATCCCCGATGGTGCGGTCCACCGGCAGACTCTCCCCCGTCAGCATGGAGGCGTCGATGGCGCCGCTGCCCTCGGTGATGCGGCCATCGACAGGAATCCGTTCACCGGGCCGCACGACCACGAGGTCGCCGAGCCGGACCGATGCGACCGGCACCGCGATTTCCGCGCCGTCGCGGCGCACCCTGGCTGTATCGGGGCGCAGCTTCATCAGCGCGGTAATGGCTGTCGCAGTACTGCGGCGGGCCCGCGTTTCCAGCCACTTGCCGAACAGGACGAAGCTGATCAGCACGGCGGCGGACTCGAAATACAGCCCGTGCGTGTGGCCGCCGCGCAACCATAGCGCCATGGAAAGGCCCCAGGCGGCGGTGGTGCCGAGCGCCACCAGAAGATCCATGTTGCCGGATAATGCGCGAGCGGCGTGCCAGCCAGCCTTGTAGAAGCGCAGGCCAAGCCAGAACTGAACGATGCTGCCCAGAATGGCCTGTGTCCAACCCGGCAGCATCAGCGCCGGTACGATCATCCCGAGGAGCAAGGGAGCCGTCAGCACGGCGGCAACGATCAGGCGGATCAGGTCGCGCCGGTCCTGCGCCGCGTGATCGACCGGCGGCGCCTGCGGCTTCACCTCGCTGGCACCGAAGCCAGCCTTCTCGACGGCCTTGATCAGTGCTGCAACCTCGTGCTCGGCACCCACGACGTGGGCGCGCTCTGTGGCGAGGTTGACGGTAGCCTGAGTCACGCCCGGTACACGGGCCAGAACCTTTTCCACGCGGCTGACACAGGCGGCGCAGGTCATGCCGCTTATAGACAGGTCGGTGAAGCCCGCTGGCTTCTTGATCGCGTTCATAGCAACTTGGATAGGAGACTTGATGGGGGTGCGGTCAAGTCTCAGCAGAGGTGGACAATGAGCAAGGCGCCTGCTTACAGGGGCGTCCGGCTCGACCGGAGGCTCCGCGTCCATGATCGCCGTAGCCAGTTGCCTCAGGCCTTGCGCCTGTACTTCCGGCGAAACGCTGCAGGTCGACGAACTGATCCAGCGTCATGCAGGACGGTGAGCACTGTCGGGCGCTATGGCCGGCGCGCTGCGCGCCGTCCTGAAAGGTGCTCGCAGGTCGACGTGCTCAGGTCGGTGTCTCCTGCCATTTCAAAATCAGGGGCGCGCTCGGTAAATGCGGCTCTCGAACGGTTCGGACTTATGAGCATGGATCACGCAACGAGCCGTCTAACCTCATTCTGCGAAAGAATGATGCCTACGTCGTTGATGGCATGACTCAAACTTCAGTGGGTTCAACGTTCGAAACATTAACTCCTCGTTTGAAAACGCAGGCTTCATTCACGCTGCGCGGCCGTCCGATCGGTGGATCAGTCTGTTACCAAGACATCTCTCTCGCTATACCGGATCGAGGATTGCGGCATGGTCAGGAAGCTGCCTTATCATGCAGCGCATCATGCTTACACTAGAAAATTCAAGCCGGTCGATAGCGCATTCTATTACAGATATCATAATCTTTACGAGCCGCATTCTGCTTACACTCAACCAGTACGGGAGCTCTTTAGCAGCAAGCCGCAGAACAGGCTTTCGCAACTCGATATTGGCCGGGCGACGAGTGGAACGCCGGTGCTTCCTGGTGTCGCGGCGCCAAATAGCGTAGTCTTTTTGAAGCATGGTCGTAATAAACCCTGGACAAGCCCAATCCTCCCGTTAGCGGTTCTGGTACCTGTTCAGGCGTTGGACAACGTAACAAACCTGCACCGTCCATGGTTGTATGAAATTTCATTGATGGTGCTGATCCCGCAGGATATCGCCCGGCATAAGCCCTCGGTGGTGTCAGCCTGATCACGGGAGGGAGCATCGTAGCGCCTGATCCGGGTACGAGACGCGACCCTGCGTCGCATAGCCCGACTTAGTACAGTAGGTGTGGCGGTCGATGGTCTGAACGCAGTCCCCTTGGCATGCTCCGCTGACGTTACCATGTATCACATCCGGTCGGATTGATATGTGGCAGATGTTGAGCATCGCATGAGGAAAGGCCTGATTTGGCCGCTACTGGCCGTGCCGCTCCTCGCGCTGATGCCTGCGGCGCAGGCCGCGGCACTGCAGCGCGTCCGCGGCGCCATTGAAAGTGTCGCGCCGGACCACATCATTGTGCAGGATCGCACCGGGGCGCGGGTCAACGTGCACCTCTCAGACCCGCTGACCGTGCTGATCGTCACGCCGCTCGACGGATCCGGAGTCAGAGTGGGTCGCGCAGCGGCGGTAGTGGTCAAGCAAGCAAGAGACGGTTCGCTGGTTGCTGTGCAAGTGCTGGCGCTACCGGATAGCCTCGTCGACGGGCGGGACGGCGGTGAAATCTGGGACCTCAGGCCCGATAACCGCATGCTAGTCGGGGAGATTGCGTCGACAGGGAGACGCAACGGCACTGCGGAGTTGACGATTTCCGGCCGGGAAGGCACCAAGGTTGTCGCTTTGCCGGCGGATACGCCAGTCGCCCTGGTTCAGATGGCAGCCCGAAGCGACCTGAAGGTTGGGGAGGCCGTCGTATTGGTCGGCTTCATCAGTCCGGACGGGAGCGTCAGCGCCGACCGCGTGGTGGTCAGCCCGAAGGCTACAGCGGACCCAACGCCGTCCGGCTGAGGTTGCTGCCATGGATCAGGAAAGACGAAACGTGCATTGGGGAGCAACACGAGTATGAGCGCGACAACCGAGACGGCAACATTGGGCGGTGGGTGCTTCTGGTGCCTGGAAGCAGTCTTCAAGGATCTGCGGGGGGTATCGTGGGTGATGTCTGGCTATGCTGCCGGACACGTGCAAAACCCGACCTATGAGCAGGTATGCGGCGGCCGGACGGGCCATGCCGAGGTGGTCCAGGTGAAATACGACCCCAACCAGTTGTCCTACGCTGACCTGCTGCGGGTGTTCTTCGCGATCCACGATCCGACAACCAAGGACCGGCAGGGCAATGACATCGGCCCGCAGTACCGCTCGATCATTCTCACCCACTCGGATGAGCAGCGGGCCACAGCCGAAGCGGTAATGCGTGAGATCGCTGATGCCAAAATCTGGCCGGGCAAGCTGGTCACCGAGATTGAGCCGCTGACGGTCTTCTATGAAGCGGAACCATATCACCACGACTATTTCGCCCGTAATCCCTTCACCGGCTACTGCCAGGTCGTGGTGGCGCCGAAGGTGGCCAAATTCCGCAAGCAGTTCACCGATAAGCTGAAGCGCCACGCGGCCGAATAGGCAGCGGAACCAGACTGGCATTGCCTCACCGCGGCGTCCCGCACCGGGCGCAGGACTGGCGCGACTCGGCAGGCTTCGGCTCCTGTCTCATTTGAGATGGGAGCTTGGTTGTGCAATGCATTGACCTAATTCTGTATGCTGCTGCGGTATAACCAGACGGGTCGAGCGCTACTGCGTCGGTCACGCTGGGATGCCCTTTCAAGACCTCAGTGACAACGCAGCCGATGCGCATGCGGCGGGAGGCGTGGCCGAAGAAGTTGTCACAGCTCTGGGACGGCGGACGAAATCGACGCCACTCTGCGGTGTCGTTCAGGATGGCGTGACGCGACAGTAGTCGGTACGGGAGCGGTTGTGATCGGACCTGCCGCCATCCGCGGCACCCGCGATCGGTTCGACAAGGTTCAATAGCACGGCGCTTTCTTTGAGCCTGTGCAGCGCGAACGGACAAGGCGGTCGTCGTCGGTACGGCCGCACCAAAAGGAATGTATGACCCGGACAAAGCTGGCCATTCGGTGCGGCGACATCGCTGCCCAATCCCCATACTGAGCTGCCGTCGCCGATGCGCGGCGGACACTGCGCAATTTGCCATCTGCGTCGCTGGGAGAGCCCGTTGATTTTTCCTTGAGGTGGGGTTGATTCAGGGGAAATGCTGCCGTCTGCCTACAGCTGCATGGCCGCATCGGCGGCAGATTGACGCCCTGAGGGCACACGTATAACGAACGCCTCAGGAAAACGGGAGCCGTCCATGGACCTGAACTTCACGCCCGAAGAAGTCGCCTTCCGCGATGAGGCGAGGCATTTCTTTCGTACTGCAATCCCGGCATCAATTCGCGCTAAAGTTGCTGAGGGCGAGGGGCTGACCCGCGACGACATGATTACCTCACAGCGCATCCTCAACGCACGTGGCTGGGCTGTGCCGAATTGGCCGGTGGCGTGGGGCGGACAGGACTGGTCGCCGATCCAGGTTTACCTCTACCAGGATGAAATGCAGCAGGCGGACTGCCCGTCGCCGATCGCCTTCAACACCTCCATGGTTGGTCCGGTGATCGCGCAGTTCGGCAGCGATGAGATGAAGCAGCGCTTCCTGCCGGCCACCGCCAATGCCGACATCTTCTGGTGCCAGGGCTTCTCGGAACCGGGTTCGGGATCCGATCTTGCCTCTTTGCGCACCAAGGCGGAGCGCAAGGGCGACAAGTATATTATTAATGGCCAGAAGATCTGGACCACGCTGGCCCAGTATGCCGACTGGATTTTCTGCCTGGTGCGCACCGACCCGGCTGCCAAGCAGCAGGAAGGGATTTCCTTCATCCTGGTGGATATGAAGACGCCCGGCATCACCGTGCGTCCCATCATCACCATCGACGGCGGTCGCGAAGTGAATGAAGTCTTCTTCGACAACGTCGAAGTGCCTGCCGAAAACCTGGTCGGCCAGGAGAACAAGGGCTGGGACTACGCAAAGTTCCTGCTCGGCAACGAACGCACCGGCATCGCACGGGTCGGCAACTCCAAGGCCAAGGTCGCGCGGATCAAGGAACTTGCCGCGCTGGAATTTGCCGGCACACGGCCGCTGATCGAGGATCCCCGTTTTCAGGAAAAGCTCGCCGCCATCGAGGTGGAACTGAAAGCGCTGGAAATGACCCAGCTTCGTGTCGTTTCCGATGAGCGCAAGCTGGCGAAGGGCAAGCAGAACCCGGCCTCTTCGATCCTGAAGCTGAAAGGGTCGGTCATCCAGCAGCAACTGACCGAACTGCTGATGGAGGTTGTCGGGCCGTACGCCATGCCGTTCCAGCGCGACTTCGACGGCAACAATGAGCCGGTGATCGGCCCCGACTACGCTACCGAGGCGGCGCCGATGTATTTCAACTACCGCAAGGTGTCGATCTACGGCGGCTCGAACGAAATCCAGCGCAACATCATCGCCAAAGCTATTCTGGGACTGTAACGGCCATGGATTTCGATCTGTCAGAGGACCAGCGGCTGCTGAAGGAAAGCGTCGACCGGCTGATCGCCGGCGAGTACAGCTTCGAGCAGCGCAAGAAATACATGGCTGAACAGGCTGGGTACTCCGCTGCGATGTGGGGCCAGCTTGCCGAGCTCGGCCTGCTCGGCCTGCCGTTTGAGGAAACGCTGGGCGGGTTCGGCGGCGGCCCGGTGGAAACCGCCATCGTGATGGAGGCCTTTGGCCGCGGCCTGGTGCTGGAGCCGTTCTTCGCGACCGT
>JAFEFW010000110.1 GCA_018240405.1 Pseudomonadota bacterium
GGTACCAGGCACTGCCGGTCCTTTGCGTGTTCCGCGTGTTCTGCGGTTTCATTGCCTTGTTCATTCCGACCCGTTCGAGCAGAAAATCCTCTCGTGACACAGCAGATCAAGTGTGTTGTTTAACAGTAACAATCCGTTAAAATAATAAGCAGCACCAACGCCTGCGATCGCAGTCGCATCTGACCGTGGGCCAACCGTTACCCCGGCACCGCCCGGGAGACTTCTTCCGCTGGACCCGGTGCCATCCTCGGCCAGGCCGCAGGCGTGGGACCGGTCCGCACACTTGCGCATCGTCCCGCCCAGGCCGTAGCGTTCCCGTCACCGCCTATGCCGCGCTGGAGGCCGCCATCGACACCATTGGCGCTGCTACGGCCGGCCGTGCCGGGACGACAAGAAAACGCAGGGAGACTTCAAGATATGGACCAATTGGAACGCGACACCATGCGAAGGGTCGGGCGTCACCTGATCCCCTTCCTCATGGTATGCTATTTCTTCAACTTTCTCGACCGGACGAATGTCAGCTTCGCCGCGTTGCAGATGAACAAGGATCTGGGGTTCTCCGCCTCGGTCTTCGGCCTTGGCGCCGGTATCCTGTTCTTCACCTACATGCTGTGCGAGACGCCCTCCAACGCCATCCTGGTCAAGGTCGGCGCCCGCAAATGGCTGGCGCGCATCATGGTCACCTGGGGGCTGATCGCCGCCGGCATGGCCTTCGTCACCGGCGAAACGAGCTTCCTGGTCATGCGCGCGCTGCTCGGCGCCGCTGAAGCCGGATTCTTCCCCGGCATTATCTTCTACCTGACGTTGTGGTTCCCCGGCACGCATCGCGCCCGCGTCACCGGCCTGTTCATGGCCTGTATCCCGCTCTCGGCGGCGATCGGCGCACCCTTCTCGACGTCCCTGCTCTACATGGACGGCATCTGGGACCTGCGCGGCTGGCAATGGATGTTCATCCTGCAGGGCCTGCCATCCGTCGTACTGGGCTTCATGACCTGGTTCTATCTGACCGAGCGGCCGGCCGAGGCACACTGGCTGCAGCCGGAACAGCGCGACTGGCTGTCCGCCCGACTCGCCTCGGAAGGCGCACGCAAGGAAGAGCATCTGTCGCTGGGCATGCTGGAAACGCTGTGGAACGGCCGCGTGCTGGTGCTGAGCGCCGTAGCATTCTTCATCGCCGCGCAGTTGCTGGGCGTCGGCTTCTTCCTGCCGACGATCGTCAAGGGCTTCGGCCTGAGCAACATGCAGACCGGCCTGGTATCGATCATTCCGCCGGCCTGCGGCGCCGCGGCGATGATCTGGTGGGGCCGCCGGTCCGACCGGCATATGGAGCGGCGCTTCCATCTCGCCGGCGCGATGACCGTCGGCGCACTGGGCATCATCGCGGCAGGGTTCTTCGACGACCCGGTGCTGAAGATGATCGCCTTCACCGTGTCGGCGATGGGGCTGAACGGCTCGCTGCCGGTGTTCTGGACGCTGGCGCCGGCCTTCCTGACCGGCCCGTCGGCGGCGGTCGGCATCGCCTTCATCAACTCGGTTGCCGCGCTGGGCGCCTTCCTGGCCCCGTATATGCTCGGCTTGGTGAAGGATGCCACCGGCAGCTTCACCGGCGGCCTCTACATCCTGGGCGCCGGCGTGCTGGTGGGTGTGGTCTGCGTACTGGGCTTCCGCCACCAGACGGCGCTGGAGCATGCGCCGGACGCGGCCGAAGCGCTGTAATCGTTACGCTCGCCTGGGGTTGAGGCCCCAGGCGACTGGCGACCGCCGCTAATGCAACGCCGAGACCAGGGGCTCGATCGTTGCCATCTCATCAAGCCGCCAGATCTCCGCGATCGCGGTGTCGACCGCGCCCTGGAAGCCGCCATCGCGGGCCAGTGCCCGTGTCTTTGCCTCGATCTCCTGATCCGAAAGCGGCTGCTCGATGCTGCCCTTCGGATGTTCCACAGTGCGCTCGAACACACGTCCATCCGTCATCAGCACGGTCGCTGTCGCCGCGCCGCGAGCACTGTCGCTTCGCAACTCCGCCTTGGTGCGCGCCCGCAGCCGGACAACCGCGGGATCATGGACCACCGGTTCCGAGAATTCCCTGACGCCGGCAGCGCCAAACAGCAGTGAAACAGCCGCGCAATGATGGATGCTGACACGCGCATCCCGTTCGTTCGATACGGAACGGTCGCCGCGGTCAAGCAGAAGCTGGTCGCCGGAGACGATGACCTGGGCAATGCCCTCCGGCGCTGGCGCATGCTCCTGCCGCAACGCCAGGCAAGCGTCGATGACGGCATGCATGACGATGCCGCACGGATAGGGCTTGTAGGTGTTCTTCTGCAATTCCCAGCGCTCGCCGAGTGCATCAACGATCTCGCCGACCGCCGGTGCATCGCCCATCGCTCGGGCCCAGCCCAGCGGGCCCTCGATGGCGGCCGGCGCGGCGGTGTAGCCCTGTTCGGCCAGCAGCGCCGCAAACAGACCGTTGCGCGCTGCGTTGCCGACGCTGACGTTCTTCGCCGCGCTCGGCAGATTTTCGACGATTCCGGCCGACTGGCTGGCGGCAATGCCCAGCGCATGCGCCGTTTGTTCCGCGTTCAGCCCTAACAGCCTGGCGCTGGCCGCAGCGGCTCCGAACACGCCGCAGGTGGAGGTGATATGCCAGCCGCGCGCATAGTGTCCGGGGGAGACAGCGTTGCCGATCCGGCATTCCACCTCGGCGCCCAGAATGAAGGCGTGCAGCACCGCCTGGCCGGACAGCCCGCGCTGTTCGCCCAGGGCAAGAGCCGCCGGCGCGACCGGGGCAGTCGGGTGAATCACGGTGCGCAAATGCGTGTCGTCGTAGTCGAGCAGATTGCCGCCAACGGCATTGAGAAACGCCGCACCCAGCGGATCAAGCCGCTCTGAGCGGCCGATAACGGTGACCTTGTCGGCGCCGGAGAGTGGCAGCAGCACGCGCAGCGCCATGTCCAGCGGCGGCGCGTGCGCCACGCCCAGGGCATTGCCGACAAAGTTCAGCAGGGACCGCTTTCCCTCATGGCGCACCGCGGCTGGCACGGCATCCCAGTTGGACGCAGTGATAAACTGGCCGAGACGACTCCCAACCGCGCTGGGGCCTGTAGACGCAGACATCTGATTCCTTCCGTTCGTCGGTTGGGGCGGCATGTCACAGGAATAGTGCCGCCCTGTCACGATGCGGCGCGGGATTGAGGCCCTGGAATGGCCTGAGCGCAGGCGAAAGCCATGCCGCGCTGGCGATCGTTGCTATCGGCCGAAACATTTAACGTTTTAGCTACCAGATGTTGCCGCGCCTGCGGCGCGCCCAACATTGCGCGGCACGTTTAAGTGCAGCGGCGTTGCGGATGAAATCGAACCAGCTTCGACAACGTATGCGGGAACGAGGCGGGCAACTTCGCGCGCGCCTGACTGCACAGAACCTGCATGCGCCGTCACTCGACTGGCTGAACTTCCTGATCGCGGACGTGCGCGGCGCGCTTGGCCCCTACGTGACCGTGTTCCTGGTTGCGCATCAGCACTGGACGCCGACATCCGCCGGGCTGGTGACAACGATTGGAGGCTTGCTGGGGCTGCTGGCGCAGACGCCCATCGGCGCCTGGCTCGACTACACCAAACACAAGCGCGGCGCGATCCTGCTGGGCCTGCCGATCGTATCGGCTGCGGCGCTGATCATCGTGTGGTTTCCATCGTTCTGGCCGGTGCTGATTGCCAACGGCGCCATGCAGGTCGCCAGCGGCATTTTTGAACCTGCCGTGGCGGCGCTGACCGTCGGCCTGTTCGCCCGCAATCTGCTGACCAGACGCATGGGCCGCAACGCCGCATGGGCCCGTGCCGGAAACATTGTGGTCGCCATCACGTCAGGCGCCGTTGCGTACCTGATCAGCACCCAGGCCGTCTTTCTGCAGGTGCCGGTGCTCGCGGTGCTGACCGGCGTCGTCGCCATGACGATTCCCTACGGCAAGGTGGACCTGCGCCGGGCACGAGGATCCCATGACGACAAGGACGCTGATGCGGCCAAACCGTCTGGCTGGTTCGCGGTGTTCCGGTCCCGGCCCCTGCTTTGCTTCATGGTGGCCAGCCTGCTCTATGAGCTGGCGGATGCGCCGCTGCTCACGCTCGTCGGCCAGAAGCTGGGGGTCGGCGATCCTGACAAGAGCCTGCTGCTGACGTCAGGCCTGATCGTTGCGTCGCAGGCCGGCATGCTGATCGGTGCGGTCGCCGTCGGACGCTGGGCGGATCGGACCGGCCTGACGCTGCCGCTGCTGGTCAGCTTCGCCGTGCTGCCGGTGCAGGCAGCCTTGACCATGATGTCGGATGCAACCGCTGCGCTGCTGGCGATACAGGTGTTCGGCGGGCTCAGCACGGGCATATTTTCGGCCCTGACGCCGCTGTGGCTTGCCGATGCGACGAGCGGATCCGGGCGCTACAACCTGTCGCAGGGCGTTGCGGCGACCATGCGCGGCATCGGCGTGTCGATGAGCGGGATCGCCGGCGGCCTGCTTGTTGATCATTTCGGCTACCACGCTGCCTTCCTGGCGTGCGGCGTTGTCGGCGTGGCTGCCGGCCTGCTGCTGTGGATCGGGCTGCGAAGCGATACGGCCGAAACAAAATCCGCCCGCGTCACCTATCAGAGTCCCTGATGTCAAAACGTCCCGAAGCGATTGCCGTCAACCGATGCGGCTGACCAGCGCGGCTGTGGTGCAGTCGCCGATCAGGGTATGGCCCCGATCGCGCGGCTGATGGGGGGCCTTCTCACGCCGCTGCGGCTTCCAGCGGCGCGTCAGCCTGGCGACAGCGTTACGATGAACACGGACGGATTGCGCTTTGACGCGAGCCGCCACACGGTTGCCGGGACAGTGTGTTCTCCGTTCAGCGACGCATCTGCCGTTCGCGACGTGTTGATGAGTTCACTGCATCACCATTTATCGCACGCACGCCTCCCGCGATTGTGCGCACGGCTGCCTTCTTTCTGCGCGATTCCGGACCGATTTTGCACGTTTCACCAACCGGAGTAGCACGTTGCTGCGACGCGCCTTTCTGCTGACAGGTGCCGCCTTGCCGATCACGGCGGCGGCCGATCGACCCCAACCGGCCGGCCAGAGCCAGCCGCCCGGGCTGTTCGACCACGCAACCGTGCGCGTCATGGCACGCGACCTGGCAGCGAAGCCGTATAAGGCGCCGGACGATTCGCTGCCGGCGGAGTATCGAAATCTCGATTATTCCGCCTACCAGGGAATACGGTTCGATCCGGGCAAGGCGCTATGGACCGGACAGGGCCGCAAGTTCACCGTCGAGTTCTTCCATCGCGGCTATATTTTCCGTGATCGTGTCAGCATTTTCGAAGTCGCTGACGGCCGCGCTGCGCCGATCAATTACAATTCGACCCTGTTCAGCTTTGACAAGGCGCCGGCTCCGACCACCGATGTCGGATTTGCCGGCTTCCGCATTCGTTATCCGCTGAATCGGCCGGATGTGCAGGACGATGTCTGCGCCTTCCTCGGCGCCAGCTACTTCCGTGCGATGGCCAAGGGCCAGGGATACGGACTGTCGGCGCGTGGCCTGGCGATCAAGACGGCCGATCAGGGCGGTGAGGAATTTCCGTCGTTCCGGGCCTTCTGGCTGGAGCGGCCTGCCCCGGGGGCGCAGGCACTGGTCATCCACGCGTTGCTCGATAGCCCCAGCGCGACCGCGGCCTTTCGTTTCACCATTCGGCCAGGCGACGACACCCTGTTCGACACCGAAATAGCCGTCTATCCACGGACCGACATTGCCCAGGCAGGCCTGGCGCCGCTGACCAGCATGTTCCTGTTCGACGCCAACGACCGCATGCCGTTCGACGACTGGCGTCCGGCGGTGCATGATTCGGACGGGCTGCAGATCCGCACCAGCCATGACCAGTTGCTCTGGCGCCCGTTGTGCAATCCTCGCGACCTGCAGATCAGTGCCTTCGCTGATACTGGCTCGCGAGGATTTGGGCTGGCCCAGCGCAAGCGCGCCTTTGTCGACTACCAGGACCTGGAAAGCCGTTATGAAAAGCGGCCGACGCTCTGGGTCGAGCCTCTGGGCGATTGGGGCGAGGGCTTCGTCATGCTGGTGGAAATCCCCAGCGACCGGGAGGTCAATGACAACATGGTCGCATTCTGGCGGCCGCGCGATCCGCTCAAGGCAAAGGGCGAGTATCTGCTGAACTACCGCCTGCACTGGTGCTGGGCGCCGCCGGGTCAGGTAAAGCTGGCGCAGACGTTGCAGACGCGCACCGGGCTGTCGTTCAACCAGAAGCACCGGCAGTTCGTCATCGATTTCGTTGGCGACCGGCTGAAGCCGTTCACGCCGGAGAAGCCGCCGGCGCTGGATGTCGGCTGCAGCAAGGGCGCCATCGTCAGCAGTGTTGTCCAAGCCAATCCGGATGTCAGCGGCTGGCGCGTCAGCATCGAATTGGATCCGCAGGATAACAAACTGGTCGAACTGCACGCCCGCCTTATGCAGGACAAGGAGCCATTGACGGAAACCTGGCTGTACCGATGGACCGCCGGATGAATGATGCTGCCGCTTTGCCGTCTGCGCCGACGCTGCCCCCCGAGGCGCCACTCGCCATGCCGACACAGAGCCTGCGGCACAAGCCGCCGGGGATGCGCCGTCTGCCGTCAGCGCCTCGCCTCATGGGGTTGCGCCGCTTCCTGGTGATTGGCTCTGCCATCGTGCTGACGGCGTTCGGCGCGCGGGAGATGTATCGGGTCCTCGCGGTGAACGGCCCGACACCGCTGGCGATCTTCATACTGGCCGTGTTCGTTCTGCTGTTTGCCTGGATCGCCCTGTCCTGCACCAGCGCCATCGCCGGTTTCGTTTCGGTCATTGGCGGTGGCGGCAAGCGACTGATACAGGCCGATGGCCTGCCGGCGACACGCACCGCGCTGCTGATGCCGAGCTACAACGAGTCGCCGGCGCGGATCATGGCCGGGCTGGAGGCAATCGATGCGGATTTGCACCGGCTCGGCGCGACGCAGTTCTTCGATATTTTCATTCTCAGCGATACCACCGATCCAGAGATCTGGATCGAGGAAGAAGCCGCGTACCTGGCGCTGCGCGCACGCACGAACGGCGCCGGCCGCATCTTCTACCGGCACCGGGCAAAGAACACCGCGCGCAAGGCGGGCAATATCGCTGACTGGGTTACTCGCTTCGGCGGCGCCTATCCGCAGTTCCTGATCCTCGATGCCGACAGCGTTATGTCGGCCGAGACGCTGGTGCGCCTCGTGCGGGCGATGGAATCGCATCCCGATGTCGGTCTGATCCAGACCCTGCCGATCATTACCGGCGGCACGACGTTGTTCGCGCGGATGCAGCAGTTCGCCGGCCGCGTCTACGGACCCGTCATTGCGCATGGCATTGCCTGGTGGCACGGCGCCGAGGGCAACTACTGGGGGCACAACGCGCTGATCCGCACCGTGGCCTTCGCCGAACAGGCGGGGCTGCCGGAACTGCCCGGCCGCAAGCCGTTCGGCGGCCATATCATGAGCCACGACTTCGTTGAGGCCGCGCTGATCCGCCGCGGTGGCTGGGCGGTTCACATGCTGCCGGGACTGGTCGGCAGCTATGAGGAAAGCCCCCCGTCGCTAATCGACCTGTCAATCCGCGATCGCCGCTGGTGCCAGGGCAACCTGCAGCACGGCGCAATCCTACCGGCGCGCGGCTTGCACTGGGTCAGCCGACTGCATCTGCTCACCGGAATTGGGTCGTATATCACCGCGCCGTTGTGGCTGCTGTTCCTGCTCTGCGGCATCCTCATCGCGCTGCAGGCCCGCTTCATATCGCCGGACTATTTCCCGCAAGCCGGCAAAGCCCTGTTCCCAAGCTGGCCGGTGATCGATCCGGTTCGAGCCATGTGGGTGTTCGCCGGAACTATGGGCCTGCTGTTACTGCCGAAACTGCTGGGCATCGCCGCCGTGCTGTTCCGGCGGGAGACGCGGCGCGGCTGCGGCGGCCTGTTCGGGCTGATCGGCAGCCTGATCGTGGAAACGATCGTTGCCGGTCTGATCGCTCCGGTCGTCATGCTGACCCAGAGCATCGATGTCGTCGCCATCCTGCTCGGGCGCGACTCGGGCTGGCACGCGCAGCGCCGGGACGACGGCGTCATCCCCTTGCGGGACGTGCTCCGGCAATACCGGAATCACACGCTGCTTGGCCTGCTGCTCGCGGCCGCGGCCGCTTCGGTCTCGATCTCGCTGGCACTGTGGATGCTGCCGGTGGTGCTGGGTCTCGCCCTGGCGGTGCCGCTGGCGGTGCTGACCGGGCGGCGGTCCGCCGGCAATGCCTGCCGTCGCCTGGGGTTGTTGCTGACGCCGGAGGAACGCGCGCCACCGGACGTACTGGCACGCGCGGTGAGGTTGTTCAAAGCGACGTCAGCGGTGCAGCCGCAGGACAGCCTGACGCAACTGCAGACCCAGCCGGAGCTGCGGGCCGTCCACGCGGCCATGCTACCGCCGCCGCGCCGGCCCGGCATCGATCCAATCAACCTTCCGTTGCTGGTTGGCTCCACCAAGCTGGCGGAGGCTCCTGCGCCGGCCGCAGCGTGGTCCAGCCTGTCGCCGGCAGAGAAGATGGCAGTGCTGTCCGACAGGGCTGCGCTGGAGCGGGCTATCGAGGCCGCCCCCTAGCGTCATCGGCTTGGCGAAGGGCGGCAGCAGACCGGCACATGGCGGCGCAGGCGGGATCCTTGCGCTGTTTGTGGCCCGCCGTCTCAGCGCAGGCGGGCTGATCGCAGCGTCATCGTTTCGTTCGCAGGCGCTTGGCATTCGCCCGGGCGGCCCGCAGATAGGGCGCCACAACAGCCTCGGTGGTGCCGCCCGTCATCAGCGCCAGCATGGATTGCTGCGTGGCAACGACCTTCTCGGCGACCATCAACTGGTACTCGGCAATGGAGCAGGTGCCCTGAGCCATCATCATGGAGCGACGCAGGATGGTCTCACCTGACGCCCACCACAGGCCATTGGTCATAGCCGAGGATGGATAGGTTCGACGACGCGTTCGCTTGGTCATCTGGCTTAACTCGGTGTTCCCGGCTGCCACGACAAGAGACGGAGACGCCGGGAATGCAATACGCGGCGACCGACTTGCGCGTCCTGAACCAACGCCGGCACCGTCACCAGAGCTGCCGCGACATCCTGTCGCCGCCCCAATCGGCGCTGGTCAGGGACACGAGTGTCAGCCGCCTGGCAGCCAGCGCCGCCAGCATCCGCGGCAGCACCGCCAATACGACCGGCGTTTCGCCATTGCCTCGGGCGGAGCCAGCGTCATGCAGCAGCAGGATATCCCCGGCCGCTAACGGACCGGTCAGCCGTCGCAACACTGTGTCGGCGTCGCGGCTGATCGTGTCGTAGCCGCGTCTTGTCCATGACACGTGCCGCAACCCGAACCGGGCGAGCACCGGATCGAGCAACGGGCTGCGCAGCCCCATCGGCGGCCGGAAGAACCGTGGCGCGACGCCGGTGATATCCGCCAGGCGCGCCTGCGCGGCGCCGATCTCCCGCGCCAGGATGCGTGGCGGCAGGCAGGCGAAGCCCGGGGTATGGCGGTCACTGTGATTCTGCACATCGTGGCCCCGGCGCACGACCTCACGCACCAGCGACGGATGCGCGGCGGCGCGCTGCGCAATGAAGAAGAAGCTCGCCCTGACCGCATACTGATCGAGCAGGTCCAGCACCGCGGGCGTGACACCGGGGTCGGGGCCGTCATCGAAGGTCAGGGCCACCTGCCGGGCGGATGCCGCGGACGCCGGCAGGCGCACAAGGTTCGGGCCAAGCCAGGGGCACTGCGGCCACATGCCCAGGGAGCCCAGCAGGGCATGGTTCGCCAGCATGGCAGCGCCGGCCCACGGCCAGGCTTCGGGCAACGCCGCCACACCGGCGACAGCGGCCACATGCAGGCCGAAGGAAGCGCGGATCAGCGGAGGCGGCGCCCAGGGCAACCGCCTCGGTGCCGAAGCGCCACGATACGACGCCGGTGCGACCGCTGCGCCCAAGCCGTTCGTCGTCGGGCGTTCCTGAACCTCGTACTGCCCGATCACGATCAGCCACTCCGTCGTCCGCGGACCTTCAGATTGTGACAGTAGCGTGCGACAACGAATTGCGGTATCGCGGAACTGACTTGGAACATGTGCTGACGGCTGAAAGTCCGGACGCTGCGGCAGAAATGGTGGGTGAATGCAGCAGACGCCTTTTGAACAGGATATTGCTCGATTGATTGTGGACTCGTTGCAGCTGGAGGTTGAGCCGTCGGCAATTGTGCCGGAAGAACCGCTTTTTCATGATGGCCTGGGCCTCGACTCGATCGATGCCTTGGAACTGGCACTGGCGATATCCCGGAACTACAAAGTTGAACTGCGCTCCGAGGACGAACAGAACCGTCGGATATTTGCATCACTTCGCGCATTGGCGGAATACGTCGAGACAAACAGGAAATGATCCGCAGCGCGGAAACCGGCGTCGCGCTGCTGGAGCGCCATGACGATGCCCTGCTGTTTCGCCGCCCGGGCCTGGACCTTACCGCTGCCCGGTTTCTGCGTGACGTCTACCGGCTCGCGGCCGACCTGCCGGAGACAGATTACGTCTGCAACCTGTGCCAGGACCGCTATCGCTTCACGGTGACCTTTGCGGCCGCGGCATTGCGCGGCCAGATCTGCCTGCTCAGCAGCGATCGATCGGCCGCGACGCTGGCGGCGCTGCGGGAGCGGTTTGGCACCACCATCGCCGTGGTGGATGCGCCCTCCAGTGACTGCCCGTTGCCGGTCTACACAGTGGCATTGCCGGATGATCCGGTGACAGGTTCAGCCGCCATCCCGTCGCTGCCGGCAGAGCAGGTGGTTGCGACGGTGTTCACCTCGGGCAGCACCGGCGTTCCTGTCGGCCATGACAAGAGCTGGGGATCGCTGGCCGCCCGCAGCCGCGCGGCCGGCCTGCGCTTTGGCATGTCGGAAACCACTCCGGCGGGCATCGTCGGTACCGTGCCGCCACAGCACATGTACGGGTTCGAGACGACCATCCTGCTGCCGTTGCATGCGATGGCCGCAACCTGGTCCGGTCCGGC
>JAFEFW010000111.1 GCA_018240405.1 Pseudomonadota bacterium
CGACGACGGGTTCGGCGCGTGCCATCGGTTCCTCGGCCGATTCGGCGCGTGCTGCCGGCTCAGCGGCCGGTTCGGCACGTGCCGTCGGTTCTTCGGCCGGTTCGGCGAACGCCACTGGCTCCGCGGCCGGTTCGGCTGCCGGTGCGATGGCCTCCGCCGGTTCGGCTGTTTCGCCCGACGCACGCTCTGGCTGTGGCTCCGGCGCAGTGCCGTTGACGATTTCCTCGGCCGCTACCGGGGCAACGCGGGCCGGCGGCAGGTTCTCGGCCTGCCGCTCGACCTGATCCATGACGTCGAAAATGTCGAAGGTGTGCCCGAACGGATCGGCCGGAGTCGGGCCGGCATAAACCGGCGGTAAGTCCGGCTGCTCCGCGCCGGGTACTGCGAACGGCGAAATTTCGCCGTCACCCTCGCGCCGGCGGCGGCGTCCGCCGCGGCGGCCACGGCGGCGGTTGCGTGGGTCGTCATCGCCTTGCGGTTCGGCTGACTCACCGGCTTCGCCGGATTCGGGTTCTGCCATTTCGGGCGCGGCCACGCCCTCTGCCGCTTCGACCGGAGGCGCACCCTCTGCCGCTTCGGCCGGTTCGGCTTCCGGCGCGTCCGCCACCTCGTCATCTGCCTCAGCGGCTTCGCCGGCAGCCGGTGCGGCTTCGATTTCCCGGTCCGCACCGTCCTCGCGACGCCCGCCGCGCCGCCGCCGCCGCCGCCGCCGCCGCCGACGTTCCGCTTCCTCGGCTGTCTCGCCGGCCGGTCCGTCGGCATCCGCGCGGATTTCCTCGTCGGCGCCTTCGTCCTCGTCCTCGGCCGTGACGAGATCCTCCTCGTCGACCTCCGCCTCCAGTTCCGGCGGCGGCGCCATCACCGGACGGTCCGGCGTCACGGCGACCGGGAAGTCTTCCGGCGCGCGGATGCGCGAGCGATCGATGCGGAAATGGGGCGCGACCTGCGTGTCGTCGGCGGCGACCACCACGCGCATGTGGTAGCGCTGCTCGATCTCGCGCAGCCGCTCGCGCTTGTGGTTCAGCAAGTACAGCGCGATCGAGGTGGCGCAGTGCACGACGATCTCGGCCGCACGCCGCTTGCTGCCCTCATCCTCGATGCCGCGCAGCACATGGATCGCGGCGTTCTCGGTGCTGCGGACATGGCCGGTGCCGCCACAATGCGGGCAGGGGATGAAGCTGGTCTCCGCCAGCGACGGCCGCAGCCGCTGCCGGCTCATTTCCAGCAGGCCGAAATGGCTGATATGGCCAACCTGGATACGCGCCCGGTCGTTCTTCAGCGCCTCCTTGATGCGGCGCTCGACCATCGCGTTGTGGCGCTTCGACTCCATGTCGATGAAGTCGATGACAATCAGCCCGGCCAGGTCGCGCAGCCGCAACTGGCGCGCTGCTTCATCGGCCGCTTCCAGGTTGGTGCGCAGCGCCGTCTCCTCGACGTTTCGCTCGCGCGTCGAGCGGCCGGAGTTGACGTCGATGGCGACCAGCGCCTCGGTCTGGTTGATCACCAGATAGCCGCCGGAGCGAAGCTGCACGGTCGGCGACAGCATGCCATCGAGTTGCGCTTCAACCTGATAGCGCGCGAACAGCGGCTGCCCGCCGTCCCGCCACATCTGCACCTTCTTGGCGTGGCTCGGCATCAGCATGCGCATGAAGTCATGCGCCGCGCGCCAGCCATCCTCGCCATCCACCTGGATCTCGTCGATGTCGCGCGAGTAGACGTCGCGGATCGCCCGCTTGATCAGGCTGGCTTCCTCATAGATCAGCGCCGGCGCGACCGATTTCAGCGTGTGCTCGCGGATGTCGTCCCACAGCCGTAGCAGGTATTCACAGTCGCGCTTGATTTCCGGCTTCGGCCGGTTGGCGCCGGCGGTGCGCACGATCAGGCCCATGCCGCGCGGGATGTCGAGTTCCGCCATGATCTCCTTCAGGCGGCGCCGGTCGGCGGCCGAGGTGATCTTGCGGGAGATGCCGCCGCCGCGCGGCGAATTCGGCATCAGCACGCCGAAGCGGCCGGCGAGCGAAAGATAAGTGGTCAGCGCCGCGCCTTTGGTGCCGCGCTCTTCCTTCACCACCTGGACCAGCAGGATCTGCCGGCGGCGGATGACCTCCTGGATCTTGTAGTTCCGCAGGAAGCGCGAGGTCAGGCGGCGTTCGCGGGAATCGTCGCTGCTGTCAGCATCGCCGCCGCCCAGGGTTTCCGGGGGTGGCGCGTCTTCGGCGGCGTCGAATTCTTCGTCATTGTCGTCGCCGTCGTCGTCCGCGGCGGTCACGGGCTGGGCCGGTTCCGCTGCCGGCGCCATGAGCAGGGGCGGCGTGTCCGGCAGTGCCCAGGCTTCGGCGACCGGCCGGTCGGGCGGCAGTGCGGGCTCGTCCGGCGTCTCGGCTGCCGGCTCTTCGGTAATACCGACCACCCGTTCCGGCGCGATCAGCAGCGGGGTGGCCGGCAGCGCCCAGGGCTCCGGCGCCACGCCGACGGGCGGTGCTTCGGCTTCGGCTTCCGGTTCGACGATGCCTTGGCTGAGTGCCAGTTCCAGCTCAGCTTCCTCATCCTCACGCCGAGCTTCCTCGGCCTGCAGCTCGAGCAGGCGTTGGCGGTCGGCGATGGGAATCTGGTAGTAGTCGGGGTGGATTTCGCTGAAGGCGAGGAAGCCGTGCCGGTTGCCGCCGTACTCGACGAAGGCGGCCTGCAGGCTGGGTTCTACGCGGACGACCTTGGCGAGGTAGATGTTGCCTTTAAGTTGTCGTTTGGTTGAGGTCTCTACGTCGAAATCTTCTAACCGGTTACCGTCCAGCACCACCACGCGGGTTTCTTCCGCGTGCGTGGCGTCGATCAGCATGCGCTTCGTCATCTAGTCCTGAGCTCCAGTGCGCTGCCCGGCCGCTGGGTTCCCTGTCGATGGGAACGATAGCAGGCGGGTCGCTTGAAAGGCTTGCGAGAAGGGGCCCGTTGACGAAGTCAGGAAAGTCGCGATGAGCGGGAGTGGCGCGCGCCGCAGCACCCGGAAATTCGGGTGAAAGTCCAAGTCTGGACGGGGTGGACGCGACGTTGTTCATCAGTTCCCGGCGTTCGGACGGCGCGAACCGTTCGGTCCGCAGCCCCGTGTGAAAGGCATTTGCCCGCTTGCCCCGTGAAGGGAAGCGCCCGGCGCGCCATTCTGCTTGCAAGGGCGGGCGCGAGCCGGTCGGCGACACAACGAACGCTGCCGGGCACCGGCTGCTCTGCCACCCATGTCTCCCCAAGGCGGACAGATTGAACCAGGCGCTTCCGGAGGAGGCTGGAGTCTGCGCGAAGGCCGCGGGCTCCATGTTGCATCGCCAAAGCGTGGTTAGGATGAAGCAAACTTGCGTGCACCGCAAGCACATCGTTCCGCGGTGCCATGAATTCGCCGTTATCAAGTTGCAAGGTGCGCAACTGCATCCAATATGTTAAGAATCTGCCATGGACGCCTCGCCGGTCACCCGTCGGTTGCTGCTGCGCCGCTTTTCCGGCGGCGCCGCCGTGTTTGGGACGTTCCTGTTGCCGCCCCATCTGCACGCCGCGATGGCGGCAGGGCGATCACGCCATGGCGCGCATCATGCGGCCCCGGTCAAGCCGGCGCCTGCCCCGTCCGGGCATCCTCTACCGGTGGTGATGCTGGATCCCGGCCACGGCGGTAAGGATCCGGGGGCGATCGGGGTGTCCGGAACCTATGAGAAGCAGGTTGCGCTGGCGACGGCGCTGGAACTGAAGCGGATCCTGGAAGCCAGCGGGCGCTACCGGGTTGAACTGACACGCTCGCGCGACGTGTTCATCCCGCTCGACGGGCGGGTCGAGATCGCGCAGCGCCGCAGCGCATCGCTCTTTGTTTCCATGCATGCCGATGCGCTTGCCGACCACTCGGTGCGCGGAGCTTCCGTCTACACGCTGGCGCAGAATGCCTCCGACGCGCAGACCGCGGCCCTTGCTCGGACTGAGAACAGCGCCGACCGCTTCGGCGGCAAGTCCTGGCAGTCTGCTTCGCCGGAGGTCGCGCATATTCTCTCCAGCCTGGTACGCCAGGAGACGCGGGCCGGGTCTGTCCGAATCGCGCGCTCCATGGTGGGAAGTCTGGACCAGACTTTGCCGATGCTGCCGAATCCGGCCCGTCATGCCGGCTTCGTCGTGCTGAAGGCGGCCGACATCCCCAGCGTTCTGGTGGAAATGGGCTTCATGTCCAATCCGCGGGACGAAGCCGCGCTGCGCCAGGTTACGCATCGCCGCATGGTGGCGCTGTCGATGCAGCGCGCAGTCGATGCATATTTCGCCGGCCTGCCACGCGCAGGGCGCGACTCAGGAGCGGCCGCAGCCCCGGCCGGTTGAAAGCGCTCCGATCGGCGGTAGCAATCTCTTTGCTTCCACACGCGGCAAAAACCGCACATATCCCGTGACATGAAGGCTCCCCTGACCGCCGGCGAACGGCTGGCGCCGCAATCCGAACCACCACCCGGCGCCCCCAAACCGGCCGGCCCGGCCACGCCCCGCACGCCGAAGCGTAAGCGGAACGTGTTCGTACGCGCCGCGCGCGGCTTTTTCGGCGCCATCCTGGCGGTTGTCGTTCTCGGCGGCCTGGCCGGCGCTGGTGGTCTGTGGGTGGCCTATCAGCACTTCGCCTCCGATCTGCCCGATGTCGAGGGACTGCGGAACTATCAGCCGCCGGTCATGAGCCGCGTGTTCGCCGGCGATTCGCGCCTGCTGTCCGAACTGGCGACGGAACGGCGGATCTTTGTGCCAATCGCGGCGATGCCGCCGCTGGTGCGGCAGGCCTTCATCTCGGCCGAGGACCAGAACTTCTACCTGCATCGCGGTGTCGATCCGCTCGCCATCGCCCGCGCCGCCGCGTTCGACCTGCTGCACTACGGCAGCGGCAAGCGCCCCGTCGGCGCCTCGACGATCACCCAGCAGGTGGCGAAGAACATGCTGCTGGACAGCCAGATGACGCTGAGCCGCAAGGCCAAGGAAGCCATCCTGGCCACCCGGATCGAGGAGAACCTGACCAAGGACCGTATCCTCGAACTCTACCTGAACGAGATCTATCTCGGCCTCGGTGCCTATGGCGTGGCGGCGGCGGCGCAGGCCTATTTCAACAAGCCGCTGGACCGGCTTACCTTGGCCGAGGTGGCGTTCCTGGGCGCGCTGCCGAAGGCGCCGAACAACTTCAATCCATTCCGTTACCCGGACGCCGCCCGCATCCGGCGCGACTATGTGCTGGACCGCATGGCCGAGGACCGCGCGATCACGCAGCAGGAGGCGGCCACCGCCAAGGCAGAGCCGATCGTGCCGTCGGCCTTCCGCCGCCCGCCGCCGATCCCCGGCTCCGATTGGTTCGGCGAGGAAGTGCGCCGCCAACTGATTGCGCGCTTCGGCGCCGACATGACGACGCAGGGCGGCCTGATGGTGCGCACCAGCCTCAATCCGGTACTGCAGACTGCGGCCGACAAAACGCTGCGCGACGGACTGATGGGCTATGACCGCAAGTATGGCGGCTGGCGTGGTCCCGTCACGCACCTGATGCTGGCGGCGCAGGACTTCGATACGCGCTGGCCGTCCGCGTTGAGCGAGGTGCAGCGGCCGGCGGGCATGCTACCGACGTGGCGCCTCGCCGTCGTCGCCGCGGCCACCGACCAGGAGGCGAAGCTCGCATGGCTGGACCAGGGTGGTGAGCGCCGCGGCGGCTCGCTGTACCTGTCCGACCTCGGCTGGGCGCGGCCCGTGCGCGATGGCAAGCCGGGTGCCGCCCCACGCCGCATCGCCGACGTCATGCAGGTGGGCGACGTGGTCATGGTTGAGCCGCCGCCGCCGGCCTCGGCACAGCCTTCGCCGCCGCCCCCGCCGCCCGTCCGCGGCAGGGCGCAGGCAGCGCCACCCGCTCCACCGCCGCCGAAACTGGCGCTGCGGCAGATACCGCAGGTGCAGGGGGCGCTGGTGGCGATGGAAGCGCGGACCGGGCGCGTCGTCGCCATGGTCGGCGGCTGGAGCTTTGAGCAGAGTCAGTTCAACCGTGCGACCCAGGCCTTCCGGCAACCTGGTTCCAGTTTCAAGCCGATCGTCTACCTGACCGCGCTCGAAAAGGGGGTTTCGCCGAGCCAGCGATTCCTGGATGCGCCGATTGTCGTCAATACGCCCGAGGGTCCTTGGCGGCCCGGCAACTTCGAACTGACCTTCAATGGCCCGACGCCGTTGCGCCTGGCGCTGGAGGAGTCGCTGAACCTCGTCACGCTCCGCGTCGCCCAGTACGTTGGCATGCAGGCCGTGGCCGACAACGCGATCGCCTTCCACATGGTGGACTCGATGCCGAAGGTGCTCCCGGCGGCTTTGGGCGCCGTTGACACGACCGTGCTGCGCGAAGCGGGCGCGTATGCGTCATTCGCCGCCGGCGGCCGCGAAGTGGTTCCGACGCTGATAGACAGCGTGCAGGATCGGGATGGGCATGTCGTCATGCGCGCCTCGGGCCTGACCTGCGCGAATTGCAGCGATCCGTCGTCAGCGCCGACTCTCGTCGATGAGCGCAAGCAGATCGCCGATCCGGCGAGTGTGTTCCAGTTGGTGACGATGATGCAGGGCGTCGTGGCACGCGGCACCGGCTACGCCGCGGGCAAGGGGCTGGGGCGGCCGATCGCCGGCAAGACCGGCACCACGCAGGACTTCAATGACGCGTGGTTCACTGGCTTCACGCCCGATCTCGTGACGGCCGTCTGGGTCGGCTTCGACACGCCGGCCTCGCTGGGCAACAACGTCACCGGCGGGCAGTTGGCGGCGCCGATCTGGCACGATTTCATGGCGGTGGCACTGCAGGGCCGGCCGGTCCTGAGCTTTCCGATGCCGAACGGCGTGACCATGGCGTCCTGGGAAAGCGGCCGCGGCACGGTGACCGACGCGTTCAAGCCGGGCCAGACGCCAGGCGCCTCCGGTCCGACGATCGGCGGCGGCGGCGCGGTCGCCAGCGGCGGCGAAGGCGGCGGCGGTGGCAGCACGGTTGTGCACGGCGGGGTTGATACCAGCATGGGCGGCCTGTATTGAGCCGCCTCCCGGTGCCCCACCGCCCGACGGTGCGCCTGCCGCATTTGAAAGCGTTTGAGAGTCATGTCCGCCGAATCCGACGCCCTCAATGAACAGATCAAGCAGTCGATCGCACTGCTGAGGAGGCATCTTTGACTGGGATGTCGCCGAAGCTCGTCTCGCTGACCTGAACAACCGCGCCGAGGACCCGGCGCTGTGGAACGATCCCGCCGCCGCGCAGAAGGTAATGCGGGAGCGCAACCAGCTGGCCGGCGCCATGGAGGGCGTCCAGACGCTGGAACGCGATGTCGCCGACGCACTGGAACTGATCGAGCTGGCCGAGGCCGATGGCGACGAGGCGATGCTGAGGGAGGCCGTCGCCTCCCTGCGCACCGCCGCCGAGGAGGCCAAGCGGCGGGAAATCGAAAGCCTGCTGTCCGGCGAGGCCGACGCCAACGACTGCTACATCGAGCTGAACTCCGGCGCCGGCGGGACTGAGGCGCAGGACTGGGCTGAAATGCTCATGCGCATGTACATGCGCTGGGCGGAGCAGCACGGCTACAAGGTGCAGGTGCTGGAAGAATCCGAGGGCGAGCAGGCCGGCATCAAGTCAGCGACGCTGCAGGTCAGCGGCCCGAACGCCTATGGCTGGCTCAAGACCGAGGCGGGGGTGCACCGGCTGGTGCGTATCTCGCCGTTCGATTCGAATGCAAGGCGGCAGACCAGCTTTGCCTCGGTGTGGGTCTATCCGGTGGTGGACGACAATATCGAGATCGAGGTCAACGAGTCCGACCTGAAAGTGGATACCTATCGCGCGTCCGGCGCGGGCGGGCAGCACGTCAACAAGACGGAAAGCGCCATCCGCATCACGCATGTTCCAACCGGCATCATCGTCGCCTGCCAGACCGACCGCAGCCAGCACCGCAACCGGGCGCAGGCCATGGCGATGCTGAAGGCCCGGCTGTACGAGGCCGAACTGCAGAAGCGGGAAGCCGTGGCGGCGGCGCAGGAAAACGCCAAGACCGACATCGGCTGGGGCCACCAGATCCGCAACTACGTGCTGGCACCGTATCAGCTGGTGAAGGATTTGCGGACCAACGTCGAGACCGGCAACCCGTCGGCGGTGCTGGACGGCGACCTTGACTCGTTCATGGCTGCCGCGCTCGCCGCCCGCGCCGGGGCGACCCGGTCGGAGGCGAGTGCGCAGGCGCGATAGGCCGGGCCGCTGACTTTGGTGCGGGCGGTGTGGTATGCTACCGCCCATGACTACGGCCCCGGCATTGTTCGACACAGCGGAGAGTCGCGATGCCCTGCGGGCCGTGTGCAGACGTTTCCACGTGCGCCGGCTGGATGTGTTCGGATCGGCCGCGACCGGGAAAGGCTTCGATCCGAATCGAAGCGACCTGGATGTACTGGTGGAGTTCGAGACGCTGCCGTCGGGCGAGTACGCCGATGCGTATTTTGGTTTGCAGGAAGCGCTGGAGGCCTTGTCGGCGCGGCCAGTCGATCTGATAACGCCGGCCGCGCTGGAGAACCCGTATTTCCGTCAGCGCGTGGAGGCTGAGCGGCGCACCTTGTTTATCGCGACATGAATCGATCGCAGGCGGATATCCCAAAATACCTGTGGGATGCACGCCAAGCGGCGGAGCGTGTTCGCCGCTTCACCGCCGGACGAACGCTGGATCAGTATCTGCAAGACGATATGTTGCGGTCGGCCGTTGAACGGCAGTTCCAGATCATTGGCGAGGCGTTGGGCTCTGTTCGCCGGATTGACTCCGTCATGGCCAGCACGATCCCTGATGCCAGCCGGATCATCGCGTTCCGTAATGTGGTGGTTCACGCCTATGCGCGGATCGATCATGACCTCGTTTGGAGAGTGGTGCAAAACGATCTCGAGGCCCTGATCGCCACGCTGTCTTCGCTGTTGGATCAGGAAACGAACTGAGGGTGTGCTGACCGGACCACGCCGGCCAGGTCAGCACAAAGTCGCCTACACCTCCACCGCCCGCGTCCTCGGCTGCCGCCGCCCGATCGCCAGCAGCGCCACAATTCCCAGTACCGCCGTCGCCGCGATCGGCATCATCGTCAGCGGGAAACTGCCGGTCTCATCCTTGATCCAACCAATCGCACAGTTGAAGAAGAACGAGGACAGAGTCCCCAGCGCATTGATCTGCGCCAGCCCCGCCGCCGCGGCCGGACCTAGCCACGCGAACGACAGTACCCCAAAACGGCCGTTGCTGACACGTGGGGACCAGGGTGGGACGCCGCCCGCTGTTCCCCCACATGTGCGCCCGCCATCTCGGCGGGTTGCGCTGGGACCGCGCCTGCCTGCCTATACTGCGCCCATGCATCTTGTTCACTCTTTCGAGCTGGTACTGCTGCTTCTGGCGGCGGCTCTGGTCCTGGAACTGTTGGCACGCCGGCTGCACCTGCCGCCGGCGGCCATGCTCATTATCGGCGGGATCGGCCTGGCGCTGGTGCCCGGAGCGCCAGGCCTTGAGCTGGATCCAGAGCTTGTCATGGTTCTGTTCCTGCCGCCGCTGCTGATGTCTGACGCCTACCTGACGGCGTGGCGCGACTTCCGCGCCAACCTGCGCATCATCCTGCAGCTCGCCGTGGGCGCGGTGGCGTTCACCACGCTGGTGGTCGGCCTCGTCACCCACTGGGTCATGCCGAGCCTGCCTTGGGCCGCCTGCTTCGCGCTCGGCGCCATCGTCTCCCCGCCCGATGCGGTGGCGGCGAAAGCGGTGCTGGAGCATGTGAAACTGCCGCGCCGCGTCATGGTGCTGCTGGAGGGCGAAAGCCTGGTGAACGACGCCTCCGGCCTGGTGCTGTACCGCTTCGCCGTTGCCGCGGCGCTGACCGGCAGCTTCAGCCTGGGCAACGCCGCGCTGAGCTTTGCCGTGCTGGGCGTCGGCGGCGTGGTGTTCGGACTGGCCGCGGGCTTCGTCGCCAGCTTCATCTTCGCCCGGGTATCAGAGCCGAACTTCGCCACGGTCGTCAGCTTCCTGATGGGTTGGGCCGCCTATGTCGGCGCCGAAGCCCTGGGCCTGAGCGGCGTGCTGGCCGTGGTCACGCTGGGCATGGTCGTGGGCTGGCGCCAGCATGAGGTGCTGAGCGCCGAGACCCGCGTTGCCTCCAAGGCGACCTGGCAGTTCATCACCTTTGTCATGGAGTCGCTGATCTTCATCCTGATCGGCCTGTCGCTGCGCGGCGTCATCGCTCGGCTCGATGGCGGATGGAGTGCGGCCCTGCCGTTTGCCGGACCCATCGCGGCCGTGGTGCTGGCGGTGATCCTGTCGCGCTTCGTGTGGGTGCTGCCGTCGACGTATTTGATGCGCTGGCTGCTGCCGGGGCTGCGCAAGCGCGACCCGTATCCGCCGCTAGGCGTGCCCGTCATCATCAGCTGGGCCGGCATGCGCGGCGTGGTGACGCTGGCCGCCGCGCTGGCCCTGCCGGAGGACTTTCCCGGCCGCGACTTCGTGCTGGTGGCGAGCTTCGCCGTGATCCTGGTGACCGTGCTGGTGCAGGGCGCGACGCTGGCGCCGCTGATCCGCCTGCTGCGCGTCGACCGCTTCGGCGGGATGGAGCGCGCGCTGCTGAGCGAGTCGCAGGCCCGCGCCCGGATGGCGCAGGCGCAGTTGCAGGCGATCGAACGCGCGTCACGGGCTGAGGACGGGCGGGAGATGCATCCGCGCCTGCTGGAGCAATACGGCTACCGCGCCAGGGCCGCCGAACGGTTCAGCAGCGCCGAGGCGGATCTGCTGGGCCACCGGCAGGAGCATTTCGGCGCTGTCCTGTCCGCGATCAAGGCGGGGCGGGCGGAACTGGTGCGGCTGCACCGGGCGGGGGAGATTCATGACGAGGTGCTGCACCGGTTGGAGAATGAACTCGACCTGGAGGAGCTGACGGCGCTTCGGTTTGTTTGAGAATCAGATCCGATTACTCTTCAACAGGTTGCAGTCCTCGCACAGCAACTGGATGTTCCGCACCGTATTGCTTCCCCCGAGCGAAAACGGAACAATATGGTCAAAGCAAAGCATCGCCCTGGTGCCGCACTCC
>JAFEFW010000112.1 GCA_018240405.1 Pseudomonadota bacterium
CACTGTGGATGCGGTCGGCAGGGATCAGCCGGTCGAAGCCGGTGCAAGCGAATTTGGCAGCCATTTCCTCATGCGAGGAGTTCGAGGCGACGCGGAATGGCAGTCCCGCGGCCGCTACCGCCTCGACCGCCTGCCATGCGCCGGGGATCGCCTGCGCCTCGACGGCCATCACGGCGCTCACCCGCTCAACGATGCGGTCCACCCAGTCTGGTCCGAGCGGGCGTTGCAGGTGGGCTTCGGCGGCAATTTGGGTATCGGCGAACGTCAGGCCGATGAACAACGCCTGGCACGCCTCGGTGGTCAGCGGCCAACCGGCTTCGGTCAAGGCTTCGGCGACAACACGATTGCACAGGGCTTCGCTGTCGACCAACACGCCGTCGCAGTCGAAGATGACGAGGGAGAGGGGCACGGGTGCGTGTCGCTCCGTCAACCGCCGGATCGCGCGCGCCGGATGACCGCGGCCATGAACAGCGCAATGACGACCGGGACTATCAACCCGAGTTTGAGGAGGGCCGGGGGCGAGAACAGTTCGGCAAACCAGATGGCGCCGATCAGCGGCGTCTCGCCGGTGTACGGGCGCGTGTCGCCGATGCGGCGGAACAACAGCAAGGCGGCGGCGGCCAGCAGTATGGCGTCCTGGCAGGACAGATGCGGCGCGGCGAACACCACAGCCGCGAGCAGCAGCATCAGGCGAAGGTCGACCGGCATCTTCCGTCGGAAGCCCCACCAGACGATGCCAGCGGATGCCAGTGTCGCGGCTCCTTGGGCAAGGTCACAGACAAGGGGCGGAACGCCGAGTGCAAGCAGGCATGCGTAGAGGCTTTGTCCGCCGCGGCGGGCGGCCAGGACCCATTCCTGGTAGGTGTCGCCGCCGGAGGCCAGCATCGTGTGCAACCAGTCCTGCCACACCGCCGTGCCGAACACGGCAACGCTCGCCAGCGCAAGCGCGGCGGTCGACGCGATCCCGGCTAGGATCGCCGCCCAGTGCCGGCCGGCCAGCAGCGCGACCGGGATCATCAGGAACAGTTGTGGCTTGTAGCTGATGATACCCAGGATGAGACCGGCAAGGACCGGCTGCCGTTCCAGCAGGCCGATGCCGGCGATCAGAAGCGCCGCCGTCAGGAAACTGTTCTGGCCAGTGAAGGCGATAAAGGCGGTCTGCGGGAACAACAGCAGTGCGGCGGTGATGAACCATATCGGGAGTCCAGGCCGTGAAACATTCGCCAGCACCATGACCAGCAGTGCGAAGGTGAGCGCAAGGAACAGCGCATAGGACGCAGCGAACGGCAGCAGGCCGAATGGCAGCAGCAGCAACAGGAAATGCGGCGGATAGAGCCAGGGGTGATAGTTCAGCGGCAGCCACAGCCAGTCAGCATAGCGCCGGTTGATGGTCTCGGTCACCCAATGCCCGTCGAAGACGCGGCCAAGCTCACCATCAAAGTAGGTCCGGATGGCGGTGTAGAAGACCATCCAATCCTGCCCCGCCTCGCGCGCCAGGATGAATGTCCACAGTGCCCATCCGGCAAGGCCGCACAGGGCGCAGAAGACGAACAGGCCCTTGTTGCCGCCGCAAGTCATGCCGCAGCGCGATAGCACCGATGGCAGGGTGGTATCCATGGTGATCGCGGTCGCGCCGCGATCCCTGAGGACCATTGAAGGAGTGTCCGGGCCAATCGGGCCCGGCCCACTTGCCGCCTGCAGGATGCCTGGGTCAGGGTGACGCAGGCATCCTACTGCAACGCCACGGTTTCAGTGCGCTGTTTCGCCTTGCGGTGTTACCCGCTGACGCGTCGGTCACGCCGCCATTTACACCTTCGGCCACATCACGTCAGCGGCGGCGATGGACGCCGGATACACCGGGGTCGGCTTGCCGTTACGCCATTGCACGATGCACAGCTTGGCGCCGACGCGGCGGCCCTTCTCATCGTATTTCAGCGTGCCATCCGGGAAGAAGTCGGCCGGCCCGGTGGTCATGTTCAGCTCGCGGATCGCCTGCGCCACCTTGCGGCGGTCAGCAGACCCGGCGCGCTCGATTGCTTCCTTCAGGATCAGCACATGCACATAGGCGAAGATCGAGTCGTGGCCGAACCACGGCTCACCGGTCTTTGCCATGAAGCGCTTTTCCAGTTCCGCCTGCTTCTTGCCGGGCCAGTTGGCCAGGCCGACCAGCATACCTTCCAGATTCTCGGCCCCCGCCACCTTCAGCAGTTCCGGCACCGCCCAGTGGCCGCCACCGCCGATCTTCGGCAGCTTGTCGCAGCGCAGGTTGAATTCGGCGAACTTGTCGATCAGCAGCTTGTCGTCCGGCACGTTGGTCGACTGGAACAGCACGAAGTCCGGCCGGGCTGACCGCACATGCTGGACCATCGTCGTCGCGTCGGTCAGCGGCGGAGTGTAGACCTCATCCGTCACGATCGTCAGGCCGAGGTCCTTGGCGATGTGCTCGCGGATCGGCTTCATGAAGCTGACCGAGGATGCCGTGTTGTCGCCAATGATCGCCATCTTGGTCGGCTTCTTGCCGGTTGCCTTCTCGGCCAGTTCCATGACCATCGGCAGTTCCTCGGTCGCCTGCCGGTCGGCGGTCGGCGAGGACTGGAACACATACTTGAAGCCGCGGCCGGTGATCAGGTCCGAGTAGGACAGTGTCAGCCAGGGCAGTTCGGCCCGCTCCGTGACTTCCGTTGCCGCCAGGGTGAAGCTCGAAAGCCAGCAGCCGAAGCCGCCCGCCAGGTCCGGCTCTGCCGCCAGCATGCGCTGGGCGCCGTCCTTGGCCTTTTCGGAACTGTCCTGTGTGTCGTACTCGACCAGCTTCAGCTTGGCGCCGCCCATCGACTTAATGCCGCCGGCGGCGTTCACGTCCTCGATCGCCAGCCGCGCGCCCATCTGCTCCAGGATTCCCTGTCGCGCCCATGGCCCGGATAGCGGGACGAGCATCGCGATCTTGACCTCGGATGGCGCCTGCGCCCTCGCGGCGCTGACGGCAGGCAGGGATGCGGCGCCGGCAAGGGCAGCGCGACGAGTCAGTTTCATGGTGTTTCTCCGGTCGTTACGGTGCGCCACGGGCCTCAGCCTCTGCCAGCCCATTGCCGAAGCCCATTAGCAGGGTTCGGCTGCAGATGTTTGAGTCCGTAAAGTGAATTGTCGGAAAGGTGAAATGATTCGCCATATATCTCCACCGTCAGCGCCTGGCTCGTCGGGGCCACTGGAAGCAGTACGCCGCCCCTGCTGGCGCGCACCTCCGGGACGGGGGCTGGCGGGCACGCTACGGCGGGCCATAACGGCACCGGGCAGGACGGTGCCGCCCTGCCGTCAGACCTCATCCGCGATCCCCAGATAGGACCGGCGCACCCGATCGTCGCTCAGCAGTGTTTCGTACGGGCCGTCGAGCACCACATGGCCGGTTTCCAGCACATAGCCATGGTCGGCGAGTTCCAGCGCTTCGGCTACGCGCTGCTCGACCAGCAGAATGGTCATGCCATCCTCGCGGTGGATCTGCGAGACCCGCTCAAAGATCGTATCGGCCACGGTCGGGGCGAGGCCCATCGACGGCTCGTCCAGCATCAGCAGCTTCGGCGCCGAGGCCAGGCCCCGGCCGATGGCGACCATCTGCTGTTCGCCACCGGATAGCGTGCCGGCCAACTGGCTGGCGCGCTCGAACAGGATCGGGAACAGCGTGTGGATGCGGTCCAGCGTATGGTTCCACGCGGCGCGCCCGGCCTTGGGATAGGCGCCCATCTCCAAATTCTCGCGCACGGTCAGCGTCTTGAAGACCTGCCGCCCCTCCGGGACGTGAGCGATACCAAGATGAGCGCGCTGTGCCGGCGACAGCTTGAAGAGATCCTGGCCCAGGAAGGTGATCTGGCCCGCTGCCGGCGGCACGATGCCGGAAATGGCCTTGAACAGGGTGGACTTGCCGGCGCCGTTCGGGCCGACGACGGTGACGAACTGGCCCTGTTTGACCGACAGCGTGACCTCGGTCAGGGCGCGCAGGCCGCCATAGGCGACCGACAGGTTGGTGACCTCAAGCATCCTGTTTCGCCGCCCACTTCTTGCCGAGATACGCCTCGATGACGGAGCGATCCTCGACCACCTGGCGCGGCAGGCCGGTAGCCAGAACGCGGCCGTGGTCCAGCACCACGAACCGGTCGGCGATCCGCATCATCGCGTGCATCGTATGTTCAATGATGACGATGGTCATGCCCTCGTCGCGCAGGCGTTCCAGCACGTTCAGCACGTCGTCGCATTCCTCGCGGCCGAGGCCGGCCAGCGTTTCATCCAGCAGCAGCAGGCGCGGGTGCCCGGCCAGTGCACGCGCCAGTTCCATCAGCCGCAACTGCTTGTTTGTCAGTTGCCCCGCGGCGACGCCGGCGAGGTCCTCCATGCCGACACGCCGCAGCGCCTCGGCGGCGGAGGCGATGGCGTCGGCATCCGACAGGCCCGCGCCGTAGGCCCCGACGATGACGTTGTCGAGCAGCGGCAGGCGCGGAAAGCTCCGCACGACCTGGAAGGTGCGGCCAACGCCGAGGCGGGCAACCTGATGCACTTTCCGCCCGATCATGGACTCGCCGCCGACGGTGGCGGTGCCCTCATCGGCGGACAGCACGCCGTTCAGCAGGTTGAACAGCGTCGTCTTGCCGGCACCGTTCGGCCCAATGATGCCCAGGATCTCGCCTGACTTCACCTCGAAGCTGACCTGGCTGACGGCGCGCAATCCGCCGAAGGAGCGGCTGATATTGTCCACCTTCAACAGCGTCACGCCCGCCGCCGCGTGCGCTCCGGTCAGCGGTTGGGCGCGGGCGCTGGTCGGCAGGTTCATGCGCTCGACCGGGCGGCGGAAGAAACGGTCGCGGATGGTCCAGAACAGCCCGTCCGGCGCCGACAGCATGATTACGATGATGGCGACGCCGTACACCACGCCCTGGATGCCCGGCAGGATGTTGCCAAGCTGCGCGTTCAGGCCCGAGGCCAGCGGCACCAGGATGGCGGCGCCGATCACCGGTCCCCAGACCGCGGCGACGCCACCGAACAGGGTCACCACAACGGCCTGGGCCGACACCAGCATGCCGAACACCGAGTCCGGCGTGACCACTAGCAGCACGCAGGCATAGAACCCCCCGGCTGCCGCGGCGATCATGCCGGAAACGACGATGGCCCGCAGCTTCCAGAGCCGGGAATTGATACCGGCGGCCTCGGCTGCCAGTTCGTTCTGCCTGATTGCCAGCAGCGCCAGGCCGAAGCGCGAATTCTCAATCACCATGCAGACGAACAGGCCGGCGATCAGCATCAGCACGGCGACCACGGTATAGAGCCGCGGTTCGGTGAACTCGAGATAGGCCGCCGGGCTTTCGCGGTGCATCGGCAGCGAGACTTCCTGAAAGCCCAGGTATTGCAGCACGTACAGGATGGCCAGCGGGTAGGCGAGCATCGACAACGCGAAGTAGTGGCCGCGCAGCCGGAAGGTCGGCAGGCCGATCAGCAGCGCGGCGATGCCGGCGACGATCATGCCCAGCGGGATGCCCAGCCAGGGCGTCAGGTCCCAGTACACCAGGGCCAGCGTCACGACATAGGCGCCGATGCCAAAGAACGACGCATGGCCGAACGACAACTGGCCGCCATAGCCGGACAGGATGTTCCAGGACACGCCGAACACCGCCCAGACCGGCACCAGGGTCAGGATCAACTGGTAATAGCTGTTGGTGATGAAGGTCGACACCGCCAGGTAGGCGACCGACAGGATGGCGAGGATCGTCAGGTCCCGCCGCAGGCGAGGGGCTGCGCCATACCGCATCAGGCACGCTCCGCGCTGCGGCCGAACAGGCCCTGCGGGCGCAGCAGCACAATCAGCAGGAAGACCACGAAGATCGCCGCGTTCTGCAATTGCGGCGGCAGCACCAGGGACGAGCATTGCTGCACGAAGCCGACGGTCAGGCCACCCCAGAAGGCGCCCAGAATGCTGCCCATGCCGCCGAGCACGACGCCGGAGTACATGATGATGACGTAGTCGAGGCCGATGAATGGGCCGAAGGACAGGTAGGTCGCCATCAACCCGCCGGCGATGGCAGTGATGCCGCTGCCCAGGCCGAAGGCGATGCGGTACGCCTTCTCGACGTCGATGCCCATGTAGGTGGCTGCCGTCGGGTTATCCGCTGCCGCGCGCAGTGCCTTGCCGAGCCTTGTATACTCCAGCATCAGGTAGAGCACGACGGCGACCACCACCGATACGATACAGGCGATCAGGCGCGCCTTGTTCACGAATACCGTCGCGTCGCCGTAGAAGCCGGTGATCTCGAACGCTTTCGACGCCAGCGGCGTACGCACCGTCAGCGGCGTCGAGCCAAACACGATCAGGCCGCCATTCTGCAGGATCAGGGAAATTCCGAGCGTTACGATCAACTGGCCGAAATGACCTTCATCAAGCGTGCCGGCGGTTCGCAGGCCGGACACGCGGGCGATCAGGAAGCGGTGCAGCAGCGCGCCGCCGGCAAAGACTATCGGCCCGGCCAGGATGGCGCCAATGAATGGGCCGTAGATCGGCCCGAGGAAGGCGAGGACGCCGGCGCCGGTGACGAGGTACAGGCTGGCGAACATACCCAGCATCAGCAACTCGCCCTGGGCGAAGTTGACCACCCGCATGATGCCGAAGATCAATCCGAGGCCGATGCACATCAGCCCGTAGATACAGCCGATCGTGATGCCCGCGGTGAGCGCGTTCAGCACGTTCTCGAGCAGGATTTCGAGGTCCACCTGGATATCGTTCCCTTCGGCTGACGTCCGCATACGTGGCGGCGTCTCATTGAGCGCCCTTGTTGACGGGATTGATCCGGGGGTCAAGCGGGACCGCCCTGGTGGTGTACCAAAGGTGCGTCGGCAACTCCACCGGTGCGCGCAGAACGGCGCCACGCACTCGCGCCCGGACGTCCAGCAGGATCATCCGCCGCAGAGCATCGCACAATGCATTCAAGGGGGCAGGGGACATGGCTGCGTCAGGCGCTCCTGCGCCGAGCCGGCCTCGGTTACCGGCCGCGGCCCGTGCGATTGCGTGATGCGTGTGTGTCTCTTGGCGCGGTCCCAGCGGATCGTGATGGCTCAGCCGAGACCTATGATGGTTCGTCTGCGTACAACCCGAGCGCTCAACCCGAGCGTGCAGGCGGTGCATGCAGACTGCGGCCGTCCAATCGTCGTTGCCTCAAGCCGACGCGGCGTTGTCCGGGACCTTGAATAACGAATCTATATCGGAACGTAACTCCCGCGCGAGTTCGAAAATCCCTGTTGAACACACGAGGTGTGCAAAAGCGTACATCGCTGCGCGTGCGGCGTCGGATAAGCGTGCTGCGCTGGCCAACCAACCAGCATGCAAACAAACGGAGGCAACAATGGCTGTTATTTCAGGTACGAACTACAACAACTATCTCTATGGAACGGCCTACGCGGACAGCATCTACGCCTATGGTGGTGATGACCATGTCTACGCTTACGGCGGTAACGATTACGTGGACGGATGGACTGGTGCCGACAGCATCTACGGCGGCGATGGCGACGACACCCTGCTCGGCTATACCGGCAACGACTACCTCAACGGCGGCGCCGGCAACGACCGTCTCTACGGCGAAGGCGATAACGATACACTCGACGGGTGGACCGGCAACGACAGTCTCTACGGCGGCGCCGGCAACGACTATCTGCTTGGCTATACCGGCAACGACTACCTCAGCGGCGGTGACGGTAACGACACCCTCAACGGCGAAGGCGACAACGACTCGCTGTATGGCGATGCCGGCAGTGACTATCTCTATGGCGGCACTGGTAACGACTATCTGAATGGCGGCGTTGGCAATGACCACCTGTATGGCGGCGCTGGCAGTGACTCTCTCGTAGGAGGGTACGACACCTACTCTGACTACTTTGCTTTTTACCAAGGCGATTCCAACAGTTCCACTGCAGAAGCCGACCACATCTGGGATTGGAACGTAGCGTACGACTGGATCGACATGCCAACCGCGGGAACTTCTGCAAACTATGGGGAAGCGCAGACTTGGTGGACCAATGTCGAAGGCGCCGAGTATCACGCAGAGAACGTTGCCGCGCTCAGCTCGAAGACCTACGTGTTCCTGTATAACGTCGGTACCAACACCGGCTACTTGATGGCCGATCTTAACGCCGACCACGACTTCGAAACGGCCGTCGTTATGCATGGCGCAGGCTCGGCGGGCGCGCTGAACTGGACAGACATCGTTTAGATTGGGCGGGGTGGTCCAGGTATTGATCATCTGAGTTACGGTCAGGTGCGTCCCGCTGGGCTTGGCCTGGCGGGATCGCCTTGATAAAATTTCTTTGTTGTATAATAACATTAGATGCCGGTGCGCATGAGTGCTCGCGCCAAGTCCGATGATTAGTGCTGATTTCTTACTGAGAGCCGATCTCCGCGCGGCTTTGGTTCCAGCGGCTATCCAATATCCGCGTCGCCCAAATCAGTTCGCATCGTGCACGACGAGCTGCCTTCGTTTCCCGCAACCCCGGCCGGCTCCACACCGGCCCCGTCCTGCAGGTCCCGGAATGTCCAAGAAGCTCCAAGCGCCAGCTGGCTTTGACCGCACAGGTGATACACCATTACGACAGGCACTCCGTATCTGTCGCAACCAGTTCCTGGTGGTCGGTGTGTTCAGCGGCATTGTCAATCTGCTGCAGTTGACGACGTCGATTTACATGATGCAGGTCTTCGACCGCGTGCTCGCCACCCGGTCCATCGACACGCTGCTCTATCTATCGCTGATGGCCATCGGCGCCGCTCTGGTGCTGGCATTGCTCGACGCTGTGCGCGGCAAGGTCATGCAGGCCCTGGGAAGCTGGGTGGAGAATCGCGTGGCGCCGGAGGCATTTGTCCGCGCCATTGAGAGCAGCCTGCGCGGCGCGCCTTATCGGATGGAGGCGCTGCGCGATATCGCAAGCCTCCGTTCCTACCTGGCCTCTCCGTCGGCGCTGTCGCTTTATGACGTGCCCTGGGTGCCCATCTATATTGCGGTGATCTTTGCGCTGCACTGGGTGCTGGGCCTGATCGCCCTTGGCGGCGCCATCTTGCTGTTTGGATTGGCGCTGGCAAGTGAGCTGGCGACCGCAGCCTTGGTGAAGCAAGCAAATACCGCGTCCATCTACGCTCAACGCAGAGCCGACGGCATCGCACGCAATGCCGAGGTTATTGACAGCATGGGCATGTTGCCGGCGGTCATCACGCACTGGCGCAGCGCAATGGCCCGTATGGTGGAACCGCAGCAGCGCGCCGCCAATCGCGCTGCCGTGGTCGTGGGCGCCACGCGGTTCTTTCGGCTCTGCGTGCAGATCGGCGTCCTCGGCACGGGCATCTGGCTGGCGCTCAGCCATGACCTGACCGCAGGTGCGGCCGTCGCCGGCTCGATCATCCTGGGCCGGGCGCTTGCGCCACTGGAACAGATGATCTCCGGCTGGAAGCAGCTCGTGCAGACACGGCAGGCCTTCCGGCGCCTGGAGGAATTCCTGAAACTGACGCGCCTGCGCCCGCCCGGCCGGCCGCTGCCTGCGCCGACCGGACGGCTGTCGGTTGAGCGCGCCACATTCGCCTTCCCGGGCCAGGGCGTGCCCCTGCTTCGTGGGATCAGCTTCGAACTCGCTGCGGGTGAAAGCCTGGCGATCATTGGCCCCTCCGCGGCGGGCAAGACCACGCTGGTGCGTCTGCTGACCGGCACGCTGGAGCCGCTGTCCGGCACCGTGCGGCTGGATGGCGCCGACGTCTACCAGTGGCTGCGCGAAGATTTTGGCTCCTATCTTGGTTACCTGCCGCAGGACGTGGAGCTGTTCGACGGCACCGTCTTCACCAACATCGCCCGCATGGGTGAGGCAACTCCGGAGGAGGTCTACGACGCGGCGCGCCTGGCCGGCTGCCATGACATGATCCTGCGCCTGCCGGACGGCTACGACACCGAAATCGGCGAGGGCGGCCTTTACCTCTCGGGCGGCCAACGTCAGCTGATCGGGCTCGCGCGGGCGATGTTCGGTCGGCCCAGATTGGTTGTGCTGGACGAGCCCAACAGCAATCTGGACGGCGCTTCCGAGGCAGCGCTGATGCGGGCGCTGGAACAGTTGAAGGCGCTGGAGACGACGGTGGTGCTCGTCTCGCACCGTCCGTCGCTTGTGCAAGGTGTCGACAAGATCCTGCAGATGCGGGACGGCAGCATCGAAGTGTTTGGTCCGCGCACCGAAGTGCTGAAGCGCATGATGGCGCCACCGCGGCCCGTGCCGGCCGCTCCAGTCCCGCGTAGGGAAACAAGGGCCGTAGGAGACGTAGCATGAGCGCGCTTGCGAATGGTCAAGTCATCCCGGTTGCACCAGCAATCAGGACAGCATCGGCCGTCCGGCATGGGCCCATACCGCATTCACTGCTGGACGCGCCGCGTCCCCTCACGCGCGCGCCACTGCTGTTCGGCCTCGCTGTCGTGCTGGTATTCGTTGTCGGCTTCGGCGCCTGGTCGACGCTGGCGCGTCTTGCCGAGGCCGCGCTCGCCTCGGGCGTCATCAAGGTCGAGGGCACCCGTCGCACCCTGCAACATCTTGAGGGCGGCATCGTGCGGGAAATCCTCGTGCGTGACGGGAGCAGGGTGGAGGCCGGCCAGGTGCTGGTCCGGCTCGACACGTTGCAGCCCGAGACCGACGTTGACTCGTTGCGGGCGCAGCGCTGGGCGCAGCTTGCGCAGATCGCCCGTCTGGTTGCCGAACTGGCCGACCAACCGGAACCGGCTTTCCCGTCCGATCTGCGTGCGAGCACCGACGACCGGGCACGGAATGCGATGGCCGGGGAACGCGCTTTGTTCGAGGCGCGCCGGTTGAACCTTGCCAGCCAGGTTGAAGTGCTGCGCGCCCGCGTGGTGCAGCAGCAGGCCTTGAT
>JAFEFW010000113.1 GCA_018240405.1 Pseudomonadota bacterium
AAGGTCAAGGGCGACTGGCAGGGAAAGTCGGTCGCGAATGATGGCAGCCTCCACATCGGTGACGAAATCGTCCTGACCACGACCGACTATTTCGCAACCCATTCGGAGGAACTGCGGATCGTTGACATTATCAACGACACAACCATCAGAGTCGAACAGGCCGACGAACCAGGCGGCAGGATACGCTACCCGCATGTCGGGCACCGCTACAACATCGCCAACGCCTTGGCCGACTCGCCTGCCATGAAGATCTCGCTGGCCGCGAACGATATCGACGGCACAGCCGGCCTGGCGGAAGGGGCCGAGACGCGGGCCGCGGTTGCGTTACTGCGCCGCAGCATCCGTATCGTTTCCGGCGGCGACCGCGCCGATGAGACCTTCGCGGATGTCACCAACGGCAACAGCGAGAAGCACGTGCCGGCCAATCCGCACTACCAGTTCGGCGGCCATATGGTATTCCGGCAAGGCTTTGAAAAGCTGCAGATCCAAGGCGTCGAGTTTCATCAACTCGGTGTCGGCGGGCGGCTCGGCCACTACCCGGTCCATTTCCACATGGCCCGCAAGGTGCCGAATGAAACGTTCATCAAGGACTCCTCGGTTAGCGAGTCGATGACGCGCTGGTTCGTTGTTCATCAGACCCAGAACGTCACGCTGCAGCGGAATGTCGGCTGGAAATCGATTGGCCACGGCTACTTCCTGGAGACCGGCACCGAGACCGACAACAGGTTCTTCTCCAACATCGGAATTCTTGCGCGCGCGGCGATCGAAGGCCCGACCAATCCGCGCAACGTCCCGGGCATACTGTCTTCAAACATCCCCGAGGGCGAAATAAGGTTCCGGTCGGATGTACGGATACCGACGGTCTTCTGGATCTCCAACGGCTGGAACGATTTCGTCGGCAACATGGCAGCGGGCGCCGGGAGCTGCGGAGCGTGCTTCTGGTTGCACGCAACGCAGAACAACACCGACATGGTGGAAGTGCCTAAGTCCCACATGCAGCATCAGGAGTGGACCGGTTATGCCAGCCGGCAAGGCCGACTGTCGCCGCTGCGTTCGTTCGTCAAGAACTACTGCAGCAGCGCCATGATCTCCTTCATGTCGGTCTCGGATGCTCCAGGGCTATGCGACATGGTTGCGGATCAGCCCGGGGCGCCGGAGACCTGGAAGATGGTGCCGGTGCCCAGCTACGCACCCGACTCCGGGCGCGGTCACGAGATGATGTATTACCCTGACGTGTCGGGGTTCCGGAACCCGACCGTGTGCCCGCCGGGCGATGACACGTGCAAAATAGAAACGGTTGCGCCGTGCTCAACCGACAAGGCCATCTATAATTGCACGCTGACCGTGCTCGACCACTACACGTCGTCATTCAATTATGCGGAAACGAACTTCGCCGCGGTCTGGCTGCGCAAGGATGGCTGGTTCCTGTATGATCACAGCTTCCTGAGCGACGTACAGAGTGCCGGCCTGAGTTTCGTATCAGGCGGCGACTACAGTAAATCCTCCTCACCGTCTGGCTATTGGATGATCGCCAGCAATTCGGTGTTCGTTGGCGCAACCCAGCCGCAAGTAGGAGAAAAGGGCTACAACCCCTGGGCCGATGTGCGCGGGCCGCACGCGGCCGATGTTAGCGATCCATCAAAGAGCACTGGCCTGGGATGTACCCGTGGACCCGGTCCGCAGGGCCATCAGTTTTGCATCAACGCCAGCGAGGGACTGGGCTTTCACCTTGCGAACTGGGCGCCCAATCAGCGGATGTTCAGCATTTATGATGGCCCGGCCTTCCAGGACGGCAATGCCTATCTCAACACCCCGGTGTCGCCCTGCGAAAGCGCGACCGCCAAGGATGACACAGCCTGCATGTACAAGGACGTGCTGGGCGTCCGCAAGTTCACCAATGACGGCAAGAACGAGCAAGGCAGCGACGTTTTCAAAAAGGGTGCGGCTTACTTGCCGAACGCGGCGATCGGCTGGAAGCAGCCGAACGGGTTCTATTATCCGCCTGCCTTCAACTCGCGGAACATCGTCTTCGACAAGGTCGACATCCGCCATTACGTGGTGTCGCCCGTGTTCCTGCGCGGCACCTATCGGAGTGATCAAAGCCGGCAGAATGAAATCTTCGCCGACGTCGCCGGCAACACGGGCCTGTTCAACAATTTTACCGATGTCGACAGGCAAACGGTCCTCAATGACGACGACGGCGCCGTCACCGGCTTCGTCAATAGCCTGTCCGTCAACGATGATCCGTTCTTTGGCGCGCCGGTCCAGGTTGCGGAGTGCTTGTCCAACCCTGGCGTGACGCCCGCCTTCGCATGCGACGGAAAGGATCGCCAATCAGCAGCGCCGCCCAGCGCACGGACCAGCCCATATGAGTATGTGACAACCGCGATCTATCCGGATTGCGCGGCGAATACCACCAACGATGGTGCCTGCGGATCATCGCTCGTTACCGAACCGCCGGATTGCAAGGGCGCCAATGACCCGCCCGGATGCAATAGTAACCGGAAAGAATTGCAGCCGATGCGCGGGGGCGATTGGTCGAGGGATTGTGGCAACCCGGCCTGTTTCGGCGTGCCGTTGTACCGGCAACGACTCACCGACCGCTCCGGCGACGGGTCCGGCCGGGAGTGGCAGCTCTGGTCGTCGAGCACCTATGGATGCGACAAGGACGCAGACAAGGACATCTGTGACTTCCCGTTCATCCGCATGGCTGGAACCGGCACGTGGCAGCGTAGTACGCTGACCGCCTATAACGGCGTCTACTACATCGACACGACCCGCGCGCCGTTCAAGCAGCCCGACCGCAACGGCCGGAAGATCTGGGGCCAGCACGACGACCCGGCCCTGGGACTGCCGAACGACCCGAGTGCAGCCTATGTTGAGTGCGCCGAACGCAGAGACTTCCCGAACTTCGTCTGCTCACCGCGCAGCGTCAACGTGTTCAAGGCAGGCGAAACCTACAACGTCCTGTTTGTCTTCGCGACGGAGCGGCTGAAGCAGACGTATCAGCTCTATGTCGGTGGCGAGGACGGACGAAAATTCAATCCGGCGACCGACGTGAATGGTACGCTGGTTGTAGCCGATGGCTATCATTTCGGCATCAAGCACTTCACCCTGCCCACCGACCCGAAGGACAAGTATTTCGACGCCTATCTGATCAGCAGCAAGACCGGGGCCAGGGACGAGGCGAACGGGGACGTGCTGGAAGTGGTTGTCGACTTTTCCAAGTTGCCGGCAAAGATTGACGGGAAAGACTACAGCCTGAATCCCAAAGCGCCCGCCAACAAGGATGCGATGTGTCGTCCCGCCGCGTTCTGCAGTTGGGATGGGACGAAACCGGCCGGCAAGACGGGATGCGGGTGCAGCCTGAAAGCCACGGATCCGCTTGCCGTGTATAATCCGAAGCTACTCGAAGTCTGCGCCGAAACCTGCAATGCCTGGGGTACCAAGGCCCTCGATTGCCCCGATGCCGGTTGCCTGGGCTTCAGCTTCAAGCTGCCGCAGGGGTTCAAGGCAGTCGGCCAGTATAAGCGGCCACCGCCGAAGCCCTTCCCGGCCTGGAAGCCACCGTTCACCGCGGCGGCCAAACCGTTGGCCGGAACCTGCTTCTATGACGCCGCCCATACGCCAGAAATCGGGTCAAAAACCTGTCCGGTGCCAAACATCGCCGACCTCGATGGCCTGAAGCCGGCGCTGGCCACGGCGCCGACCATGCGCTGACGGTAGCGGGCCTCCGGCCGGGACCAAGGTCCGGCCAGAGGCCTCGCCGATCTACGCCGGTGCACCAAACGCACCTGCAGACTGCAGCGCGGCAATGTCAGCCTCGCCGCACCCCAGCCACTCCCGCAGCAGCACGTCGTTGTCAGCACCTAGCGGCGGGGCGGCGGTTGTCGCAGTGCCGCCGCCCTCGGCCAGCTTGAACGGCGTACCGAGCACGTCGCTGGCGTGGCCCTCGCGATCGCGCACCTGCAGCCGCATGCCAGTGGCCATGATCTGCGGATGCGTCATGACCTGATCGACGGTGTGGATCGGGCCGCAGGCGACGTTGCGGGCTTCCAGCCGCTCCAGCCAATACGCCGCCGGCTTGGCGGCAAAGCGCGGCTCCAGCAGCGGCAGAAGGTCGGCCAGCCGCTCCACCCGCGCCATGTTCCCCTGGAAGCGCGGATCGGCGGCGAGCTCGGGACACTCCAGCGCGTCGCAGAACCGCACCCAGGCGCCGTCATTGGGCGCGCCGGCCAGGATCATGCCGTCGGCACAGCGGAACGCCTGGTACGGCGCGATGACGGAACTGCCGGAACCCTGCGGCTCCGGCAGCACGCCCGCCTGCATCCAGCCGACGTTGAAATGGCCCATCAGCGAGATCGCTGTCTCCAGCAACGAGCCATGCACCCAAGTGCCCTGCCCCGTCTGCACCCGCTGCAGCAGCGCCGTGACAATGCCGCCATACAGCGCAATGCCGGTAGCCATGTCGACGGCCGAGGCGCCACAACGCACCGGCGGGCCGCCCGGAAAGCCGGTGACCGACATCATGCCGGCGAAGGCCTGCGCCATCATGTCGTAGCCACGCTGCGCCGCCAGTGGCCCCTCGGCGCCGAAGCCCGAGATCGTGGCGACGACCAGCCGCGGATTCGCCGCCCGCAGCGCCGCATTGCTGATGCCCAGCCGCTCCGCTGTGTCGGGCAGGAAGCTGTGGATCACCACGTCGGCCGAACGCGCAAGCTGCTGCAGCACGTCCCGCGCCGCGGCGGATTTCAGGTCCAGCACCAGGCTGCGCTTGCCGCGATTCACCGAATTGAAATTCGCCGACGCGCCCGACGGTGCGATCGGCGGCCAGGCTCGGTTTTCGTCCCCGCCCGGCGCTTCGACCTTGATCACGTCGGCGCCGAAATCCGCCAGCAACTGCCCGCAGTACGGCCCGGCCAGCACCCGGCTGAGATCGACGACGCGGATGCCGTGCAGAACTTTCCGATCGGACTCTGTCATGGAATCGGTTCCCCCGTGTAAGAGGGGAGTTTGCCCCACCCGCGAACACAGGAGAAGTCAGGCATGGCCGAGGCGGTCGAGCACAGCATTGAACATGTTCATGAGCACGCGGAGCACGGTGACGGCTGGGCGCGCGGCGTTGCCGTTCTGGTGTCGTTCCTGGCCGCCGCCCTGGCACTGACCGGCATGGCGGAGAAAGCGTCGCAGAACGACTACCTGGCGGCGCATATCGCCGTGTCCGACGATTGGGCATTCTACCAGGCGAAAAACCAGCGAATCACCATCCGCGGGGCGGAGATCTCCGTCCTGCAGAGCCTGCCGGCGGCGGACACGCCCGATGTGCAGGGCCGCATCAAGGCGGCACAGGACTACATCGCGCGCGCACGCGATGACGCTAAGAACAATGACGGGCTGAAACAGATCGCGGAACAGGCGAAGGCCCGCGAGCATGACCGTGACCACGCCCTGCACCGCTACCATGGCTACGAATACGCCGCCGGGGCCCTGGAGCTGGCGATCGTTCTGGCCTCGGTGTCGGTGGTGATCCGCAGCAAGCCCCTGACCTTCGCCGGCGGAATCCTTGGCACTGTCGGAGCCCTGGGCGCGCTGGCGGTCCGTATGGGCCTGCTTTGATTTTCTTGACATTGGGAGGAGATTTGACGCCTAGATCGTTATTGTTTCATCCCATGGTCGGTGTATGCGAAGACTTTTCGCTCCATTGGACGACGCGCTGTTCGATCGGCTGTTTCAGCCCCTGACCGGCGCGCTGCGCGAGCGGTACGGCCTGCGGCGCGACGGGGTCGCCGGCTTCTTCGCGACGGCCGCCACAATCTGCTGGGTGCTGGCCCGATTACCTGGGTTATCCGCGGCCATCGATGCGCATGACACGCTTGGCACCGTGGCGCGGTCCGTCATCCTGCTGCTGGGCCTGGGCGCACTGGTGAGCTTCCGGATGATGGTGCGCCGGGTCCGCGCGGGCGCCGCGAACCCGCTGCGTTGGACGATGCTGCCGCATCGCGCAATCGTCCTGTTGCTGTTGGCCACCCGGTTGATCCAGCCAAGCGGGCCGCTGGTGCGGGACCTCGCCGACGTGGCCATGCTGCTGTTCGCCGCGGCGGCGCTGTATCTCAGCGCCTGCGCCGACCCACCGCCGGTACGGCCGGCGCGGCGCGGCCTGCTGCCGGCCGAGTCCTAGCCGCCGGCGCCGATCTTCGCCTACCTGCCAGAACGTATGACGGCCCGATACGCGTGCTGGGTTGCATAGCCCAGCAGCGGCAGCGTCACCGCCAGGCCGACATAGCCAAGCGCCAGTCCCGCCGCCGCAAACAGCACGACGAGCATCGCCCAGACCAGCATCGCCGGTGCGTTCAGCACCACCGCGACCACGCTCGTGACCAGCGCCTCCATGACCCCGACCCTACGGTCCAGCAGCAGCGGCAGCGAGAAGGCACCCGCGGCAAAGGCAATGCTCGCCATGACGGCGCCCACCACTGTTCCGACCATCAGGAAGATCAGCCCGTCCTCGGTGAACAGCGCCGCATTCAGCAGCGACTGCACTGTCAGCGGCGTGTGCGGGAAGAAGATCGCAAACACCAGCGCCGCGAACCGCATCCACAACACGAGGAAGAACACCAGGACCAATCCAAAGGCCAACAGCGGCCCAGGATTGGCCTTCCACGCCCCGAGTGCGGTCGCCAGGCTGGGTTGCCGCCCCAGCTCCAGGTCCTGGCTGACCTGGTAATAACCGACGGTCAAGGCGGGACCAACCAGCATGAAGCCGACGATCAGCGGAAGCACAAGATAGAGCAGGCCCAGCCCCACCAGCAGAAAACTGAGCACGAACCCGGCGATCACGACGACCATGCCATAGGCGAGGCTGACGCCGGGTGCGGCGCGGAAATCCTGCCAGCCGGCGGCGAGCCAGCGGAACGGCTGGTCGGTGGCGACGATGCGAACACGGTCCGCGAACGGTAGCGCCGATTGCATCGGCGACGCATTATGATCGCTCATGGGTTCCTCCCGGCGCAATCTTATAGCCGGGTAACGAATGCCAGCCCAGTGCACGGCAGGACTCTGCTGCTGAATTCGCCGGGGCAAGCTCGCACTCGTGCTAAGATGAGCCGCAGGCGATGCCCAACGTAACAGCATGCCCTCTCCATCGTCATGACGGGGAGCAATGGCCGCCGCCAGCTGGCCGACTCTAACGCACATGGGCGCAGGCCTGCCGGGGCGGGAAGGCAACAGCCGCCGCCTCGGTGGAGCGCAACACGGCATACCTTAACGCGTATACAGACTTGCTCCTGCCATTACAGTAAAAAGTACCCGCAGGGTTTGACGATACTTTCCGAGGACTTTTTATTGCAGGGATTGCAGGAACCGCCCGATGACCGGCTCGCTCCGGACAGCGATACGTCCGGATTCAATGGCGAAATCAACGCTCCGATTCGGAAGCGTAAAGCGTGTCGGGATGGCATTGAGGACTGCGGCACGCTCTGGTCCCGCGTCGGCAAACGACACTTCCGCTACAAATATCTGCAGATCGTCGCAGTGCCAGTCGGCGATGCGGCCACGCAGGCGCGCCACCTCCTGCCGGGACAGAGAGCAGCGCCATCGGACCAACTCATTCTGCCAGTCACGCATCAACAGGCGAAAATAGTCGTAACCAGCATAGGACGTGGAGTCGATCGCAGCATTGACGATTGCGACCATCGCCGTGACCCCGCTCGGGCCGGATTGTCGCAAAGGCCATTCCTCACGCGGACCGTTGCCGGCGTTGACAACCAGGAACAAGGCACGCCGAAGCTGGACGGCGATCTCGGGCGTGAAGGGCGCGTAGGGTGTCTCACCGACCGTACGCGCCAGGGCAATTCCCTGCAGGCCGAAATTGTCGGTGACGCCGCCATCCACCAGCTTGACGAAGCGCAGCTGCGCCGGATCGCGATAATGCAGGAACGCGGATGCCACCGCGTGACGAACCGCCGACCCGCTCGCATCGCGCGCCGCCGGCTCGACCCAAGGCGGCAGAGGCGTATCGCACCGGTGATGAAAGGCCTCAAAATTCGTTGGCGCGAACACCACCGGAAAGGCCGCCGACGCGGCCACGGCCTGCGCGACGGGCATCCTGTCGAGGTCGCTGCACAACGCCGAGAACGTTTCTCGTGAAAACAGAAAAGGCACGTGGTAATAGGCGTCGGTTGCGGAAATCCAGACCGTCGGATCATTGCGTTTGCGTCGGAAGCTGGCGAACGTGGCACCCTGGAAAAGTTCACGGTCGAGCCACTGGCCAAAGTCGAGGCTGCTGTTGGCGCCTCCCTCTGTAAGGAAATTGACGATGTTCGGCAGGCTGATCGACGCGGAGAACCCGGCTTCGGCATTCTTCAGCAGGAACCGCTCGCGAAAATCGACCAGGGCCTCACGCTGCTTCAGGCCAAAATAGGCCGCCGTCACAGAACCGCCGGAAACGCCGGAGACAAGATCGACAACATCCAGCAGCGTGTGCCCGGCGGTGTCACCCGGTAGCTTGATCTGATCGAGCCCCTGCAGCACGCCGAACGAGAAAGCCGCCGCGCGCATACCTCCGCCGGAGAAGGCGAGGCCGATGGCGAGATCGGGAAAGTCATCGACCGGCAGGAACTCCGACGGACGGCTGGCCTGGTCTGCGACGGGTACGTTGAGGGGTGTGCGGTCGAGCCCCATGCAGGCGCCAAGGGCGATCGAAAGACCGGCAACCGCCACCCGGACAAGGCGGCGGACCGTCGGGACGAGAAACCATTGCGTCATAGCCGAAGACCAGCAGGGCCCGTCGCCCTGCTGTCCCTATCCGTGCAGCCCCATGATAAACCGCCGCAGCGCGCGCAGCGTATGCGCGCGCGACAACCCAGTCTGGATCACAACGTCTGCCCGCCGCCGCTTCTCCCGGTCCGGCATCTGCCGGGCGATGATCGCCAGCACATCCGCCTTGCTCATCCGCCGCCGCAGCGACACGCGATGCACCTGCACTGCCAGCGGCGCGGACACCACCATGGCGATGTCGCACAGCTTGTCGAACTTCGCCTCAAACAGCAGCGGCACATCCAGCACCACCGCACGCTTGCCGGCCCGGCGCGCCCGGCCAATGAAATCATGCGCGTCCTGCTCGACGATCGGATGCAGCATGCGTTCGAGACGGCGGAAGGCGTCGCGGTCGTTGATGACCAGCGCCCGCAACGCGGCGCGGTCCACCGCATTGTCCTTCACCGACCCGGGAAACGCGGCGCCGATGGCCTTCACCGCGCGGCCGCCCCGCGCCTGCATCCGGTGCACCGAAAGATCGGCGTCAAACACCGGTATCCCGGCTCTGCGGAAGGCGGCGGCAGCGGTGGACTTGCCCATGCCGATGCCGCCGGTCAGGCCGATGACTTTCATGCCGGCAGCAGATCCGCGGCGACGAACCGGAACAGTTCGTCATCCACCTTCGGCTCGACACCGAACCAGGCGTGGAAACCCGGTACGGCCTGGTGCAGCAGCATGCCCAGGCCGCCAACCGTTTTCAGGCCGCGTGCCTTCGCGTCGGCCAGCAGCGGCGTCTCCAGCGGCACATAGACGATGTCGGCGACAGCCGGCTTGCCGGCACTCAGGTCAACCGGCAGCTCCCCCTGTCCGCCCATACCCAGCGGCGTGGTGTTCACCACCAGCGCGTGGTCGGCGACGGCGGCGTGGCGGCGCTCCCAGTCGATCACCGTCAGCCCCGGCAGGTCCTTGGCCAGTTCCTCCGCCCGCGCCCGCGTCCGGTTGGCCACCGTGACCCGCACGCCCAGGTCGAGCAGCACCGCGGCGATGGCGCGCGCCGAGCCGCCGGCGCCCAGCAGCAACGCCGGACCGGCAACCGGGTCCACGCCGTGCTGGCGCACGTTGTTCAGGAACCCCAACCCGTCGGTGTTGCTGCCGGTGATCTTGCCGTCATGGAACACCAGCGTATTGACCGCGCCGGCCCGCCGCGCCGAGGCATCCACCGTGTCGCAAATCTCAAATGCGGCAATCTTGTGCGGGATCGTCACGTTGCAGCCGGCGAAGCCCGCCGCCACCAGGCCGCGGATCGCCGTGGTCCAGTTTCGCGGCTCGATCGGCAGCGGCACATAGGCGCCGTCGACCTGGTGACGCTCGATCCAGAACCCGTGCAGCCGCGGCGAGCGCGAGTGGCTGACCGGCCAGCCGGTGATGCCCGCGAGCCGGGCCTTGCCTGAGAGTATCGTCATGCGGGTCGGGTATCCGGCGTCGTTGCTGCGGTCAATCGAGGAACTTTTCGGTCCAGGTCTTGTAGTCACCCTCGCGGGTGACCCGCTTCATCAGGTCGGCCGATGCGATGCCTTTCAGATCGGACGGTTTCGTGCCCTCGCGCAGCGCCTTCAGCGTATCGTAGGTGGCCTTCACCGCGGCCGAGAACGGCTGATGCCCCTGCAGCGCGATGCGCACGCCGCGGCTGGCCAGATAAGCCTTGTCCTGCAGCTCCGCCGGGACGCCGCCGAGCATCAGGGGGATCTTCACCTCGCCGGCAATGGCGTCAAGGTCGGAACGGGTCAGGCCGCCGGCGATGAACAGTGCATCGACGCCGGTGTCCTGGTACGCCTTCAGCCGCTTGATGCCGTCGGCGAGGCCGTTGATCGACGGCGCGCTGGTGCGGCCGATGATGGTCAGCGCCTTGTCCTCCCGGGCGGCGAGCGCGGCCTTCATCTTGCCGATGCCCTCGTCCAGCGAAATGGTGGTTGGCTTCTTCTCACGGAACGCGCGGGGCAACAGCGTGTCCTCGATCATCAGCGCGGCGACGCCGGCAGTCTCCAGTTCCTGCACCGTGCGCATGACATTCAACGCATTGCCGTAGCCGTGGTCGGC
>JAFEFW010000114.1 GCA_018240405.1 Pseudomonadota bacterium
GAAGAACCAGGAATACCGGGACACGCCCTCCATCCGACACTACGTCATGCTGATGCAGGACCGGCCGCAGGCCACCGTCTTCGCACGCGTCGGCGACGACTGGATCGGTCATATCCTGTCGGCCGATTCGGTCCTGGCCATGCCGGAGATCGGGATCGACGTGTCGCTGGCGGAATTCTACGAGGGCGTCGCGTTCGCCGAGACACCGGCATCCGACACCGCCGGCTGAACCCTGGGTGACCGTGATACGGTCACTACAGCGCGGTTCCCCGGCCATGGGCGCTAACTTTGAGCGAGTTGCAGCCTCACCCGTCATGGTCGGCGCAGGCCGACCATCCGCGACGTTCCCTCAAAGGCACCGACAGTCGCCGCTTTGGCATCGCAAGACGTGGGTGGTCGGCCTTCGCCGACCATGACGACGATGTATCGACGTCGCCGGTTCGCCGAATGCCGAACCGAAAGTTAGCGCATGCTTCCCCGGCCATGATCCATTTGGGTTCATCGGCGTTCATCGGCGTTCATCGGCGGTTTATTTCCCTTTACTTCTATAATGGCCACCCGACGGCAGTGACGCCCCGCAGCATCGATCGAACCACAGTTGCAAACCGATACTCTGAGTTGCATGGCACTGGCGACGCAGCAGCCACCAGGCGGACCGCATCGCCGCCGCGGCAAGACCATCCGCGTGATCCAACACCTGGCGCGCAAAGTGTCGCCGACCGCCGCTCGCGCATCACAACGAAGCCGCTCCGCCACCCAGCCACGAAACCAAATTGACGCCGGCCGCCTTCCCGCCCAAGCTTGGCATCAGCGGCCAGCCACGCACCTCCCTGGGGCGTGCGAAACGGGTGCCGCAACAGGGAAGGATAACCGTCATGACCTCGCTGATCCGGCGGGGGTTGATGATCGTTGCGGCGATCGTCATGCCCGCCCTCGCACCACTCGCGCACGCAGACACCATCAAGATCGGCTACTCGGAAGCGTTGTCGGGCGTCTTCGCCCAGGTCGGCGACCAGGGCATCAAGTCGATCCAGTACGCTATCGACGGCGTCAACGCCCGCGGCGGCGTCCTCGGCAAGCAGCTTGAACTCGTGCCGATGGACAATAAGGGCCAGCCCTCCGAGGCGCTGATCACGGTGCAGAAGATGCTCGATGAGAACATCTCCATCATGATGAACTGCGGCCCGTCGAACATTGCCAGCGCGCTGATCGGCGCGGTGGAGAAGAACAATGAACGCAATCCGAACCGCCGGATCCTGCATATCAACTGTGGTGGCCTTGCGCCGGAGCTGACCAACGAGCAGTGCAGCTTCTGGCATTTCCGCACCTCCGCCCATGCCGGCATGCAGGCCGAGATCATGGTGCGCGCGCTGCCGAAGGACGTGACCAAGGTCTACCTGATCAACCAGGACTATCTGTTCGGACAGTCGGCGCAGCGTGACCTGAAGCTGTATCTGGCGAAGCTGCGCCCGGACGTGCAGATCATGGGCGAGGAGATGATACCGCTGGGCAAGGTCAAGGATTTCTCCTCCTATATCCAGAAGATCAAGGCCTCCGGCGCCCAGGCGCTGGTGACCGGCAACTGGGGTCCTGACCTGACGCTGCTGATCAAGGCGGGCATGGAGACCGGCCTGCCGATCGACTACTACACGATGCTGGCTCACCTTGCCGGTACGCCGACCGCGATCGGCCCGGGCGGCGACGGTCGTGTCCACTCGGTGCTGTCGTTCCACGAAAACGTGCCGGCCGAGAACAACGATGCCGCACGCATGGCCTGGGTGGAGGCATTCCGTGCAAAAAACAACTTCGACTACATCTTTGGTGATCGCTGGACCGCGGTCGAACTGATCGCCCGCGGCATCGAGAAGGCGAAGTCCACTGATCCGATGCAGGTGGCGCTGGCGCTGGAGGGCATAACCGTGACCGACACCGCCGGCAAGCCGGCAACGATACGGCCGGAGGACCATCAGATCCAGATGACCTACTACGGCGCCATCTTCAGCAAGGGCGTCAAATACGATTCCGAAAAGACCGGCCTGGGCTGGAAGACCGAGAAGGTGGTGAGCGCCGCCGACGTCAACCAGGCCAGCACCTGCAAGATGAAGCGCCCCGCAAGCTGAAGGGCGGCCGCGCCGGCTCGACCGGCGCGGCTATGTTTCTTAGCCGTGATGGCCGGCCTTGCGCCGGCCACCCACCGCCTTTTTCACACCACGAAGCCACGAATCCACGAAGTTCAAGGCCATTCCTGCCACGTAACGCAGCCTCGGCATGATGAACGGCGGCTACTCGGCAGCCTGTGGCACGATCCTCCACCGCCATAGCAACCCGTTGCGATGCCGTGACTTGCGGTGCCGCTGCCCTGCTGCGCCGCACTTACGCAGCGGCGACCGCTTCGCCCGCATCCTCGTAGACCGTCGCGCCGCCCAGGTACACCGACAGGACCGTCAGACCGCTGCCGCCGCTGAACAGCACGTCCGGCACCAGTGCGTCACCGGTCGTCCAGCGGATGCGCAGGTCCGGCTCGTAGCCATGATAGCCATCGGCCAGTAGCCCGTTCCCGGCCTCGACTGCCTTGGCCCAATGGCCGCGCGTGACGACCAGGCGCCGCACTGCCACGCCGAGCGGACGCGGATCGCGGCCAAGACCAAGCTCCTGCGGCGCGCTGGCCCGCGACGCCAGCCGCACGCTGACCGGCCGCTCCGGCAAGCGGAAATCGACGCGATCCCCGACACGCCGCCAGGGCTCGATCCGCACGCCATCCGCCAGCACGTGCAGATCCGCATCCGCCGTCACCGGCACGCCAGGACGCGGCCCGGCCCGGTCGAGCAGCCGCCGCCACGCCGCGTCCACCACCGGCCCGCCCGTCAGCACCGGCAGGCACGGCGGCTTCGGCGCGTGATCCCAGGCCGTGTTGTGGTTCTGGAACAGCCAGCGGTTGCCGTCGTCGCGATAGCTCTCGGCCGGCGCGCCGTTGGCGACCAGCACGTCGTGCACGTCCAGCTCGACATGGTACACCGTGACGGCCTGCGCCCGGTCGTCCCACAGGATCGTGCGGTGATTGACCAGGAACTCCACCGGGATCAGCACGCCGTCGACCAGGAAGGCGTGGCCCTTGGTGACGCGCAAATCATGGAACGGCATGTCGTCGCCCAGCGCACCCCGCTTCACGATCACCGGCGTCGCCGCGCTGCGCCGGTTCGGCGTCGCCAGCACGGTGCCGGAGCCGATCCAGGTGATCGGCCGCACCTGGCCGCTCCAGGTCAGCACCCGGTCGCCCGGCGCCAGTTGCTCGACCAGCATATCACCCTCGGGCGTGCGGATGCGCGTGCCGGGCAGGAAGCAGAGCATCGTGCCCAGCAGGAAGGCGCTGCCAAAATTGTCCGCCGCACCGTCCAGCGTGACATCCAGCGCGACATTCACGTCCAGCGCCGTGCTGGGCAGCACCGCGCCCAGATCCAGCGCGTGATCGGTGAAATAGAGTTCGGCCGCGGCGGCGGTCAGCAGCATCTGGCTCAGCACCGTGACGCCCTGCACCGCCACGGTCAGCTGCACTGTCATCAACCCGCTGGAGAACACCAGCGGATCGTACAGCCCCAGCATCAGCCGGCCGGTCAGGCTGGTGGTGTCGAGCGTGAACGCGTCCTCGACGTGGTAGCTGTGCGGCGCCGAAAGATCCGGCGAGGACCAGGCGCCGAGTACGCCGGCGCCGAACACGGTCGAGGTGGGATCCGCGAAGACGGCTTCCAGGTTGGCGTTGGTAACTAGGACCGCATCCACCTCCGCGCCGTTCGGGTCCAGCGTGCCGCCCGCATAGGACGTTACATCGCCGACAACCGACGGTACGCTGTACAGGCCCCCTGCCCGGACCTCGGCATGGGCGTGCTCGAACAGGGTGACGGAACTGCCGGCCGAGGCGGTGAGCGATGTGACGATCCCGCTGCCGCCAGTGGTTGCGCTGGCGCTGACATTGCCGCTGGTGCCGCGGGCGTCCGCATCCGCCTTCGCCAGTTGGCCCGCCGCCGTGGTGGCGCTGGCGGTCGCCGATGCGCTTTCGGGGTTGAGCGCCTCGGACCCGCCGGCCGTGGCAGACGCCTTGGCGGTTGCGGTATCGGTGGAGTTCGATGTGCCGGTCGACTCAGCCGTCGCGGTGGCGCTGGCGTCGCCAACCGCCGCCGGACTGACCGCGTCTCCGCCCTTGGCGCTGGCCAGCGCCGAGACCGTGTGGGCGCCGGTCAGGTGGATCTCCGCCACCGCGCCGCCGCCGGCGCCGCCCACGCCGCTGTAACCAAAGGCGGGTGCGCCGCCGGCGCCGCCATAGGCGCGGCTGGCGCCATACAGATAGGCTGCCTTGATCGCGCCTGTGTCGGTGAAGGTCAGTTTGGAGTCGGCGAAGCCACCGGCGCCGCCATTGCCGTCACCGTTGCCAAACGCGACGGACCCACCCGCGCCGCCATGGGCGCGTTGCACCAGCCTCAGGTTACCGCCGGCGCTGCTGCCGGAGACGGCATTGGTCAGGATGGACTCCGCGCCATCGCCCGCCGAGGCGCCCGTGAACGCGTTGCCGCCGTCGCCGCCCTTCTGGACGGCCTTCGCGTAGGCCTTGTAGCCATCCGCCTGCGCCGACGTGCCGCCGACCGCACCGCCTGCGCCGCCAAAGGCGCCGGCGCCCTTGGCATAGCCGCCCTGGCCGCCCTGCGCATAGGCATTGGCGAAGACCAGGCCGGAGGCGCCGTCGCTGACACTCTGCGCCGCCTTCGCCGACGCACCGAGCGCGGCGCCGCCTGCTCCGCCATTGCCGGTGGTGGCCGAACCGCCCGTCCCGCCAAAGGCCTGTGCCTCGACAAGCGTATCATCGGTCGTGAGCCCCGTGGTCGTCGCCGTAGCCGTGGCCTGGGCGCTACCACCCGCGCCGCCGGGTTCGCCGCGACCGCCCTGGGCGCCGAACGCACGGACCGCGAGGTCGATTCCAGACGCCCCGATGATGTGGCCCGCCGCCGTGGCGGAGCCGCCGTCGCCCCCCGCACCGCCGCCCTGCGCATAGCCGCCACCGCCGCCGCCAGCGGTCACTGTCGCGTTGATATACGCCCCGGTGGCATCGGCGAAGGTCAGTGACGAGGTTGCATCGCCGCCGGCGCCGCCGCTGCCACCGCCGTAGCTGGTGCCGCCGCCACCTCCGTCGGCACGTTGGAGGAGTTCAATGACACCGCCTGGCGCGTTGCCCTGGACCGCGTCGGTCACGGACACATCGGCGCCGGCGCCGCCATCGGCGCCGCTATAGCCTCGGCCGCCTCCGCCACCATAGACATAAGCTTTGGCATAGGCATCTGTGCCACTGGCGATGACCGCGCCGGGAGCGATAAAGCCGGCCCCGCCGGCGCCGGCGGCATGCCCTGCGCCGTGCCCGTCGCCGCCATCCCCGCCACGCGCGCTTGCGGTGGCAAACGCAGCAGAGCCGAGGCTGTACGCCGCAGCGGCCGCCGAACCGGCGCCGCCGGCGGCGCCGTCGCGCGGCACGCTGTTCACGGTCCCACCGTTGATGGCGCCACCGTCGCCGCCGCGTGCCACGGCTTTCACCATGACCACGTTCGAGCCAGTGACGTTGGCGCTGGCATCGGCACTCCCGCCAGCACCGGCGGCGCCGTACGTCCCGCCATAGCCACCATCGCCACCGTCGGCATAACTGTAGGCGACAAGGTTCTTGGCCTTGGTCGCGGCATTGTCGACGAAGGTGAGGCTGGAACTGGCGTGCCCGCCTGCGCCCGCACTGCCCGCGCCGGTGACGCCGCCGCCGTAACCACCCTGTGCCGTCTGGTAGAGGGCCAGAAGATTGCCGTGCACGCTGCCGCTGACGGCATTGGTCAGGTAGCTGTCCGCGCCGGCACCGCCGCTCGCGCCGTCAAACCCGGTACCGCCGCCACCGCCGACCTGACTGGCTTTGGCGATGACGTTGTAACCGGTTGCCGTGGCTGAAACGCCGACGGCAGCACCGCCGGCGCCGCCCACATGCGTGGCGCCGGTCCCAGAGCCGCCCGTGCCGCCGAAGCCACGGGCGTAGGCGTAAGCCGTGCCGGTCAGCGCGCGAGCACGCGGATGAGCAGGTGTCCCACCGCCGTAGGGGTCGTACTGCACGCTGCCCGTGGCATTGAGGGCTGTAGCGGAGGCATAGGCTTCGGTGCTCAGGCCACCGCTCGCGCCATCGCCGGACCGCGCACTACCGCCATAGCCACCGTTCGCGACCGCATTAGCCTGGATATTGTCGGCGTTCGAGGTTGTGCTCGTGGCCGATGCCCGCGCTTTGGCGTTGCCCGCAGCGCCACCGTTCCCACCGGAGTCGCCCGAGTTGTAGCCGCCCTGGCCGCCGGTCGCCCTGGCGTAGGCACGGAGCTCATACTGCGCAGTCAGGTTTGCCTGTGCACTGGCGCCGCCGCCCGTTCCGGGTGTTGCGCCGGATCCGCCCGCGCCGCCAGAGGCGGTGGTGCGGCCGATCAGGAAGCCGGCATTGAGTTCGTCGTACGTCAGATCCGACTGGGCATGGCCGCCGTCACCACCGGTGCCGTTCGCGGCGCTGCCGCCATCGCCACCGTAGGTCCGCTGCTCAAGATAGAGATCGCCGCCGGCGGACGTGGTGCCGTACACCACGGTCGCGCCGGTGATGATACTGTCGGCGCCGGCGCCGCCCGCCCCACCGTCGCCCCCCGCACCGCCATTGCCGCCGCGCTGGATTGCGAAGGCAAAGGCGTGGCGAGCCTTAGCATAGACGTTGGTCACGGTCGCTGAACCGCCCTTGCCGCCGCTCTGGCCGGTGCCATAGGCTGTCCCGCCGGCGCCGCCCGTCGCCTTGGCCTGGCTCTGGACGCGCCCGTCCGGAGCGGTACTCGCTGCCGCGGCGGCGGCCACGGCGGCGCCGCCATTGCCGGCAACCAGGCCGGCGACACCGCCGAAGCCGAGCCTGCTGCCTGAACCGCCGGTAGCGTAAGACTGCGCGTAGACCGTGCTGCTGCCAATCAGATAGATCGCGGCAAACGCGTCACCGCCCTTCGCGGCGACGCCATCACCCAGCACGTAGCTGCCGGTGCCGCCGGTCGCCCTGCTCGTGCCGTAGAACGGTGCCGCTGGGGCGGACAGGCTATTGTCATAGAAGAGATCGGAGCGGGCGTAACCGCCTTCGCCTGCTTGGCCGCCACCAGACACCACGCCGCCGGCGCCGCCCCTCGCGTATTGGTAGAGCGTCAGCGCGCCATAGGTCGCAACACCGGACACAGCGTCGAGGAGATTGCTGTTCCCGCCGTAGCCGGCGTTGGCGCCATTATAGCCAGCGCCGCCCGCGCCGCCGGTCTGGAAGGCCTTCGCCGTGGCCGTTGCCCCTTTGGCATAGGCCGACGTCCCGTAAAAGCCGTAATAGTAGCCGTTTGCGAGATGACGGCCGCCCCCGCCCGTGGCCCCTGCGCCGCTTGCAGCTCCACCCGCGCCGCCGGTCGCCCGTGCGGTCGCCGTGGCCTGATAAGTTGCGCCGTAGGAGATGGCTCCCGCCGCCGCCGTGGCGTCCCCGCCGTAGCGGCTGAGCCCGGTTGTGTGGGACGCGCCGGCAGCGCCGCCATACGCCGCCGCAACGCTGGTGACATCCCCGTGTGACGTCAGCGCACTCAGTGCGAAGGCGTCGCCGCCGTAATTGCCGAACGAAGCCCCATACGCGGCGCCGCCGTCACCGGCTGTCGCCGTGACCTGGCCGTAGAGGGACCCGAAGAAATCGAGGTTCGTACTCTTGTCTAAAATGAGTGCCGAATAGGCGTCGCCGCCATAGCCGGCTTCGCCGTCTTCGCTGGCGCCGCCCCTGCCACCCACCACTTTCTGCACCAGGCGCAGCGTGCCGCCATTATAGGTGATACCGTCGACCGTGTTATAGGCATACCCGGACGCGCCATCGCCACCGTCGGCGCCATTATTGCCCCGGCCGCCCCAGCCGCCGTACTGGTAGGACTTCGCCGTCGCGGTCTCACCGGCCGCGTAGACCCGCGAGTATCCCAGCCCCGGCACGTAACCGGCTGACGCATAGCCGCCGTCCCCGGCGTAGTAGCCGACGCCGCTGGCGGAACCGCCGATCCCGCCCAGGGCCGTAGCGCTTGCCGTGGCGACACTGCCGGGTGCGTATCCGGCATAGACTTGCGCCGTGGCATAAGCGTAGCCGCCCTCCGCGCCGTTACCGCCACCGTTTGAGGTGCCGCCATTGCCGCCGGTGCCAGTCGCATAGGCTCGGCCGCTGCCATATAACTGCGAAGCGGCGACCGCCCGACCGGCCGCACCGCCGTTCCCAAGATGATTGACGCCGCCCTGGCCGCCGAAGGCGTTGGCAATGATTGTCACGTCATTGCTGTCACCCGGCAGCACGCCGAACTTCAGAAACGAATACGCATCGCCGCCCGTTCCCGCCGTCGCGTTTTCCGCGGAGCCGCCGGCGCCGCCTTGCGTTACCTGCGCCAGCAACAACCGGCCGCCGGTGGTCGTGGCATTGACGGTATTGTAGGCATAGGCGGTTCCGCCGGCGCCGCCGCTGGACCCGTCATAGCCGTCACCGCCGGCGCCACCGACCTGCCTGGTATAGGCCTTCGCGGCGTATCCGGCGGCTGAGGCAAATGCCGCGTTGCCGACGCTGGCGCCATTGCCGCCGACGCCGCCGCCCGATGCGCGCCCGCCGGCGCCGCCATAGGCCAGTACCCGGGCGTAAGCCTGGCCCCCGGTCGCAGTGGCGAGGGCTGAGGAAAACACGACCTGGCCGCCCGCACCGCCAGCGCCGGCACTATTGGTGAGGGTGCCGCCGATGCCGCCCCGGACATCGCCTAACGCGCGCGCGTAACCGCCGGCGCTGTTGCTGACTGCGTCGACGCCCGCCTCGCCGCCCGCGGCGCCGGGGCCGATCGCGCCGTCACTCGCGCCGCCCGCGCCTCCGGTCGCATATGCCCGGGCCTCGGCGAACTCGGGGCCGCCCGCATAGACGGTGGCGACGGCGGCGGCGCCATCATGGCCAGCGGAACCCAGCCGCCCGTCGCCGCCGCGGCCGCCGGTGGCTCTGCTGACGCCGTAGACCTTGCCGGCGATCAGAGACGCAGCCGTGAGTTGCGACTCCGCGCTGCCGCCGGCGCCGGCCACGCCGCCCTCACTGTCACCGCCGCGGCCGCCCGTGGCGATCTGAACCATGTAGGCGACCCCACTACTGCTGGTCGCCTGGGCATAAACCGCTTCGTTCAGAGCCACGCTGGCCCCGGCGCCGCCATTGGCGCCGAAAAATCCGCTGCCGCCGGCGCCGCCAGTCACGTCGGCCTGCGCCCGCGCGGAATAGCCCGAGGCATAGACGCTGTAGCCCGACGGCAGGACCGCGTCCGGAATGTAAGCCTGGCCGCCCGCGCCGCCCGCGTGCCCGATCCCGGTACCAGCGCCGCCAGCCCCGCCGATCGCGTACGCATAGGCGGCCGCAGGGGCGTTGGTCGAGCGAGCCTCGGCGGATGCGGTCGCGTTGCCACCCGCGCCGCCGTTGTTCAAGCTCGACTCACCGCCGGCGCCGCCCTTGGCGGTCGCGCGGGCGGTGGTTTCCCCTGCGCCAAACGCATCGACACGCGCCACCGCATCCCCACCGCCGGCGCCGACCGCGGCACCCAGTGTCGATGCCCCACCGGCGCCGCCGGCGCCACCCGTGGCCTCGACGCGCGCATAGAGCAGGCCGTCAGCGTTGGTCGTTTGCAACTCCGAGGTCGCACCGCCACCGGCGCCGGCCAGCGAACCACTGCCGCCGCCGGCGCCGCCAATGGCGCTTTGCACCAGGGTCACCGTCGTGCCGGACGCGCTCACGGCGTCGGTCAGCACGCTGGCGCCCCCCGCACCGCCGGCTGCGCCAAAGATGCCCGCCCCGCCGGCGCCACCAGTCTGCGTCACCGTGGCGGAGGACGTGCCGCTCCCGGACGCGCTGGCCGATGCGTCGTTGGTTTCACTGGCGCCCGCGCCCGCCTGCCCGCCGACGCCATAGGCGTTCCCGCCGGCGCCGCCGGTCACGCTGGTCACCGCCGTCAAGGAGTCAGTGGTGGAGCCGATGGCGGTGACGCCATAAGCAATGCCGCCAGCGCCGCCGTCGCCGGCCGTGCTCAGTTGCGTGCTGTAGGCGTCGAAGGCGACGTTGCCCGACGCACCGCCGGCGCCGCCGGTGGCGGTTGCGTTGCCATAAAGCGCTCCGGCGCCGTTGAGGATGAAGACGGTCTGTGCGGTCGCCGTGCCGCCCGCCCCGCCATTGCCCGCCGTCTTGTCCGCGAGGGCGTCGCCCCCGGCGCCCCCGGCGCCCCCGGTCGCCGTTGCGGTGTTACTGGGGTCGGGCGGGTTGGTCCCGGCATTGGTGGCGTTCGCCGGCCCGCCCGGTCCGCCGTTGGTGCCGTTGCCGTCAGGGGCGGTCGAGCCGGCGGTGCCGTCGGTACCAATGTCGGTTACGGAATAGGTCATCGTTCCCCCTGCCCGGCCAGCGACGCGGCCGGTTCCGGCTCACGCCTCCGGGTACGGCGACACCACCAGCGGCGAGCGCTGGGCCTGCCTGCGGCTTCCCGGAACGGATCGGGGCAAGCAAGTACAATGCCACCAACCTAAAGCGGCCGAAGAGCAGCATGTTCCGGGAGCACCGGCCGACGGGACGTAGTGAAGTGTAAAGAATTCCGACTCGAAATCACGCGGACGGTCGCCGGCGGCCGCCGCGGTCATCGGGAAAAGCGAGGCACTTTCAAATGCATGAATTATCTTTCTGATCGATAGCAAATTCAGCGCCCTGTAAAGAATTCCGACACACCGCCGCAAC
>JAFEFW010000115.1 GCA_018240405.1 Pseudomonadota bacterium
CCGGCGAAGCTGTTTCCCGGCAATCACATCAAGTACGACGCCAACGGCCGGCGCGTTGATGCCGAACTGATGATCGTACAGTGGCAGGACGGCCGGGTGGTAACAAGCTATCCGCCCGGAATGGAGGTCGCGCCGGCGATCTGGCCGAAGGCGTAACGGCCGACGCCGGATCGTCCCCGACCTATCCGTTTACTGATTGACCGCTCTTGCAGGATGATATCGCGCAGCAGTAACAACATAGTCGGAACTGTAACGCTTGCTTTCCGGCGCAGATTGTATTATGGCTAAGCCAGTCATAAGCCAGAACGAAAAATCGCAGGGCGTCATGAAACGACCGTGGATTTACGTTATAGGGCTGTTAGCGGGTTGTGCAATTATCGGCGTCAGTTGCACGGGAGCACAGTCGCCATCGCCTTCAGGCCCAGTCGCGGCAAGTCCTGCCCAGGATCCTGCGTCACAGATAAGTATCTCGGATCGGGTCTCCGAATTGCGGAACATTGCCGGCTCTTCGCAATGTGCCTCGCATGAATGGCCGGAGCGACGCGGCGTCGCGCCGCGATCCTATATTGAAGGCATGGCCCTGGTATTTGCGCGGGCCGTATGCCAGCCGCAACGTGCGGATGTCCAGGTCGTTTCGGCACCGGTAGACGCCGCCAGGAACGCCGACGATGGCTTGGTCGTCTACCAGCAGATCCTCCAGAACAACGGCATGAGCAACGATACCGCCGGCCTCGACACGCTACGCCATACCTACGTCCTGCTGCTCGGCCTCGGCATGATGGAAAGTTCCGGCAAGTATTGCGAAGGTCGCGACGTCAGCCAATGTTTTGTGGAGGCCGACAGCGCCGAGGCGGGTCTGTTCCAGACCTCGTACGGCGCACGCCGGTTCAGCCCGACCCTGCCGCAGCTGTTCCAGACCTACAGCGGCGACCGAAGCCATTGCCTGCTGGACGTGTTCAAGGGCTCGATCAGCTGCCCGGTCAGACACAGCCACAACCAGCAATGCCCGAACGTCACCAACGACGTTGCCGGTACCGGCCCTGGCGCGGACTGGCAACGACTGACGAAGATCTGCCCGGCCTTTGCCACCGAATACGCCGCTGTCGTGCTGCGCCGCCATGGCGGTCCGTCCGGCGAGTTCAACCCGATTCGGAAACGACAGGCAGACGTCCACCCGGCCTGCGACGGAATGCTGAAGCGGGTGCAGACCTACGTGCAGCAACATCCCGATGTATGCAGCGGTCTGTGATATTAAAGTAACGATCCACCGCCCGTTCTCAAGCGGTAGCCCGCTAGTCCGAGCGGCGAGATGATGCCAGCCTAGGACGGCCGGCTCGACATGGCCGGCCGTCCGCTAAGCAAGCCGCTGAGAACCTACCGCGCCGCGCCCATCACCCAGGCCAGCACGCCCTTCTGCGCGTGCAGCCGGTTCTCCGCCTCATCGAACACCACCGATTGCGGCCCGTCGATGACGTCGGCATCCACTTCCTCGCCGCGATGCGCCGGCAGGCAGTGCATGAAGATCGCATCCGGCGCCGCCTGCGCCATCAGCTTCGACGTCACGCGGTACGGCGCCAGCAAATTGTGCCGGCTCTCATTCGGATCGTCCGACATCGACACCCAGGTATCGGTGACGACGCAGCGCGCGTCTTTCACCGCGGCAACGGGATCGTTGGTAACTTCGATCTTGGCCCCCTGCGCCCGCGCCCAGGCGACCAGGTCAGCCGGCGGCGCAAGGTTCTCGGGCGTTGCCAGGCGCAGCGTAAAGCCAAACCGCACAGCGCTTTCGATCCAACTGCGCGCAACGTTGTTGCCGTCACCGCACCACGCCACCACCTGACCGGCGATCGGGCCCCGATGTTCCTCGAACGTCATGACGTCGGCCATCAACTGGCACGGATGTGACGCCTCGGTCAGCCCGTTGATGACCGGCACTGTCGCGTGCTCAGCCAGTTCCTGCAGTTTCGACACGCGATCCGTGCGGATCATGATCGCATCGACATAGCGCGACAGGACCTTCGCCGTATCGGCGATTGTCTCGCCACGTCCCAACTGCGTGTCCTTGCCGGACAGCACGATGACCTCGCCACCGAGCTGCCGCATGCCGACTTCGAACGAGACGCGGGTGCGGGTGGACGGCTTCTCGAAAATCAGCGCCAGCGTCTTGCCGGCCAATGGGCGGGAGGTGATTCCCCCCGCCCGCTTGAAGCCGACCGCCACATCCAGCATCTGGCGCAGCGTCGCCGTGTCGAAGTCGCGGATGTCGAGGAAGTGCCGGACGTCGCCGCCCGGCCCTCCCTCTTGTTGCAGCTTGCGGGCTGCTCCGCTCACTGTGCCGCTGCCTTCTGTGCCGCAGCCACCGACGTAGCAGCCTTGCGCAGCATGTCCATCGCCTGGTCGATTTCCGCTTCGGTCACGACCAGCGGCGGCGCCAGACGCAGCGTGTTCTCGCCGGCCGTGATCGCCATCAGCCCCTGCTCCGCGCACGCGGCCTGAATCGGCCCCGGCGCGGCATGGCACTTCAGGCCGAGCAGCAGCCCGAGACCGCGGGCCTCGACGAACAGCGTCGGGAAGTCGCGCGCGATGCGCTCCAGCTCCGCCTTCATCTTCGCGCCCTTGCGCACGACATCGTCGAGGAAGCCGGGCGCCAGGATGACATCGAGCACGGCATTGCCGGCGGCGCAGGCAAGCGGATTGCCGCCATACGTCGTTCCGTGCGTGCCAGGCTTCAGCGCCACGGCGTACTTCTCCTTGGCGAAGACAGCGCCAAGCGGGAAGCCGCCGCCAATGCCTTTCGCCGAGGACATGACATCCGGCGTGATGCCCGCCCATTCATGTGCGAACAGCTTGCCGGTACGGCCCATGCCGGACTGGACTTCGTCCATGCCAAGGATGATGCCGAACTCGTCGCACACGGTACGCAGGTCGCGCAGGAACTGCATGTCGGCCGGTCGCACGCCGCCTTCACCCTGTACCGGCTCGACGATGATGCCGCAGGTTTCGCCGCCGATCGCGTCACGTACTGCGTTCATGTTGTTGAACGGCACGTGGTCGAACCCTTCCACCTCCGGACCGAAACCCTCCAGGTAGTGGTGGTTGCCGGTGGCGGCGAGCGTCGCGAGCGTGCGGCCGTGGAACGCGCCCTCAAAGCAGATGATGCGGAAGCGTTCCGCTTTGCCGGCATCCGACATCGCGCGGCGCATCATCTTGATCATGCCCTCGTTCGCCTCGGCGCCCGAGTTGCAGAAGAACACGCTGTCGGCGAACGATGCGTCCACCAGCCGCTGGGCCAGCCGCTCCGCCTGCGGAATCCGGTACAGGTTGGAGGTGTGCATCACCTTCGCTGCCTGCTCGGCGATCGCCTGCACCAGGTGCGGATGCGCGTGCCCGATCGAGGCCGTGGCAATGCCAGACCCGAAATCCAGGAATCGTCGCCCGTCCGTCGTCCACAGCCACGAGCCCTCGCCCCGCTCGAAGGCGAGGTCGATGCGAGCGTAGTTGGGCAGCAACGCGGAAATCATAACGGGATGAACCCCTGGGTTCTGGACTTTCCAACACGGATCCCCCGCCCCGACCATTCAAGGCGGGTCCGGTGGAAGCAGCGATCATTGGGCGAAGCGCAAGGCGATGTCAAACAACGGCTTGACTGTGCCACCGCAGTCAATGCGGACGACAAGTGGGCTTCGCCAAGGGGCCGCCATCCGCACGCTGCTGCGCCCGCTCGCTACGCTGCCGGCCATCGCTGAGATGTCCCACGTACAAGGAATTAATGCTTGATACATCAGGACCAACAGCCTATGTTCCGGAAACATTTCAGCCGGACGCCGCATCATGACCTTGATCGATACATTCCCACGCGCCGCCTTGGACCTTGTCCTGGTCGCACTGCTGCCGATCATTGTGCCCACGGTAGGCAATGCGGCGGCCGCCGAAGCCCTCGCGCTGCGCATGCTGGACGAATACCACCCGACGACGATCCGTGAACTGCACATGGCCGGAGAGGCGATTGGCTTCCGCCTCGACGCCCTGCGCGCCAAGGCCGAGGCGCATGAACCCGGCATTACGGCAGAGCAGCGTGACAATGCCCGTAAATGGGCCTGCTGCCTGACCCGGTCAGAGCACCAGGTGCTGCGTGCGCTTGCCGAACTGAAGCGAACCAGTCTGGCAGGGGCCGGTGAGGCGACGCCGCCGGTGAGAGCGGGTGACCCGGCGCCGGCCCCGCGGCCCGTTCCGACAGCAGATCAGTCACCTGCGGCCGGGCCGCCGGCAGCACCAGTGCCGCCTGCGTCAGAGCCGGATGATGTGACGAAAGCCGAACGCGCCCTTGCGTCCGCCGAGAAACTGCTCGGCCTGATGAGAGCACACCACAAGGGTGGCCCACCGCCGCACAGCCAGGCGGCGCAGCAGATCCAGGCGCAGGAGCGTGTCGTAGGCGCCGCTCGGCTGAAACTGGCACAGGCTCGCCGCCAGCAATCGTCCGGTGGCGCTGCACCGGAACAGTCCGCTGCCTGAGGGCAGTTACCGCGCAAATCCTGCTTGCATCCTGCCGATCGACGCGCATCGTGCCGCCATGAGGCCCGCCCGCACGCCACCGCCGATTGACGCTGCCGCCTTGAACGATGCCGCGCTCGCCTACCTTGCCCGCTATGCCGCGACCGAAGCGGGATTGCGCCGCGTCCTGCAGCGCCGCGTCGACCGCTGGACCAGCGGGCAATCGGATCCGGAGGCCACGGCCCCGGCGCTGGAGGCAGCCCGGCAAGCCATCGACGGCGTGGTCGCGAACCTTGTCCGCCTGGGCGCCCTTAGCGATGTCGGCTTTGCCGAAACGCGCGCCCGCTCGCTGACCCGCGCCGGCCGCTCCCGCCGTGCCGTGCAGGCGGCGCTGGTCGCCAAGGGTGTCGCGCCGGACCTCGCGCGCGACGCCACGGGTGACAATGCGGGCGCCGAACTCGCCGCCGCGCTGGTGCTGGCGCGCAAGCGCCGCCTTGGGCCGTGGCGTGCTGCTGAGCCCGAGGACATGCGGGCGGCGAGGCAACGCGAGCTTGGCGTCCTTGCCCGCGCCGGCTTCGACCGCGACACCGCCGAACGGGCGCTCGACACCGAGCGTGAGGAAGCCGACCGGCGCATTCACGCGCTCCGCGCTGGTCAGGCGCCGCCGGACCCATCGGAAGCCGAAGACATGTGACGCATCGGTGGTCCCGTGGTCCCGGTGTCCATGATGGCGGCGTCAGTCCGTACCGCCGCTCCCATTGGCCAGGAACCGACAAGACTGGGCTTCAACGGGAAACGCGGGACTCGGGGATCAATGTGCCGCTGATCCTCGTCGGCACGGTGGAAGGTCGGCTTCCAACGCAAAGCGAGGAGTGCCAAGACGTTGTTCCCTGATTGAACTGTCGGCGGATGCCCTCGGGACAGGTCCAAACAGCCTCCGATCCTCTTGGCGCACTTCGCCCCTTTGCGTTGAATCACCAGGGCTAATCGCAGACATCGATCTTTCCCGCGCCCCGGCTTCCCGGAATGATCCGGGCTGTACATGTAATCGACTACCCCACCACGCGTGCGCGCGCCGGATGCCAGTGCCGCAGCAGAAGCCGGTGCAGCAGGAACATCGGGATGCCCAAGGTCGAGATCGCCGCCGCAGCCAGCAGGCCGCCATCCGGGCTGCCATAGGCATCGGCCGCGATGCCGCATAAAGCCGGGGCGCCGGCGCCGCCGGCGTAATAGACCATATAGAACAGGCCCATCCCGGCGGCCCGGTTTTCCGCCCGCGCCGATAATGTGCCCACTGCCATGATGATGCCGGGGTGAATGCCGCCGACGATTCCCACGAGAACCGCCCAAAACACCGGCCAGGCATGAATCGCCATGCCCGCCATGCCAACGACCATTGCCACCGTGCCGAACATAAATACGGTCATGTTGCCGAACCGGTTGGCCAGTCCGCTGCCGGCCATTGTCGCCGGCGCATTGCCCCAGGTCAGCACCGTCATCGCCAGCGCCACGATCGCCGCGCCATCGCCCCGCAGCGTCAGCGCGCTCGGCAGATACGCCGCAAAGGCGCCGTAGCCGGCCGTGAAGGTCATCCAGGTGAGCCCCGCGACCGAGAGCAGCACACACTCGCGCATGCTGGGCATCGAGAACCGGCGCTCGATCGGGCCAGCATGCGGCGGCGTGGTATAGCCGAACGCGAATAGCAGGAACGAAATGCCAGCCGGGATCGCGGTCGAGATCAGCGCCGTCTGCAACCCGGCGCCCTCGGACAACAGCGGCAGCACAAGCTGCGCCAGCCCCATGCCGACCGAGAACGCACACACGGTCAGTCCGATCGCCAGCATGAACGCGCTGCCGGTGAACCATTCGCCGATGACCTTGCCCTGCATGACGATCATCGCCACCGCGCCCAGGCCGGCGACCGCGCGTCCGACTGCCATGCCGCCCGGGCCACCGGCGTAAGCGGACCAGGCGGCGCCGGCGGTCATCAGGAACAGGCCGACGGACAGGACGATCCGGTCGCCAAAGCGCCGGCCGAGCAAACCTATGGGAAGGGCGGAGACGACGCCGAGCAGCATATAGGCGCCGATCAGGGAGCCAAGCTGCGCGTAGGTCAGGTGGAAGCGTGGCACCAGGTCGGTGGCCAGGGAGGCGATGCTCTGGAACTGGTAGCCGAACGCGACGCGCCCGACGGTCAGAGCGGTCAGGATGAAGGTGGCGCGCAGCGTCATGCGGTATCCGTTTCCTCGTCCCAACCGAACATTGCGGCCGGGCGCGCCTCTTACTCCGCACCGGCGTGCTTGGCCACCGCCGGGCGGAAATGTGAGCACCCTGGCGGCGGCCCCCATGGCACAGGGGGGCATGCGCGCCTATCTTGGCGCGATGTCAGAGACTCCTGCCTTCCTCGATCAGGGCCGCCCGCCGGTACCGGACATTGTTGTGCCGCGTGGCGTGCTGCCGTTCTTCCTGCCAAACCGCCCGGTGCGTGGCCGGCTGGTGCGCCTCGGCCCGTTGGCCGACGCGCTGCTGACACGGCACAGCAACGATCCGGTGGTGACACGACTGACTGGCCAGGCCATGGCACTCGCCGCCGGCCTGTCCACCGCGCTGAAGTTCCGCGGCTCATTCAGCCTGCAGGCCAAGGGTGATGGGCCGGTCGGCATGCTGCTGGCCGACTGCACCGACACCGGCGCGGTCCGCGGCTATGGGCGCGCGGATGCGGACAAGCTCGCCGCATTGCTTGCCGAGGAAGCCGATCCCACGGCCGATGCCCTGCTCGGCAAAGGGTACCTGGCCTTCACCGTCGATCAGGGCCCGGACGAACACCGCCATCAGGGCATCGTCGCGATCGAAGGCACTTCGCTGGCGGCCATGTCGCTGCACTACTTCGAGACCAGCGAGCAGTTGCGCTGCTTCGTGCATCTGGCCTGCGACCTGACGCCGAAAGGCTGGCGCGCCGGCGCACTGATCCTGGAGAAGATCGCCGGTGCCGGCGGTGTCGATCCGGACCTGGATGACGCGGCGCAGGAGGAAAGCTGGCGCACCGCGACCATGCTGGCGGCGACACTGACCGACCACGAACTGCTGAACGACGACCTGCCGGCCGACCGGTTGCTGTACCGCCTGTTCCATACCGAGGGCGTGGCGGTGGACCGGGCCCGTGCACTCTCCTACGGCTGCCGCTGTTCCCGCGCCCGTCTGTCCAGTATCCTGGAAGGATTCCCCACCGACGACCTGGACCACATGGCAGTTGACGGCGACATCGTCATGACCTGCGAGTTCTGCAACTACGACTTCCGCTTTCCGCGTCAGGATGTTCGCGGCAAGGGCAGTGTTGCGTCGTAGCGCCGGCACGGCACGCGCCCGAGCCGTTTTGCAGCCGCCGCTTGTCCTCGCCGCCGGCGCCCGTTGCCCGTTCGCACGAATCGTGCCCTGCCGGCAATCTGGCCAGGCCGAGCCCGCTCCAGCTTGAGGATGCCTGCGTGAACGTCCGAGAATTAGTCCGCCGCCTGGTCCTGCTGCTGCCGATCCTGATCGCGGCCTGCAGCACGCCAGAAGAGCCGATGACCAACTTCCAGCCGGTGCGCTACGACTACCTGCCGCCGATCGGGCTGAACGCGGCAACACTGGAAATCCGGCAGCAGTTCTTCCCCTCCGGCGCCCGCCCAGATGTGACGGCGCAGGACCCGTTCCCGCCGATCGCGGCGCTGAAGGCCATGGCGCAGGACCGGCTGAAGACCTACGGCGCCGAGAACCGCGCCGTGTTCAGCATTCTCGACGCATCGTTGACCCAGCGCGGCGAGGCGATCGACGGCTCGATGCTGGTGGCGCTGACCATCATGGGTCCAGATAACCGGCCGCTGGGCGTTGCTCGTGCGCAGGTGACGCGGCACCGCGTCGGGACGGCCGCCGGCCTGCGGCGGACGCTGTACGACTTCACCAAGGCAATGATGGATGACATGAACGTCGAGTTCGAGTACCAGGTCCGCCATAGCCTGAAGGCATTGATCATCGAGCCGACCGCACCGGCGGCGCCGGTCGAACAGGCGCCGCTGGATGGACGCCAGGCGCCCCCGCTTTCCTCGGCCACGACGCCGCAGGCGGCACCGTCACCCCGGTCGCTGCAAGCGCCTGACTCGCTTCCGCCGCCGGAATCTGATCAGTCGAGCGCCTACCCGCCGGCGACTGGCTACCCGGAGCCGCCCCGCTATCCCGCCTCCCCGGGCTACCAGCAGGCGCCCGGCTACCCGGCGGTGCCGGCCTATCCGCCGGCAGCAGCCTATCCGCAGGCGCCCGGTTATCCGCAATCCGCTTATCCGCGGCCTCCGGGTTACCTCCAGGCGCCGCCGGGAGCGCAGCCGATCCAACTCGGGCCGCCGCCCGCGGTGTCGCGTTCCGCGACCGGCACCGACCCGTTCGCGGTGCCGCCAACGGATCCGTATGCCCCGCGGTGACCTCAGGGCATCGTCGCGGAACTACCGCCGTCGACGATGATCTCGGTTGCGGTGATGAAGCGGGCCTCATCCGAGGCCAGGAACAGCACCGCGTGCGCCACGTCCCACGCATCCCCCATGTGCCCCATCGGCACCGCCGCGTTGCGCGCGTCGATCAGCTTCTGCGCGTCGTTGCCGCCGACCGTACGCGCCAGGCGGTACTGCACCAGCGGCGTGTGCATCAGGCCTGGGACGACCGTGTTCGCCCGGATGCCCTTCTTGGCGTAGGTGCCCGCGACTGACCGCGACAACTGGATCACGCCCGCCTTCGACGCGCTATAGCCGACATGCGACCGGCCGGAGAGGAAGTCGTTCCGCAGCCCGGCCACCGAGGCAATGTTGACGATAGCGCCGCCGCCCGTCTCCAGCATCACCGGGATGGCATATTTGCAGCCAAGGAAGGCGGTTTTCAGATTGAAGTCGATCTGCCGGTCCCAGACCTCCTCGGACATCGAGACCGGGTCGCCGGGCGCTGAGCCGCCGACGTTGTTGACCAGGATATCGATGCGCTTGAAGCGGTCGACGCAGGCCTGCACCATCTCCTGCACGTCCGCGGCAACCATCATGTCGCATTTGTGGGTGGCGCAGGTGCCGCCCTCGGCCTCAATCAGCGCCTTGGTCTCGGCTACCGCTGCCTCATTGAGGTCGACCAGGAACACCGACGCGCCCTGGCGCGCAAACAGCACCGCGGTCGCCTTGCCATTGCCGTAGATCTTGCTGCCGGGATCGCCGACCGAGCCGGCTCCTGTGACGACCGCAACCTTACCCTGCAAGCTGAGCATCGATGTTTCCTCCAGTTCGTCGCATCCAGATAGACCCGCCTTTGCCGGCGGCCAAGCCGAGTGCCCTGCCCTGCACCCGCCGTTGCCGGCTGCCATGCTGCTGAGCCTCGGACTGATCCTGTTGTGCCAGTTGATCGGTGAGGCGCTGGCGCATGCGCTGGCGCTTCCGGTGCCGGGGCCAGTCATCGGCCTCGTGCTGTGCGTCTTGCTGCTGGCACTGCGCGACCGCCTGGGGCGCCTCACGCCGGCAGAACTGCGCGACGGCACGTTTGAGCGCACCGGCGCCGGCATCCTGTCGCATCTGTCGCTGCTGTTCATTCCGGCCGGCGTCGGCGTGGTCCAGCGTTTGGATGTCCTGGCTGGCAATGCGCTACCAATCGGTGTGGCCCTGGTGCTGTCCACCGTACTCGCGCTGAGTGTGACCGCGGCGCTGTTCGCCTTTGTCGCCCGGCGGCTGCCTTGAGCGCCACCACGCCCGGCCCCGACTTCTTCGAGCTCTGGGTCTACCTTGCCCGTACCCCGCTGCTATGGCTGACGGTGACGGTGCTGGTTTATTGCGCCTGTGACCGGCTCTCGGCGGCGTTGAAGCGGACGCCGCTGGCCAATCCGGTGCTGCTGTCGGTCGGCGTCATCGGCGTGCTGGTCCGGATCACCGGCACGCCCTACGCGACGTACTTCGACGGCGCCCAGTTCATCCACTTCCTGCTGGGCCCCGCGACGGTCGCGCTGGCGATTCCGCTGTACCAGAACCGCCGGGTGGTGCTGCGCTCGCTGCTGCCGATGACCTGCGCGCTGCTTGCCGGATCGCTAACGGCGACTCTGTCCGCCGTGCTGGTGGCCCGCCTGCTTGGGGCAACCCCATCGGTGGTGACGTCGATCGCGCCGAAATCGGTGACCGCAGCGGTCGCCATGGCGGTCTCGGCCGGCTTGGGCGGTGACCCGGCACTGACCGCCGTGCTGGTCATCCTGACCGGCATCCTCGGCGCCATCATCGTCACGCCACT
>JAFEFW010000116.1 GCA_018240405.1 Pseudomonadota bacterium
GCCTCGGACAACACCGTGCTGCACGACCGGATGGCCGAGGCGCGCATCGCTTACGGCGGCCGCGGGCAGCTGACCGACCTGCAGCGCGCCAGATGGGGTCAGCAGATGATCGATATTCTCATGCCGTGGTGACGGCGCCCGCAACCGGGACGCCGCCACCGCCGCACATTTCGAGCATGACAGTCAAGGCTGACCGTCTCATGCTCTATAACTCGTTGTTCGTAGAGCGCGATGCATGCCTTCTGGCCTTCGGCCTCAGGCGATCGTGCTCTAGCCTTCGTTCGACTTGTCCAACACCGGCTGGAACGCCGCGGTCGCCTTCTTCATTTCCGTGGCCGGATCGGCGCCGCCGACGATGTTGGTCAGTCCGGCACCGATCGTGTCGCGAAACTCGATGACCGGCACGATCACCGGCAGACCGGGGCGCGCGAGCTTCAGGCTGGTCGCCGTCGTCTCGAACCACTCCTTGGGGAAGTGGCTGTTGGAAATGATGTCCTCACGCTTGTAGGGCGACTGGCGCGCCGGCGTGCCGGAGCCGCTGCGCAACACTTCGTTCAGCATGTCCTTGCCGGTGGCCCACTGCACGAACAGCCAGGCCGGCTTCTTGTTCTTCGCTCCCGCAGGAATGCCGATGCCCTCGATGAAGGTGGCGCAGTTATGCGCCTTTGGGCCGGCCGGCACCGGCGCGAAGCCGACCTGCTCCACCACCTTGGACTTCGTCTTGTCCAGCAGCGGCGCCGAGAAGCCGATGCCGTCCCACCACATCGCGCCGCGGCCCTGCATGAAGGTCGTCTGGCACTCGGCCCAGTTGAAGCCGATATTGCCCGGTGGCCCGAACTCCCGCATCACCTTCTGGTACCAGGTCGCGGCCTCGACCGCGGCCGGCGTGTCGGTCAGCAGCTTCTTGCCGTCCGGCGTCACCGTCTCCTGGTCCCAGCCCAGCAGGATGTTGTCGTACAGCACGACATTGGCGTTCTTCAGCCCGCGGCCGACGAACCCGGCGACGCCCTTGGACGGGTCGTTGACCGCCTTGGCGATCGTCACCAGCTCATCATACGTCTTCGGTGGCGCCTTGAAGCCTTTCTGCGCCAGAAGCTCCTTATTGTAGAACAGGATGAACAGGTCCTGGTTGTTCGGCAGCACGTTGATTTTGCCGTCCGGCCCGGTCGCCACCTTCATCGATGCCTCGCTGAAGTCGGCCATGTCGATGTCGGGATTGGTGATCTTCTGGTCGGCAATGTACGGGCGCAGATCATCCAGCCAGCCGGCCCGCTCGATGATCCGCTTCTGCACATGCATCGCCGCGTTGACGACGTCGAAGCTGGGCCGCCCGCTGGCCATCTCCATCGCCACTTTCGGGCGCTGCTGCTGCTCCGGGATCGCCTCGAAGCCGACCTTGATGCCGGTCAGTTCCTCGAACTTCGACAGGTTGCGCTTGATGAGATCGGCGCGCGGCGAGACCTGGAAGTTGACCTCGATGCTCTGGCCCTTGAACTGCTTCCAGTCGAACTGCGACTGGGCATTGGCGCGCTCCACGATGGCGGGCGCGGCCAATGGGGCAGCCACGACCGCGGCGCTTGCCTGAAGCACCTGCCTGCGACGAATCATACGACGTCCTCCTGCATGTGTCCCTTCGCGGACACGACGGGGGCGCTTATTACTCCGCAACGGACAGGCACGATAGGGGCTGGCGCTGCTTGCCCGTGGCGCACCGCAAACCCACCTTCCGAGCAGACAAAGGACTTTGACGCGATGCCACTCCCTCTCGGCCCGGCGGTCGACACGACGCCGCGGCCCCTGCCTACCCGCGTGCCGCTGCGCGGCCAGTACGTCGTGCTGGAGCCGCTTCACCGCCGCCACGCCGCGGAACTTTGGCAGGCCGCGCAGGGAGCGGACGAGACCTGGACCTACTTCTCGCCCGGCCCGTTCGCCACCGCTGAGGCCATAACGCGCGAGGTCATGCAGCTGTCGGTGGAGCGTGACCGGCTGTTCTGGGCCATCCGCCCGCTGACCACGGGCGTCGCATCCGGCTGGCTGGCGCTCACCAATATCGAGCCATGGCACGCTTCGATTGAAGTTGGCTACGTCTGGTTCAGCCCCCGCCTGCAGCGCACCCGCGCGGCGACCGAGGCGGTGTTTCTGCTGCTGAAGCTGGCAGCCGACGACCTCGGCTACCGGCGTCTGGTGTGGAAGTGCAATTCGCTTAACGCGGCGTCCAAACGCGCCGCCGAACGGCTGGGCTTCACCTACGAGGGCCGGCACCGCGCGCACATGGTCAGCAAGGGCCACCTGCGCGATACGGACTGGTATAGCATCGTCGGCGATGAATGGCCGCGCTGCCGGGATGCGCTGATCGCCTGGCTCGACCCCACCAACTTCGATTCCGGCGGAACCGCACTGCACGGCCTGGCGGAACTGCGGGAGCGCCTGGCATGAGCATCCTGGACCTGATGCCCTGGCGCCCGCCGATGGTGCCGGTCATCGTCCTGCACGGCATCATCGCCGCCCGGCCCGGCATGCTGAATGCCGACAGCGCCCGGCCGCTGATCGACAAGGCCTTCGCCTCGGCGCGCAAACAGCCGGTGATCCTGGACATCGAAAGTCCCGGCGGCTCGCCGGTGCAATCCGATCTGATCGCCGGCATGATCCGCGAACGCGCCGAGAAGGACAACGTGCGCGTCTACGCGGTGATCCGCGAAGTTGGGGCCTCGGGCGGCTACTGGCTGGCCTGCGCCGCGGACGAAATCCACGCCAATCCAATGAGCATCGTCGGCTCCATCGGCGTGATTGGCGGCGGCTTCGGCTTCCCTGACCTGCTGGCGCGCATCGGCGTGGAGCGGCGCCTCTACACCGCGGGCCGTAACAAGGCGCGGCTCGATCCGTTCAGCCCGGAAAAGCCCGAGGATGTGGCGTTCGTCCAGGACCTGATGGACAAGCTGCATGCCCGGTTCCGCGAGTGGGTCGTACAGCGGCGAGGCTCCCGCCTGAGTGGCGACCTCGACACCCTGTTCGACGGCAGCTTCATGCTGGGCGAGCAGGCGAAGGAACGCGGGCTGATCGACGGGTTCGGGACAGTGGACTCGCTGGTGAAGCAGCTGGCCGGCGACCGCGCGCGGGCGCGCCGCTTTGCCCCTCGGCGCCGCGGCCTGCTGGCGCGCCTGCCGCGGTTGGGGGTGGACGCGGTGCTGGATGCGCTGGAAGATCGCGCCTGGCAGATGCAACTGCGCTGAAGCAACGACCTGGGGGAAATCATCATGCGTGCTGCCGTCTTCCGCAACGGTTCGATCACCGTGGATACGCTGCCCGATCCGGTGCCGGAGCAGGGCCAGGTGCTGGTGAAGACCTGCGCCTGCGGCATTTGCGGCACCGATTTGCACGCGGCCAAGTTCACCGCCGAGTTCGTCGGCCTCGCCGGCCGCACCGGCGGCCGCTGGACGATGGACCCGACCCGTGACGTGGTGTTCGGCCACGAATTCTGCGCGGAGGTGATCGAATACGGCCCGAATACGCCGGCGCGCCTGAAGCCCGGCACGCTGGTGGTGTCGATGCCGCTGACCCTATCCGGACAGACGGTGCAGGGCATCGGCTATTCCAACGACGTCGCCGGCGGCTTCGCACAGTACATGCCGCTGGCTGACCGCATGCTGCTGCCGGTACCGAACGGTCTGTCGGCGCAGCATGCCGCGCTGACCGAACCGATCGCGGTGGGCTGGCATGCGGTGCAGAGCGCGCGCCTGACGCCGGAGGACGTGCCGGTCGTGGTCGGCTGCGGCCCGGTCGGGCTGGCGGTGATCGCCGCGCTGAAGATCCGCGGCGTGCATCCGATCATCGCCGCCGACTACTCGCCCGGCCGGCGCGCCCTGGCCCTGAAGATGGGCGCGGATATCGTGGTCAATCCGGCCGAGGTGTCGCCATACGAGACCTGGAAGACGGTCGCCACGCCCGAGGGATTCGACGGCAGCCGCTATGCGCAACTGTTCGGCCTTGGCCCCAAGCTGCGGCCGGGCGTGATCTTCGAATGCGTCGGCGTTCCCGGCGTGATCGAGCAGATCATGGAGGCGGCACCGGCCGCGGCGCGCATTGTCGTCGTCGGCGTCTGCATGCAGACCGACCGGTTCGAGCCGTTCTTTGGCATCGTCAAGCAACTGAACGTGCAGTTCGTGCTGGCCTACACGCCACAGGAATTCGCCGAAAGCCTGGAGCACATTGCCGAGGGCCGGGTCAACGTCACGCCTCTGGTGACCGGCACTGTCAGCCTGGACGGGGTCGGTTCGGCGTTCGAGGAACTGGGCAATCCGGAGAAGCACGCCAAGGTCATTGTTGATCCCTGGGCGTAGCGAACGACCAGCAAGGACACGCGGCAGCCGCCTACTACCGGGCGGTTGCCAGCGTATTCACATCGGCTGCAACCGATAGGCCAACTCTGCGGATAACCTGCGCCGGGCTCTCGGCGTCACGCCATCAGATCAAGGCCTCGCAGCTATCCGCTACCGCTTCAGTGGCGAGCGACGGCTGAAACCCGTGATAATGGGCGGCAAATGCAGCGGCTCGCGCATGATGGTGTGCGTCGTCCAGGACCCTTCGGACAGCCTGGACCAACTCGTCAGCACCCGCGCTTTCGGCCACGGCAACGCCCAGGCCCTGGCTGACGACGCGGAACGCGATCATCGCCTGTTCCAGGTGCAGCGGCAGCAGCACCAATGGCTTGGCCGCGAGCAGCGCGGCCGAGGCGGTGCCAATTCCCTGGCATACCACGATATCGCAGGCGGCGAGTGCCGCCTGCAACTGCACGGCATGGGCGATGACCCGGACAGTCGGAGAGGATGCATGCTCTGCATCTGTCTCGTCGAGGCCGCGTGCATAAACCAGAACCGGCACACCCATTTGCTTGGCCGCCGCGATAAAGCCGGCCCCGGATACATGGCTACCGTCGAGGTAGGCAAACACACGCCGTCCCGATCCGGCCGGCCAGCGCGGTTCGGCACCGTGCCGGTCGCTGAACACCGGGCCAAAATACTCCGCCGCCACCCGGTCCGGGTAGTGATCGAGCTCAGGGAAGGTACAGAGCAGCGACTGCTGTGCCGGGTACAAGTCCCGCAGAGCGGTCAAACTCGACGCCTTTCGCCCGGCGGAGAGGCCAAACGCCGCATTGATGGCTCCAGTCGCGTCGGCGTCCAGACGCGCGAGCCGTGTCGAGGGCGTGGTCTCCCAAGGCCGCATGAATGGCATCGGACAGACGCTCGGCGGCACCGCGTAACCCGAACCGACCGCGGCGTATTTGGCACCCTCCAGGCGGGCCGCCAGCATGGCGGTCGGCGCGAACTCCGCGACAAGGATGTCAGGCTGTAGCCGCTGCAAAAGGCCGCGCCAGGACAGCAGTGCCGCAAGCAGAGCGCCCATATCGGCGTAGCCACAATACAGTAACACCTGCGCAAAACTGTCCGTCGCCAGATGTGGCACCCACTGGCTTGCGAGCAGGGGTGCCGGCTCGATATGCACGCCAAGAGGTGCAAACAGCGACCATGCCGCAGCCGGGGTCCTGGCAACCAGGGACACCGTGTGCCCGCGTGAAACAAAGCGTAGCGCCAGATGCCGGAGGCGCTGAAGGTGGCCGGTCCCGCCGCCCAGTTCCCACGCCAGCGTGATTCGCGCCACTTACGACCGAGCGCGACTGCTGGTCGAGGGCAAAGCTGCCAATCGGTGACAGACGTCACACCAATACGCGACACTGCACCCGCAGCGCCCTTGGGCGTAGCGCGGGCGCTGGTGCATGTGCTGTCGGCGGCTCAGTGGGACGATTTCGCTCCGGTTCTGCGACGAAGCCCTAGCAGCCCCGCCAGACCCGCGCCAAGAATGGCTGTTGTCGCCGGCTCCGGCATTGCCGTGTTGGGGACCGGTGGATCGACTATGCCAGACTGGCCGGAGTACACGCTGAAGGCGAAATTCGCTTTCGCAGTCGCACTGGTTACAGATTCAGCCCAGAAAGGTAGGGAATCCGATGGTGCAAGGCCGTAGCCCGATGCCGCCTGTAAGTCCCAATAGCCACCCGGCGTCACGCCGCCCGGCAAAGTCGCCCCTGTCAGCGTGGGCGTCGTAACCTCCGTGGCGGTCCAGCCATAGGGAACGTAGGCGTTATACCCAAAGAAGTTCAGGTCACCGAGAGCGTACTCAGGGATTTCAATCCGGGTGATGTCCGCCCAGGGTGAGGCCCCGGTGCTGGTGTTCTTCACGGTATATGCAAAGACCGGCTGGCCACTGTACGAGTACGAGGCCATCGTGATCTGCGCAGTGACCGTCGCAACCGTAGCACCGGCGGAATACGACGTCAGCGGCACGATGCCGGTCACCAGTGTCGCAACCGCCATACCTCGCAGCGCGACTGCAGCCGCGCCGGTGGATTCTTCAGCACAATTATCAGCTCGCACCCGTCCCTCCGGCAGTTCAATATGGCCGACACGCCCTGGTCAGGCATGGTCCGTGCAGACCGTGCAAGCGCGCAGAGTTACAACCTGACATGCATCGGTATGACGTATAGTTTAACTAATGTGCCATGGCAACGGTCCGCAATCAGCGGCCATGCGATCGGAGTTCGGTTTGGATACTGATGCACAGTCGCGTTTCACCATTCGCCCACGCTCGATCCGGCTGGAGACCTCCAGCGCGTGCCAGTTGCGCTGCCCGTCCTGCCCCACCACAACCGGTGCGATCCGTCCGGCCATCGGCACCGGACTGCTGAAGCCCGACGACCTTAAGCACCTGCTGGACGCCAACCCGGAGCTGAAGCGGATCGAGCTATCGAACTACGGCGAGATCTTCCTGAACCCGGACCTGCCGGAAATCCTCCGCCTGTGCGAGGCGCACGGCATCGAAGCCAGCGCGGCCAACGGCACCAACCTGAACACGGTGCGGGAGGAGGCGCTGGAAGCCGTCGTCCGCTACCGGTTACGGACCCTGACGGTGTCGATCGACGGCGTGAGCCAGGCGACCTATGCCAAGTACCGGGTGCGCGGCAACATTGACACGGTGCTCGCGAACATTACGCGCATCAACGGCCACAAGCGGCGTCTGGGTAGCGACTTCCCGGTGTTGTACTGGCAGTTCATCGCCTTCGGCCACAACCTGCATGAAATCCCCCAGGCCAAGGCGATGGCCGAAAGCCTGGGTATGGGGTTCACGGTCAAGTTGTCATGGGATGAGGCCGTTTCGCCGGTCGAGAACCCGGACGCTCTACGTACCCTGATGCCCGGCGGCGTGGCCACCCGCTCAGAATACCGCGAGCGCACAGGCCTGCCCTACCTGCACGAACTCTGCCACCAGCTTTGGGATGCGCCGCAGGTCAATTGGGACGGCAAGATGCTGGGCTGCTGCCGCAATTTCTGGGGCGACTTCGGCGGCAACGCCTTTACCGATGGCCTGCTGGACGCTGTCAACAATGAGCGGATGACGCATGCCAGGGCCATGTTGCGTGGACGTGCCCCACCACGCGACGACATACCCTGCACCACCTGCGACACCTACCATGCGATGCGTGACACTGGCCGCTGGCTCCAGCGTGACGATGTCGCCAATGGCCAGCAGATCACCGTCGCCGAAGGGCTTCGGTTGGCCGCGGGCTGGAAGCAAAGCGGGCGCCTGGACGACGCCCGCAAGATGTGCCGCACGATCCTCTCGGCAGAGCCGGCCAACACCACAGCACTGCAATTGCTGCACGCGCTTGGCTGAGCGCCGGACGCGCGTCACGGATTGCGCGGCGCGACCTCGGCGATGAAGATGATGTCGCCGGTTGCGACGTCCGGGTCGCCCGGACCGTCCATCGCCACGATATGGCCATTGCCCTGCTGGGCAATCCAGACCGTGTCGGCATCGGCGGCGCGTTCCGCCTCGGCGACAACATCCGCCGGCACCTTCGGCCACAGCGACTGGTCGAGAATCTTGATACGGTCCACAGTGTTCCTCCCGTTGCCGGGAAGGAACGCTGGGTCAGCCCTTCGGTTTCAGCTCAGGACGACTGCCGGCGCAGGAACGCCGGGATCTCGATTGTGTGGTCCTCCACGGTGGTCTGCCTGACGGAGACTCGCGGCGCCGCCGGCTCCGTGGTTGCTTGCGCGGCCGGCGGCGCCTCAGCCGCGACCGGCGCCGGCTGACGCCAGCCCAGCACGCCTGTTGCACGGCTGAACAGGCTCTGCCGTGGTGCCGCATCAGGGGACGGCGCGACACGAGGCGTCGCCGACGTTGCCCGCTCCGATGTAAACAGGCTGGGCCGTTGCCCGGCGTCGACCACCGGTGCCCTGACGGCTGCCGGCTTCTGCATCACCGGCTGCGGAGCAGCGGCCGTGGCGGCGGCAAGCGGGGCCTGCTCCTCGACGACGGCAACGACCACCTCCTCAACGATCTCTTCCTGCACCAGGGCCGGCGGCGATACCTGGCGCAGCGTTGGCTGCGGCGCCTGGCCCGGGGCCGCCACGGCCGGCGCGACGCCCACGCCGCGCTTGATGATCGGCTGCGGCGCCGGCGCAGCTCCTCCGCCGCCCACGGCCACCAGCTTGGGCCGCGGTTGCTCCGCCATCTTGTGCGAGTCGATGCCGGTGGCGACGACCGAGACCCGGATGCGGCCCGACAAAGACTCGTCCACCGCGGAGCCGAAGATCACATTGGCTTCCTCATCCACTTCCTCGCGGATGCGATTGGCCGCCTGGTCGACTTCGAACAGTGTCAGGTCCTCGCCGCCAGTGATGTTGATCAGCAGGCCACGCGCTCCGGACATGGATGTGTCTTCCAGCAGCGGGTTGTTGATCGCCGCTTCGGCCGCACGGATGGCGCGATTATCGCCTTCCGCCTCACCGGTGCCCATCATCGCCTTGCCCATTTCTGCCATCACTGTGCGGATGTCGGCGAAGTCCAGGTTGACCAGCCCATGCACCATCATCAGGTCGGTGACGCCCCGGACGCCCATGTACAGCACCTGGTCCGCCATCTTGAAGGCGTCCTTCCAGGTGGTGCGTTCGGTCGCCATCCGGAACAGGTTCTGGTTCGGGATGACGATCAGCGTATCGACGTATTGCTGCAGCTCCTCGATGCCCTGATCAGCGGAACGGGCACGGCGGGCACCTTCGAAACCGAAGGGCTTGGTGACCACGCCGACGGTCAGGATGTTACGCTCGCGTGCCATGCGGGCGATGACAGGCGCCGCGCCGGTGCCGGTGCCACCGCCCATGCCGGCGGTGATGAACACCATGTGTGAGCCGTCGAGGTGACGGTATAACTCGTCTGCCGCCTCCTCGGCCGCGGCCTTGCCTATTTCCGGCTTGGCGCCGGCGCCCAGGCCCTGCGTGATATGCGGGCCAAGCTGGATGCGCCGATCGGCCCGGCTGTGCATCAACTGCTGCGCATCGGTGTTGGCGACAACGAAATCGACGCCCTGCAGATTGGCGGCGATCATGTTGTCCACAGCGTTCGTGCCGCCGCCGCCAACGCCAATGACGGTAATCCGGGGCGAGAAATCTGTGTGTGTCGTCTGCGGAATCATGAGGTTCAGGGTCATTTTGATCTCCCCCCAGATAAAGGGATGGTCCAGGGCGTAATGGTTACACGTACGAAGTCGATTCGGCGCAAGTCAGACTCGTTCCTTGAGGAAATTCACCAGCCGGCGGAACAAACCGACGGGCGCATTGTCTTCCAGGTCGATGTCCTGAAATGCACGTCCTTCACCGGCCGCCCAGGTGAGCAGGCCGGCGGCGGTGGCAAACGCAGGACCCGAGGCTAGTTCAGGCAATCCACGCAGCGCGGCGGGTCGGCCGAGCCGGACCTGACGGTCGAGTTTACGGGCAGCGAGTTCGCGCACGCCGGGAAGCTGGCAGGCGCCGCCGGTCAGCACCACACGGTTTCCAGCGGCACGCGACATACCCGTGCTGTCGAGACGATCCTTGATATACTCAAAGGTTTCTTCAATGCGAGGCTTAATGATGTTGACCACCATGCTGCGCGGCACTTTGGCAAGCTGATGGTCTTCCTCGCCGACCAGCGGCACTGGCAGCAGTTCCCGTTCGTCATCGGGACTGGCCTCGACATTGCCATACAGCGTCTTCAACCGTTCCGCGTGCGCAAGCGTTGTCGACAGGCCGATGGCCAGGTCGCGGGTCACGTGCTGGCCGCCGATCGCCAACTGCGCCGTGTGCATGATCTGGTTGTCGGCGAAAACCGCCATGCTGGTCGTGCCGCCGCCCATGTCGATGATCGTTGCGCCCAGGTCACGCTCTTCCGGCACCAGCGTCGACAGGCCCGCCACCATTGGCGCGGACACCAGATCCTCGATATCCAGGTCGCAGCGGCCGATGCAGGCCTCCAGGCTGCGCAACGAGGTCGCCAGCGAATCGATCACGTGCAGCCTGGCGTTCAGCGTGGTGCAGAACAGGCCGCGCGGATCGACCACGTGGTCGGTTGCGTCCACAGCAAAGTTCAGCGGCAGGATATGGATCGCCTCGCGCCCGTCGAGTTCGGCGCGGTGCCGGCCTTCCTGCACCACGCCCTTGATGTCATCGTCAGT
>JAFEFW010000117.1 GCA_018240405.1 Pseudomonadota bacterium
CCGAGGCCGGCCACAGCCACCACGGGTAGATCGGGGCGGTGGCGGTCCGCTGCGGCGGCTGCACCGGCGGCGGCCGCATAGGTTGTGACGTATATGGCGGTCTCACACGCGCGGCCGCGGCGACAGGAGGTGGCGCGCCGGGTCGGGCTGGCGACGCATGGGGAGTGGAGCCGGAGATCGCCATTTGAGCGTCCGAGGCAAATGGCGCCAGCAGGCATACGAGAGCCGCGAAGACGGCCTGTCTCATGAGCCGAGCGTGCCGCGAAACCTGTTGTGCCGTCAACGCACCGAATAGCCGACACGCATCGAATAGCAGGCGTGGCGGAAGCCAGGATTCGGCGTCGGCGTTGGCTGGATTTGATCGCGGCAAACTCCGGTGACCTCGCCCTTGCCCCCACCCCCCATCCGCGTGCTAAGCAGCGCGCGGGAGGTCGGCGGTGGACGGGCGCCCCGCCAACCCGGTCAGGTCCGGAAGGAAGCAGCCGCAACGGGTCTCCGCTCGGGTCGCTTGCCGGCCTCCCACTTCCCACGCAGCGCCCGCGAACCGGCCGCGGCTCGGCTCAGGTGAGAACCCAGCATGTCCGGCCTGTTCCAGGACGATCCCCCGCCGCAGGATGACCTGCCGCCGCCCCCGCCGGACGGCCCCGGCCTGTTCGGCGACGCGCTGCCGGTCGCGCTGCCCGAACCGGAGCACGCCGTCGCCTACCGCGTCCTGGCCCGAAAATACCGCCCCACGATCTTTGATGACCTGATCGGGCAGGAGGCGATGGTGCGCATCCTGCGCAACGCCTTCGCTATCGGCCGCGTCGCCCATGCCTTCATGCTCACCGGCGTCCGCGGCGTCGGCAAGACAACCACCGCCCGCATCATCGCCCGCGCACTGAACTGCGTCGGGCCGAACGGCACCGGCGGGCCGACCCCCGACCCCTGTGGCGTCTGCGAGAACTGCACCGCCATCCTCGCCGACCGCCATCCCGACGTGATCGAGATGGACGCTGCCAGCCGCAACGGCGTCAACGACGTGCGCGAAATCATCGAGGCGGTGCGCTTCCGACCTATGCAGGCGCGCAACAAGGTCTTCATCCTCGACGAAGTGCACATGCTGACGACGCAGGCGTTCAACGCCCTGCTGAAGACGCTCGAGGAACCGCCGCCGCACGTAAAGTTCATCTTTGCCACAACCGAATTGCGGAAAGTACCCATCACGGTGCTGTCCCGCTGCCAGCGTTTTGATCTGCGCCGTGTCCGGGTCGCCGAACTCTCGGCGCATTACGGCCGCATCGCTCAGAAAGAGAATGTGGCGATTGAGCAGGGCGCGCTGGAGCAGATTGCCAGGGCGGCCGATGGGTCGGTGCGCGATGGGCTGTCAATCCTGGACCAGGCCATCGCCCAGGCCGACGGCACCATCACCACCGCCCAGGTCACCGACATGCTCGGCCTCGCCGACCGGGAGGCGGTGTTCGACCTGATGGAGGCGGTGATGGGCGGCAAGCCCGCCGCTGCGCTGGCGATCACCGACTCGGCCTTCGACCGCGGCGCCGATCTTGGCGTGATGCTGCAGGATTTGCTCGATCTAACGCACACGCTGACCCGATTGAAATCCATCCCCGCTCTGCGCGAAAGCCAGGACCTGCCGGAGGCTGAACGCACCCGGGGCGCGGCGCTGGCCGACCGGCTGTCGGTGCCGGTGCTGGCGCGCGCCTGGCAGATGCTGCTGAAGGGCGTCGGTGAGGTGGAAACCGCCCCCGACCGCAAGGCGGCAGCCGAAATGGTGCTGATCCGGCTCTGTCATGTTGCCGACATGCCGACGCCGGGCGACCTTGTGCGGCGCCTGACTTCGGCCACAGCCAGCGCCGCGCCAGGCAGCCCGGTTACGCCGCCCGCCGGCGGTGGCGGCGCCCGGGCGGTGGCCGGTGGCGCGCCGGTGCTGGCCGATCCCGGACCGGCCATCGCGCCCGCTCCCGCGGTTCCGCGCTTCACCACCTTCCGCGACGTCGTCGCGTTCGTCGGGGCGCAGAAGGAGGCGATGCTGCACGCCCATCTGCTGCACTCGGTGCACGTCGTGCGGTTCGCCCCGCCGGTGATCGAAATCCGCCCGCAGCCCGAGGCGCCGCGCGCGCTGGCTTCCGATCTTGCGAAACTGCTGACCGCCGCGACCGGCACGCGCTGGACCATTGCCGTATCGGTGGCTCAGGGTGAGCCGACGCTGGCGGAGCAGGGCGCCGCCGCCGATACTGCCCGCCGCAGTGCCGCGGCCGACCACCCGCTGGTGCGGGCAATCATGCAGGCGTTTCCCGGCGCGCGCATTGACACCGTGCATGACCGCACCGCCGACGCTTATGGCCTCCCGGCGGCCCCGTCGGCTGACGAGGCCGACATCCCACCTTTTGCTCCGCCCGAAGCGGACTACTTTGACGAAGACCCGATGGAGATCGACTCATGAAGAACCTGGCCGGCCTGATGAAGCAGGCGCAGCAGATGCAGTCCAAGATGGAGGAGATGCAGGCCAAGCTGGAGTCGACCGAGATGACCGGCGAGTCCGGTGCCGGCATGGTGAAGGTGACGCTCAACGGCAAGGGCGACATGAAGCGCCTGGCGATCGACCCGCAGGCGATCAGCCCGGACGACGCCGAAATGCTGCAGGACCTGATTGTCGCCGCCCACAAGGACGCCAAGGGCAAGATCGAAGCCTTTGCTGCCGAGAAGATGCGCGAGGCGACCGGCGGCCTGCAGCTTCCGCCCGGGATGAAGCTGCCGTTTTGATTGCGGCGCTGACCGTCGCCCATGACGCTTGCCGGCCGCGGCGGTTGGTTCGTCCCACCATGACGGAAGGGGTGCCGCGGCAGCGCGACCAGGCCGTGCCCCCACGCAAGCGGAGACTTCCAGCCGCGCTTACGCCCAAAGCCTGTCGCCATGGGCGGCCCTGAGGTCGATCACCTGATCAGCCTGCTGGCCAGGCTGCCGGGGATGGGCCCGCGCAGCGCGCGCCGTGCCGCGCTGCGCATGCTGCAACAGCCGGAACAGCGCATGCTGCCCTTGGCGCGCGCACTGACCTCCGCCGCCGCGGCGGTCAAGCCGTGCGCCGATTGCGGCAACCTCGACTCGCAGGACCCATGCAGCATCTGCGCGGATCCGCGGCGTGACCATACCCTGATCTGCGTGGTTGAGGGCGTCGGCGATCTGTGGGCGCTTGAGCGATCCGGAGCTTATCACGGGCTTTACCATGTCATCGGCGGCACGCTGTCAGCCCTGTCCGGCGTGCGGCCGGAGGACCTGAACATGGCCTCACTCCTATCCCGGGTCGATGAAGGCGAAGTCAAAGAGATCATCCTCGCCCTTGGCGCCACGGTCGACGGCGCCACTACGGCGCATTTCCTGGCGGATCAGCTTCGGCCTACCGGCGTCACCGTCACCCGCGTCGGCCAGGGTGTGCCGATCGGCGGTGCGCTGGACGTCCTGGACGACGGGACTTTGGCCGCGGCGTTGCGCGGGCGCCGCTCCGCATAGGCCGCTCGGTCCGTCGCACCCAAACGAGACGGACGGGGCGACTGCCGACTAAATCTGCCGCTGGGCCATGCTGGCGAGGGACCGGATCACCGCCGCGTCGGCCTCACCAACCACGATGTAGCCGTGCACGCCGTCATCCCACATGGCGACATGCATCTCGCCGTGCCGCTCCACCACCATGCCTGTCGGCTTGCCAGGGTGGTGGAATACGCAGAATGCGATCGGCGGTCCGTCGGCCCGTGTGTACATCAATTGCGCCACCGGGGCGCCTTCCAGCACTGCCATGCGAGCACCGGCAAACGTCAGGCCCGCCTGCTTGAAGTCGGGAATCGGCAGCGGACCCTTGATCCGTTTGCCGAGCCACGCTTTCAGGTGATCCACCTGATCTGCGCCGACCTCGACGAGATGTACCGTCTCTTTCGAATACACCTCATGATACTCGGCCACCTCGGCCAGCATCTGTGACTGCTCCGATCCGACCAGGCCCGGCCAGGTGGCGCCGGTTCCATAGCCTATGACGCCAGCCGCGATCGATGCCGCAATCGCCCAACCGTAGGCCGGCATGCGAAAGCGCTGGCGGAGGCGCGTTGAAACCGGCACGAGCTTGGCTGCGGCGCGTCGGGGCTCTGTCGCCTGGGCGGTAGCGGGCGGAACCGCAAAGGCCGTTCGCAGCAGCGCCGACATCTCACGGTGCATGGCGAGGCGGTCCAGCGCCTCCGGGTGGTCGGCGAGGTAATTTTCGACGGTGGTGGCGGACGCCTCATCCAGCTCGCCATCGGCGTAGGCCGAGATCAGGTCGTCCATTGCGTCGGCGGGAGTCATGTTACGGGTCACCATCTCACGCCGACCGGGTTCTGTCGCGGCCGGCGGCCGCGCTTCGCAAGGGAAACAAGGCTACCTTTTCAGAACCAGCCCGGCTTGTCAGACGCTCGTGCAGGTCCTGGCGTGCACGCGACAGCCTGCTCATGACAGTGCCGACCGGGATACCCAACACGTCGGCTGTTTCGCGGTAGCTGAGCCCATCCACGCAGACCAGCATCAGCACGGTGCGCTGATCCGGCTGCATGTTGGCCATCGCCTGGCGGACAGCCCCGAGGTTGATGCGACTATCCGTCGTTGCCTCGCCATCGTCGCCAATGACGGCGTGCGCTGTTTCGATGTCGTCGTGGCGACGAACCCGGCGATGACGAACTTCGTCGATCCACAGATTCCGCATGATGCCGTAGAGCCACGCATCCATCCGGGGCAGGTCACGTAACTGGTCCGCATAGCGCAGCGCACGCTCGCATGCGTTCTGCACAAGATCGTCGGTGTCGGCGCTGGAGCCGGTCAGTGCGAGACCGAAGCGTCGCAGGCGCGGCAGCAGCGTCGTCAGCGTTAGGCGCAGGTCAGTAGACACCAGGCGTCGTCCCCTATCCACCACATGGACGGATCAGCGGGACAATTATTCCGTATCAGCAGGCTGTTGGCGATCGGCTTTTACGGGCCGCTTCTGCCTGCAGGTTGTGCCGCGGGCGGCTACCGGCCGCGTCAGCCTTCCTCGGTTGCCGGATTGGCCTGGGCGTGCCCGGGCAGCATACGGTGCAGCAGACCATCCTGACGTATCCAGGAATGGTAGGCGACACCAGCCAGATGCGCGGCAATTGCCAGCAGCAGTATACCGGCGCCGGCGGCATGCACGGCACCGAAGCCGCCACCGAACAAATAGGCGCACCAGCCGATAACCGGCATTGCCAGCAGCAGCGCGTAATATCCCAGGTGGTTGGCGCGGGCGAGCGCGGCCGCATCGACCGGCGTGCCGGACGGCGGTGGCGGCGCGCCGACGCGCTTGCGAAGCTGCCAGCGTGACAGCATCAGCAGGAAGATTGCCGTGCCGATCCCCGCGTGCAGCAGCAGGGTTCCCTTGTGGTCGCCGGGTTGGGATGAGGCGATCACCGATCCGAGTGCGAGTTGCACCACGACAAGCCCGGCCACGATCCAATGCAATCGCCTTTGCTTGCCCGTGTAGCCTCCAGCCGGCCGAACTTCGTCATCCATGGCGTACACCTCTTCCTGTCACTGATACGCGACAGCAGTGGTACTGTTCCGGCGGTCGCAGCAGCGTGAGAGGCGCCTGCCATCCAATGACCGGGCCGGTTGGCCAGCCTGGAGGCTCTACTTCATCCAGCCGGCGAGCACGATGCCCGGCGCCAGGATGCCGGTGGCCCAGACCAGGGCGGAAGCAACGTTGGCAATCTGGAACGGAATGGCTGGCATGGCGCAGATGCCCGCCACCAGTGGCAGCGCCGCCCGCAACGGCCCGAAGAAGCGGCCGAGGAAGATGCCCAGCGTACCCCAGCGCTGAAAGAACCGCTCTCCTCGCGGCAGCAGGGTTGGATGGCGCGACAGCGGCCACAGCCGGGCGATATCGTGGCTGAAATGCAATCCGAGCCAGTAGGAGAGCCAGTCGCCCAGCGCGGCGCCGATGGCGGCGGCGGCCCAGATTTCCCAGAAGCCGATGCCGGACGCACCGATCAGGCCGCCGACGCCGAACAGGATGACAGTCGCCGGCAGCAGCAGGGAGATGAAGGCGAGCGACTCTCCGAATGCCAGCACCAGGACAATTGGCGCCGCCCAGGCCTCGTGTTCCCGCACGAACGCAAGGACCATATCGACGAAGGATGAGATTGTGCAGTCTCCCGAGTCCGCTGCGAACAATGTGCCCGATGACCGCCGGTCGTGCCAGCCGCCGTTCGCGGCGCCCGGGTCGCGTCCATACGCTGCCCGATAGGCTAACCAACGGGGACTGACGCGCCGGCCATCCTGACGATACCATGGGACTATGCATCTCCTCGGCGTTGCGCAGGTCCTGGCCGTCATTGTCATTGCCAACGGTGTTCCGGTGCTGGCCCGGAAGTTTCTGCGCGACCGCTACGGCTGGCCGCTGGACGGCGGGCTCGTGCTGTCGGACGGTCACCGGCTGTTCGGCAGGTCGAAGACCGTACGTGGCATCGTGCTGTCCATCGTTGCCGGCATCGTCCTGGCGCCGCTGTTCGGCCTCGGCGCAGACCTGGGCGCCGGAATTGCCGCCTGCGCCATGGCCGGGGACCTGTTTTCCAGCTTCTGCAAGCGGCGCCTGGGCATGGAGTCCAGCAGTCAGGCATTGGGGCTGGACCAGGTACCGGAGTCGCTGCTGCCGTTGTTGTGGAGCGCCCCGGTGCTTGGTTTCGGTGCTGCCGATATCCTCCTCGGCGTCGTGGTGTTTCTTGTCGGTGAGCTTGCGATCTCCCGTCTGCTGTTCCGCCTGCACATCCGGGAGCGTCCGTATTGAGACGCTGAGCCGGTTGCGGCGCCTGGGGATTTCATGATCCGGCTTCTTGGACCGGCGCGAAACTTGCGGCATGTGACAACAAAACCCGAAGGAGCGAGCGCGTGACCGCGGTAAAGGACGGCTGGACCCTGCAGGATGCACCGCGGCTCGACGGCAAGCTGGCGATTGTTACCGGTCCAACCTCCGGCATCGGCTACGAAACTGCTCTCGGCTTGGCGCAACTGGGCGCTGACACCGTTCTGGCCGGCCGCGACGCGGCGCGGTGCGCACAGGCGATGGCGCGCATCCGGCAGGTGGTGCCGCAGGCAACGGTGCGGGTGCTGCTGTTGGACCTTGCCAGTCTTATCTCTGTGCAAGGCTTCGCCGCCGCGGCCGCTGCGGCGGGTCAGGGGCGGGTGGACATCCTGGTCAACAATGCCGGGATCATGGCCTTGCCGAAGCGCGCGGTGACCGAGGACGGGTTCGAGCGGCAGATTGGCGTCAACTACCTCGGACATTTCGCGCTGACCGCGCGGCTGAAGGAGGCGCTCTGTGCTGCACCAGGCGGCGGGAGGGTCGTGAACGTCGCCAGCGTGGCGCACCGGCGGGCGTCTCTGGCGTTGGACGATTTCCTTTCGGAGCGAGGGTACCAGCCGCGGGCCGTGTATGCCCGGACCAAGCTGGCGATGCTGATATTCTCTCTGGAGCTGCAGCGGCGCGCGGCCGCTGCTGGCTGGCCACTGCGCAGCATCGCGGCGCATCCGGGCTGGTCCAGCACCGAGATCGTGCGCAACGGCCTCGGCCGCACGGCGATGGGTCTGGTGGCCGACTTCGTCTTTACGTCCCTCGCGCAGACCGCCCGAGAGGGGGCGCTGCCGTCGCTTTACGCGGCTGCCGCACCGCAGGCGCAAGGCGGCGGCTATTACGGCCCGATGCGCTGGAGCGAGACCCGCGGCCCTGTCGGCCCGTCGAAGATCTATCCGCAGGCGCTGGATGAGGCAGCGGCGCGGGACCTGTGGGCGCTGTCGGAACGGCTGACGGGCGTGACGTTCGCGTAGATGCGCCGTGCCTCATCCGTCGGCCAGACGCGCCACGACAAGCTCCAGTAAGGCGCGCAGCCGCCGCATACGCCGCATGTCGCTGTGGTAGCCCACCCAGGTATCACGGCCGGGCGGCGGTTCGCCCAGGTCGACGCGCTCGATGCCCGGCGTTGCATCACCGAGCGGGCAAGGCAGCACGGCGATGCCGGTTCCCAAAGCGCACAACCGGGCCTGAACTTCGCGATTATTGCTGCGCGCCGTGACATGCGCGTTGGGAAGCACGCGCTGCACCCATGCAACATCGGGCATCCCGCCAAAGCCAATATCCATCAGCACCAACGGACAGCCGCTCCCGTCGCCGGCACGCGGTGGCTGATGGCCGCGGCGGATGTAGACGCTGTAGGGGATGTGTAACAGGCGGCGCGCGATGATTTCCGGTTCGTCGAACGGCCGGATGCGGAACACCAGGTCGGCCTCGCGGCGGGGCAGACTGTAGAGCCGCGTGTCGGTCAGCAGTTCCACAACGACCTTGGGGTGAAGCGCGCTGAACTCGGCGAGGACAGGCGCCAGCAAGGTGACGCCGAACCAGTCGGAGCAGGACACGCGCAGCAACCCGCCCAGGAGTGATTCGGCCCCGGCGAGCTCCCGCTGCAGCGCCAGCGCTTCCTCTTCCATTCGCTCCGCATGCGCGAAGGCTGTCTGGCCTTCATCGGTCAGCACGAAGCCGTCCTGCGTGCGCTGGAACAGCGCGTGACCGACCTGCTGTTCCAGCGCACGGATGCGCCGTCCCATTGTCGGTTGGGTCTGCCCAATCCGCCGGGCGGCTGCACCCAGCGTGCCGGAGCGGGCAACAGCCAGCAGGATGCGCAGGTCGCTCCAGTCCACCGTCATGCCTCATGCAGAAATGCATGGAATGCAGTCACTTTCTTTGATTTCCATGCGCGCGTAAAGCCGAGACATTCGGGGTCGAAGGAGAGTCCGTCATGACCCTATCCGCGTTGATGAAGGCCCTTGTTGTTACGGCGCCCAACGACGCCCTGCGGCTCGCGGAAGTGCCGCGGCCAGTGCCGGGGCCAGGGGAGGTGCTGGTGAAAATCCATGCCAGCGGCGTTAACCCGCTCGACACCAAGATCAGAGCGGGTGCGGCGCCGCATGCGCGCCACCAACTACCCGCGATCCTGGGCCTGGACATGGCGGGAATCGTCGAACAGGTCGGACCGGGTGCCGAGCGCTTTCGGCTCGGTGATGCGGTGTACGGCATGGTGGGCGGTGTTGGCGGTGTGCAAGGAACCCTCGCTGAATACGCTGCCGTGGATGCCGCACTGCTCGCTCACAAGCCGGTCACGCTAACGATGCGGGAAGCCGCGGCGTTGCCGCTGGTGGCGATTACGGCCTGGGAGGGGCTGGTGGACCGGGCGCATGTCGGCCGCGGGCAGACCGTGCTGGTTCATGGCGGCGCCGGAGGCGTCGGGCATGTCGCGGTGCAGATTGCACGGGCCTTTGGCGCAAGCGTGTACGCAACCGAACGGGGCTGGCGCGCCGATTATCTTCAATCGATCGGGGCGACGTCCATCGACTTCAAGGCGGTCTCAGTTGCGGACTATGTCGCGGACCATACCGGCGGGCTGGGCTTCGACCTGGTCTACGACACAGCTGGCGGGGCGACGCTCGACGCATCCTTTGCGGCAGTGCGACGGTTCGGGCACGTGGTGAGTTGCCTGGGTTGGGGCACACATGCATTGGCGCCGCTGTCATTCAAGGCCGCGACCTATTCCGGGATATTCACGCTGCCGCCGCTGCTCACGGGCGAGGGGCGTGACCACCACGGCGCGATCCTGTCACAGGTCGCGCGATTGGTGGATGCGGGCCAGCTGACGCCCCGGCTCGATCTGCGCCGATTTGCCTTCAGTACCGTAGCGGACGCCTACGACGCCATCGCCAACCGGGCGGCCGAAGGAAAACTGGTTGTTGACGTGATTGCGTGAGGTCGCCAGGCGGTTGGTGCCCCCTTGCATAAACCGACCGGTCGGTCATATTGTTGGCCATGCGACAGACCGGCACGCGCGACCATCTGATCTCCACAGGCCTCCGCCTGCTGCACACGCAGGGCTTCCACGCCTCAGGTGTGCAGGACATCATTCAGGCGGCAGGCGTGCCAAAGGGCACGTTCTACACGCACTTTGAATCCAAGGAGCAATTCGGCGCCGAGGTGCTCGGCCGCTTCTGGGAACAGCGCGCCGCCCGCACCACCGCCATCCTCAGCGACGAGACCATGTCACCGCTCGCTCGCCTGAAAGCCTGGTTCGCCGGCAAGATCACCGCCAAGGCAGAGAGCAGGAACCACGCTGGCTGCATGATCGGGAATTTTTCGGCTGAACTCGCGGTCGACAGCCGTCTCGTCCGCGACCGCCTCGCCAGCATCTTCGCCGCCTGGACCACATTGTTGGCAACCACAATCCAGGAAGCCGTAGACGCCGGGGAGATCAGCATCACGCTCCCGCCCGAGACGGTTGCGGCCTTCCTGATCGACGCATTTGAGGGCGCCATCCTGCGCTCAAAGGTCGACCGCGATCCCACGGCGCTGATCCGCCTGCGCGAAATCGTCTTTGGCAGCATTCTCGTGGAAAGGCACCCGGCATGAGCGCGACTGTCTCT
>JAFEFW010000118.1 GCA_018240405.1 Pseudomonadota bacterium
AGAAGACAATCGGCCATCCCGCACGTCCTCCCAACCCAACCACGGCCGATCATTTCCACTAGGGGTGCGTTCGCTGGGCCAGGTCCGGCCATGACAGTGCGGGACTGGAGCCGCCCATGACCGTCCACTTCATCGGCGCCGGACCGGGTTCGGCGGACCTGATCACCGTCCGCGGGCGCGATCTGCTGGCGCGCTGCCCGGTGTGCCTGTACGCCGGCTCCGTGGTCTCCCCGGCCCTACTACAGCACTGCCCGCCCGGCGCGCGGCTGGTGGATACGGCGCCACTCGACCTGGAGGCGATCGAGGCCGAATTCGTCCGCGCGCATGAAGCCGGGCTCGACGTGGCGCGGCTGCAATCGGGCGATCTGTCCGTCTACTCGGCAACGGCCGAGCAGGTGCGGCGGCTGCGGCGGCGCGGCATCCCCTACACGCTGACCCCCGGGGTCCCCGCATTCGCCGCCGCCGCGGCACAGCTTGGCGTCGAACTGACGGTGCCGGAACTGGCGCAGAGCGTGGTGCTGACGCGCATGCCGGGCCGCGCCTCCGCCATGCCGCCGGGCGAGAAGATCGCTGCCTTTGCCGCCACCGGCGCAACGCTGGCGATCCACCTCGCAATCCAGTCGATCGACCGCATCGTCGCGGAACTGACGCCGTATTACGGCCCGTCCTGTCCGGTCGCTGTCGTGGTCAGAGCCACCTGGCCCGAGGAACTGATCCTGCGCGGCACGCTGGCAGACATCCAGGCCCGCGTCGCCGCGGCGAAGCCGGAGCGGATGGCGCTGATTCTGGTTGGTCCGGCTTTGGCGGCGGAGGATTTCTCGGAAAGTGCGCTCTACAGCGTCGATTACCGCCGCCGGTTCCGCGGCGCGGAGGGAGCATGACCAACCTGCGTAAAATCCGCCCGCCCGGCCAGCGTGCCGGCGCGATCGAACAGCAGCACCTCCAGGGTGATGCCGGTTTGGTCGAGTTCCGCCGCCGCGGTGCGCCACGCGCCGGCGGCAACAGCATTGCCCAGCGGGAAATCGCCTGCCTCGGCGAAGGCTTGCGCGACGGATCCCGCGGCGCGGATGCGCTCTGCCAGGTCCGCACCGGCGCCGGCTTCGCGCGCCACCTCCGCCAGCGCATCGAGGTCGGCCGAACCGCGCTTGGAGTGCAGATCGAGCATGCCCTGCGCCAGCTTGGTCATCTTCGCCACGCCGCCAGCGATGGTGACACGCGGCACGGGATGGCGGCGGAGGTATTTCAACATCCCGCCGACAAAGTCGCCCATCTCGATCAGCGCCGTTTCGGGGAGATGATGCAGCGCCTGCGCAGCGCGCTCCGACGTGTCTCCGGTCGAGCCGACGATATGCTGCAGCCCGGTCGCTCGGGCGACGTCGATGCCGCGATGGATGGTGTCGATCCAGGCGGCGCAGGAATACGGGATCACCACGCCGGTGGTGCCGAGGATGGACAGGCCACCGACAATGCCGAGGCGCCCGTTCAGCGTGCGTTGCGCCAGGGCTTCGCCGCCGGGAATGGCAATCTCCACCTCGGCGTCGGCAAGGCCGAGGTCGACCAGCACGCCGGTCATCAGCCGGCGCGGCACCGGGTTGATCGCCGGTTCGCCGGGCGGCACCGGCAAGCCGGGCCGCGTCACCGTGCCGACGCCCTCGCCCGCTCTGAAGCGAATGCCGGAGCCCGGTGGCAACAGGCGCACCGACGACAGCACCAGCGCGCCGTGCGTCACGTCAGGATCGTCGCCGGCGTCCTTGACGATGCCGGCGGTGGCCCGGTCGCCGTCGCGGCTGGTGGTGGCCAGGGCGAAGGCCGGCTGCTCGCCGCGCGGCAGGGTGATCCGCACCGGGTCGGGAAACGCGCCGGTCAGCAGTGCGGTGGCCGCCGCCTTGGTCGCCGCCGTGGCGCAGGCGCCGGTGGTCCAGCCACGCCGCAGGTGGCGGTCGTTGTCGGGCATGGCGGCGATTTTGCCCCAGTGGGACCGCGGCGTCACGCGGAGGCGCGGGCATGACGGCGCCGGACACGGATGCGCTGCTGGCATTGCTGCGCGGGCGGCCGGCGCTGGCGCCGGGGCATGTTTGGCTGGCCGGCGCCGGGCCGGGCGATCCGGGCTGGCTGACGCTGGACGTGCTGTCGGGCCTGACGCAGGCAGACACCGTGGTGCACGACGCGCTGGTCGCGCCGGAGGTGCTGGCCCTGGCACCGCCCGGTGCGGAGCGGATCTTTGCCGGCAAGCGCGGCGGCAAGCCCTCGGCGGATCAGGCGGACATCAGCGCGACGCTGATCGCCCGTGCCAAGGCCGGGCGGCGGGTGCTGCGGCTGAAAGGCGGCGATCCGCTGGTGTTCGGCCGCGGCGGGGAGGAAGCGGTGGCACTGGTCGAGGCCGGCGTGCCGTTCCGCATCCTGCCGGGGCTGACGGCCGGACTGGCCGGGCTTGCAGCAGCCGGCATCCCACCGACGATGCGCGGCATCAACCAGGCGGTGACGCTGGTCACCGGCCATGGCGCCGACGGCGAGGGCAGTCCCGATTGGGCCGCTCTGGCGCGGACGGGCGAGCCGATCGTCGTCTACATGGCGCTGCGGAAACTGCCGTCGATCGTGGCGGCGCTGCTGGCCGGCGGCATGCGGTCGAGCACGCCGGCGGCGGTGGTGGCGGCGGCGACGACACCGGCCCAGAGCGTACTGGTGTCCACGTTGGATCGCATCGCCACCGATGCGGCCGAAGCGCATCTGCCGACCCCGGCGCTGGTGGTGTTCGGCGAGATCGTCGCCATGCGGCGGCACCTGCTGGCGCTGACCGCGGCGGTGGAGGCCTGTTGATGGCAGGGCGGTTTGGCAGGGACGCTGAGGTATGGTCCGGCACCTGGCCAGCAGGCGACGCCGCTGCGCCACCACCGTCCTGGTCGGCGCAGGCCGATCGCCCACGACTTTCGGTGCCAAAGCCGGCGATGTCCTTGCCTCTGGGACAAAGGCGTGGATGGTCGGCCTTCGCCGACCAAGACGGTGATGGCGCAGTCAAGCTTGGCACCTATGAGGAGACGTCTGAGGAGACGTTGGGCGCCGACGGCGATGAGCGATGGCTCTCTCCATGACCCATGGCCTCCTCGTCGCGGCCCCACGGTCGGGCAGCGGCAAGACCACGGTCACCCTCGGCCTGCTGGCGGCGCTGCGGCGGCGCGGGGTGCGGGTGGGAGCGATCAAGGCGGGGCCGGACTATCTCGATACCGCCTTCCATGCCGTCGCCACGGGGCGGCCGGGGCTGAACCTCGATAGCTGGGCGATGCCGGCGACGCTGCTGGACGGGCTGTTCGGCACTGCCACAACCGACGCCGACCTGGTCATCGCCGAGGGGGCTATGGGGTTGTTCGACGGTATTCCGGGCCCCTCCGGCCGCACCGGCAGCGCCGCCGATCTGTGCGCGCGCTTCGGCTTGCCGGTGCTGCTGGTGCTGGATGTCTCCGGCCAGGCACAGACCGCTGCCGCCATGCTGCGCGGCTTCGCCACCCATGACCCGGCCGTGCGCATCGGTGGCGTGGTGCTGAACCGCGTTGGTAGCGAGCGCCACCGCCGCCTGATCGCCCACGCCATGGCCTCGCTCTGCATCCCGATCGCCGGTGCCATTCCGCGCGGCGGCGCGCCAGAGATGCCGGAACGGCATCTCGGCCTGGTGCAGGCGGAGGAACACGAGGCACTGCCAACCCTGCTGTCGGCCCTGGCCGACATGGCGGAGCAGCATCTGGACCTCGACCTGATCCGACAGATCGCCGGCTCGCTGCCACCGGCCACCGCCTCCCGCGCCATTCCGCTGCCACCGCCGGGGCAGCGCATCGCCGTGGCACGCGATGCGGCATTCAGCTTCCTCTACGGCCACGTCGTCGAGGGTTGGCGCCGCGCCGGTGCCGACCTTATCCCGTTCTCGCCGCTCGCCGACGAGCCGCCACCGGCCGATTGCGACGCGTGCTGGCTGCCGGGCGGCTATCCCGAGCTGCACGCTGGGCACCTCGCCACCGCGTCGCACTTCCTCGACGGGTTGCGCGCCTTCGCCGCCACGCGCCCGGTCCACGGCGAGTGCGGCGGGTTCATGGTGCTCGGCGAGACGCTGGAGGATGCCTCCGGCACCACCCACCGCATGGCCGGACTGCTGTCGCACGGCACCAGCTTCGCCAAACGCCGCCTCCACCTGGGCTATCGCGCCGCCACCCTCCTCGCCGATGGTCCGCTCGGCGTCGCCGGCGCCATCGTGCGCGGGCATGAGTTCCACTACGCCCGGCTGGTGCAGCCCGGCGACGACCCACCGCTCGCAGAGCTGCAGGATGCGGAAGGCAACGACCTGGGACCGGCAGGCGGCATCCGTGGCCGCGTCAGCGGCACCTTCTTCCACTTCATTGCCCGGACGGAGACTCCGCTGTGACCGCATTTTCCCGCGCCGATGTGCAGGCGCGGCTGGATTCGCTTGCCAAGCCACCGGGCAGCCTCGGCCGTCTGGAACGCCTTGCGGCCCGCCTCGCCGAGACCCAGGGCACGCTACGCCCGGAGACAACGCCGCGCCGCCTGCTGATTTTCGCGGGAGACCACGGGGTGGTGGAGGAGGGCATCGGCCTGTGGCCGTCGGATGTCACGGCCGCCATCATGCGGCTGACCCTGCAGGGCCGGTCCGCCGCCGGCGCGATCGCGCAGAGCGTGGGGGCGGACGTGGTGCTGGTGGATGCCGGATCGAAAGCGCCGGCGGGGCTGTCGCACCGCGACTGGCGGGTGCGGCAGGGCACGGCGAACTTGGCGCAGGGTCCGGCAATGTCGGCGGCTGAATTCCATGCCGCGCTGGACCTGGGCGAACGTGCGGTGCAGGAGGCGGCGGATGCCGGCATCCACGTTCTTGCGCTGGGTGAGATCGGCATCGGCAATACCACCATCGCCGCCTGCCTCGCCGCGTTGCTGACCGGCGCGGATGCGGCGGCAATGGTGGGACCAGGGGCCGGCGCCAACGACGCCACGCTGGCCCGTAAGCGTGCGGTGGTTGCTGCTGCGGTGAGCAGAGCGCGGCCAATGCTGGCGGACGATCCGCGCGCAGCCCTTGCCGCGGTCTGCGGCTTTGAGGTCGCGGCCATGGCCGGCGCGATCCTGGCGGCCGCTCGCCGACGCATGACCGTGGTGCTGGATGGGTACATCGTGGGCGCGGCAGCCCTGGTGGCGCAGCGGCTCGACCCGGCCGGGCTGAGCACCGCAATCGCCGCGCACTGCGGCGCCGAACCGGGTCATGCCGCGGTGCTGGGCGCCCTGGGGCTGGAGCCGTTCCTGCAGTGGGACCTTCGGCTTGGCGAGGGCACAGGCGCGCTGCTGCTGCTGCCGCTGCTGGATGCCGCTGCGGCACTGCTGCGCGACATGGCAACGCTGGCCGAAGCCATGGGCGGATGATCGCCACCTGGCTGCGGGCCTTCACCACCGGCGTGCAGTTCCTGACGCGGCTGCCGGTGCCGGGCGGCGCCAGTGCCGACTCGGCCGGGTTTGAGGCCGACTTTCCGCGGGCGCTGACGCTGTTTCCGTTGATCGGCGGGCTGATCGGCGCGCTGACCGCCGCGGTCCTGGCGCTGGCCGCGCAGCTCTGGCCGCTGCCGCTCGCAGTGCTGGTCGCATTGGCGGCGGAGGCGCTGTTGACCGGCGCACTGCATGAGGACGCGGTCGCCGATGTTTGCGATGCGTTCGGTGGCGGGCGCACGCGCGATGACGTGCTGCGCATCCTGAAGGACAGCCGCGTCGGCAGCTTCGGCGTGACCGGCCTGGCGCTGGCGCTCGCCCTGCGCGCGGGCGGCTTGATGGCGGCCGGCGGCACAGGCCGAGCGGCGCTGGCATTGGTGGTATCGGGCATGACCGGCCGCCTGGCCTTGCTGGTACTGGCGGCGCTGGCACCCCCTGACCCTGGACGCGTGGGCTTGGCCAGAGCGGTCGCGGACCATGCCCGTTGGCGGACCGTCGGCTTGGGGATCGCTTGCGCATCGCCTGTTCTGCTGCTGGCCGGCGTTACAGCGCCGGTCGCCGCCTGCGCCGGGCTCGCCGCGAGCGGCGCATTCGCGTGGTGGTTCAGCCGCGTGGTCCGGCGGCGCATTGGGGGCGCGACAGGCGACTGCCTCGGCGCCACTGCCTACGCTGGCGTGGTGCTTTCGACTCTCGCCTTTGCCGCGCGGCCGTGACCGCAATCCTCCTACTCCGGCACCCACCGGTATCGCGGCACTTCGCGGGCCGCTGCTACGGCAGCACGGATGTCGGCGTTTCCGGCGAGGGACTGGCTTCCGTGCGAACACTGGCCTCCGCCTTGGCGGGACGGCCCTTTGCGGCGGTGTATGCCTCGCCGCTGCGGCGGGCGCGTATTCCGGCGGCGCGGCTTGCCGCTGCCCTTGGCGTGCCGCTGCATCTGGAGCCGCGCCTGATGGAACGATCGTTCGGCACCTGGGAGGGCCGGACCTGGGACGCGATCTGGGCGGTCGAGGGCGAGGCCATGAACGGCATGATCGATGCCCCGGTGCGCTTCCGCCCGGGCGGTGGCGAAACCACCGCGGAGCTGGCAGACCGTGTGCTTGCCTGGTTTCGCGCGTTACCAATGGCGGTGCCGGCTCTGGCCGTCACACATGGCGGCCCGATCGGCGCGCTGGCCGGCAGCCTGCTGGGCGAAACGCCACGCGCCTGGCTGCGCCACGTGCCGGCCCCCGGGTGCGGATTGCAGATCAGGGCAGCCGCGACCGGCTGGCGGATCACGCCGTGGCCGCGTGGTGACGGGACGGTTCGGCCGTCCACGACGTCGTCTCAGCCGCGGAACCATTGCGGGCAGGTCCGCAATAGTCGTGCATGGCCGACCATCCGGATCGAGCCCGGGTAGCCGGCCATGACGATACCGCTTACGGCGCGTTAGTTCTTCGCCTTGTCGACCAGCGCGTTCTTGCTGATCCACGGCATCATGGCGCGCAGCTTTTCGCCGACCTGCTCGATCGGGTGCTCCGACAGGCGGCGGCGGGTGGCCTTGAAGCTGGACTGGTTCACCTTGTTCTCCAGCATCCAGTCGCGGGCGAAACGGCCGCTCTGGATGTCGGCCAGCACGCGCTTCATCTCTGCCCTTGTTTCATCGGTGATGATGCGCGGGCCGGTGACGTATTCGCCGTACTCGGCGGTGTTGCTGATCGAGTAGTTCATGTTGGCGATGCCGCCTTCGTAGATCAGGTCGACGATCAGCTTCACCTCGTGCAGGCACTCGAAATACGCCATTTCAGGCGCGTAACCAGCCTCCACCAGCGTCTCGTAGCCGCCCTTGATCAGCTCGACCAGGCCGCCGCACAGCACCACCTGCTCACCGAACAGGTCGGTCTCGCACTCTTCCTTGAAGGTCGTTTCGATGATGCCGGCGCGCCCGCCGCCGATCGCCGAGGCGTAGGACAGAGCGACTTCCAGCGCGTTGCCGGACGGGTTCTGCGCCACCGCCACCAGGCAAGGCACGCCGCCGCCGCGCTGATACTCGCTGCGCACCGTGTGGCCAGGGCCCTTCGGCGCGATCATGAACACGTCGATGTCCGGGCGCGGATCGAGCAGGTTGAAGTGCACGTTCAGGCCGTGCGCGAAGGCCAGCGCGGCGCCGGGCTTCATGTTGGCGTGCAGCTTCTCCCGGTACAGGTCGCCCTGACCCTCGTCCGGCGTCAGCACCATCACGACATCGGCCCACTTGGCGCAATCGGCCGGGTCCATGACCTTCAGGCCGGCGGCTTCGGCCTTGGCAACGCCCTGCGAGCCCGGACGCAGGCCGATCGCCAGGTTCTTGATGCCGCTGTCCTTGAGGTTGTTGGCATGGGCGTGGCCCTGGCTGCCGTAACCGATGATGGCGACGTTCTTCCCCTTGATCAGGTTCACGTCGGCATCGCGATCGTAGTAGACGCGCATGATACTGCTTCCTTGTACTGCTGCTTGTTTAAGTCAGATAACCCGGCCGCCCCGAGCGAGGGCGGCAATCCCGCTGCGGGAGACTTCGGCCAGGCCGAGGTCACGCATCAGCTCGATGAACGCATCGATCTTTTCGGTCGCACCCGTCAGTTCGAACACGAAACTCCCCAGCGTCGTGTCGACGACCCGGGCCCGGAACGTATCGGCGATGCGCATTGCCTCAACGCGCTTCTCACCGGTGCCGATCACCTTCACCAGCGCCAGTTCGCGTGCCACGTGCGGGCCGTCCATGGACAGGTCGGCAACGCGGTGCACCGGCACCAGGCGGTCGAGCTGCGCCTTGATCTGCTCGATCACCATGCCGGTGCCGGAGGTGACGATGTTGATGCGGCTGCGCAGGCCGGCGGCGTCCACCGGCGCTACCGTCAGGCTGTCGATGTTGTAGCCGCGGCCGGAGAACAGGCCGATGACGCGCGCCAGTACGCCCGCCTCGTTGTCCACCAGGACCGAGATCGTTGCGCTGCGCTGGGTCGTGTCGTTCAGGCCGGACATTGTTTCAACCAATCGAGGGTAAGCGGGTGGGGAAAAGCGCCGAACAGGCGCGGCGAGTCAAGGCGCGACAGGTGGCAAGGCAGGGGATTCAGACATGTCTTGCCCCGGCGTCGGGCGCAGGCGCTGCGGGTTTGCCACGCAGCCATCCGACGACGCTGCGCAGCGGCGCGGTCAGCCGCCAGGAGGTGGATTGCTGCATGTCGTGCAGCGACTGCTGCAACGCGACGTTCTCCGCCTCCAGTCGTGCCAGCTCGGCGCCGGGAGCGGGCGTGGGGTGGATGAACATCGGCCGCTTGATGCCGACGATGCGGGAGCCGGACGGGACTGCTTTCCACAGGAACGGATGCAGCTGTGCACACCAATCCTGGTCCAGGGCCGCGTCCGGGTCGGCCGCGATCAGCTCGCCGACCGTCTTGGCCTCGAACTGCTGCGCGATGCCGTCCGGCAGTCCGTTGCGCCAGCCGGTCAGCATCCAGCGGGCACCGATCAGCGGGTGGTGGTGGCGGTCGAAGGAAGCGGGTTCGACATCGCAATAGGGCTCGAACAGCGCCTCGTTGCCGCGCGGCGTGGCGTTGTAATAATGGTGCGGATAGCCGTGCACCGGCTGCAGGAACGGCCAGTCGACGAACACCTTGCCGCCCGGCTTCAGCACCCGGCAGATTTCGCGCGCCACATCCCAGGGCCGCATGGTGTGCTCCAGCACGGCGAAGCAGAACACCGCGTCGAACTGGTCGGAGGCGAACGGCAGATCCTCCCCCACGCACAGCACATCCGTGCTCGGCGACGGGTAGATGTCGGTGTTGACAACGTTAGCGTGGTAGGTCTGCCGCAGCCCCGCGCCGACATCCAGGAACAGCCCGTCCGGCGCGCTGCGGATCACCTCCAGCATGGGCCCGCCATACGGGTGCGCAGACACCGGCACATCGTCCGGAATGCCAAATTCCGCCTGCATCTCCGGCGCGATGAAGTTCAACCGCTCCTGCGCCGCCGCGACCGGCGGCCGATCGGCGCGCCAGCGGACCCGGCTCAGCTTATGGCGGCGCAGCCGGGTGACAGCGTCGGTATTCGCCAGCTGCAGCCGTCCCTCGGCCTGGCCGGCGGCGGCAAAATGCGCGCGCGCCGACTGGCCGGTGCGCGCGACATCCGGGTTGGCGGCGAGATACGCCTGCTCATCCACCTCCCCGGCCGTTGCCGGCCGGTGGACGCAGGCGATCTCATGCGGCAATGACTTGAGCTCGGCCATACAGGCACCTCGCTCCGTCCGCCGCCGCTGTTATACGAGGACCATGCCTCCGTCGGTTACGCCCACGCCGGAGCTTTCATGTTCCGGCCCGAGCAGCATCTCATTGTGTGCAGCGCCAGAGGGGATCATCGGGAAGCAGTTCTCGGCCTGGTCCACCGCGATGTCGGCAATGACCGCGCCCGGCGCGTCCAACATGGCGTTGATCACGTCATCCAGTTGCTCAACCGAGGTCGCCCGCATGCCGGTGGCATGGAACGATTCCGCCAGCTTGACGAAGTCCGGCAGCGCCGCCGAGTAGGATTCCGAATACCGGCTGCCGTGCAGCAGTTCCTGCCACTGCCGCACCATACCCATGTATTCGTTGTTCAGGATGAACACCTTCACCGGCAGGCGATACTGCGACAGCGTGCCCATCTCCTGGATGTTCATCAGGATTGACGCCTCACCGGCGATGTCGATGACCAGCGCGTCCGGATGCGCGATCTGCACGCCCATCGCCGCCGGCAGGCCATAGCCCATGGTGCCGAGGCCGCCCGAGGTCATCCAGCGGTTCGGCTTGTCGAAATGGAAGTGCTGCGCGGCCCACATCTGGTGCTGGCCGACTTCCGTGGTGATGAACGTATCGCGGCCGCGCTTGCGGCTGAGTTCATACAGCCGCTGGATCGCGTATTGCGGCTTGATGATGCTGCCGGGCTTGTTCGCCTGGGTGAATTTCAGGCTGTCCTTCGCCCGCCACTCATCGATCTGCCGCCACCACGCCGTGTGCGC
>JAFEFW010000119.1 GCA_018240405.1 Pseudomonadota bacterium
CGGCGGCGCACGACACCAAGGCACCGGCGGGCAGCCTGCAGGCCGCTGATTAAGGCGGTTGCGCCATAACGAGACAGACGCGCTGTGCGCCAGTCGGCGTCACACTTCAGCCTCGCCCGTCGGGCCGGACTGCCCCGACCACGACGATCGCAGGGAGCGGGAGCCACGCCGCCCGGACAGGCGGTCTCAGTTCAGCTTGCGTAGCGCCGCGAGGGAGGCGAAGGGGTGCACCTGCGTTCCCGCACCGCTCCCCCCGTCCGGCAATTCCGCACCGGGCATCCGCGGGTACGGATCGAGCGCCAGACCAAGCTGTTCCGCGGTAGCCTCGCCCAGGTCGATGGCGTTGCCCTCGTAAGGCAAATCGTCATCCGCGTCCGGATCGATCACCTCGCTCTCCTCCCCGGCGGGGACGAAGCGGATTTGAAACGTCTCTTCGACGTCGGTGTCGAAATCTTCTGCCGAGACAATGCAGGTCTGGGTGAGCCGAGCCTGCAGGTGGCCGCGCGCGGCGAAGCGGGAACCGGTCTCACGGATCAGGTGGAAACGGCAGGTCAACGTGTGCAGCGCCGGCAGTTGCATGCGTTTAGCCAGGGCGGAACATTCGGCCGGCGTGGCCTCAACGGTGATGTCCAGCCCGGACGGACCGATATGGTCCAGCAGGATCGGGCGATGCAATTCCGACGTATTCATGCCGCGGCCTCCTGGCCCGGCAGATACCGAACACGGCCGGCCTGCAACTCGGCCACATCCTGCCCGGCCAGCGCGGCATCCTGTGCCTGCATCAGGCGGCGCAGTGCGGCCACTGCCCCCTCGGGCGGCGTTGTGCCGCGCCAGACATTCCTTGCCAGCGCCGCCTCCAGCGCCGCATCGTTGTCCCAGGCCGCGGTATAGGCAGTGGCGCGGCCGTGCAGCGCCTCCCACATCGCCTTGTTGCGGCGGCCGACGCCCAGGTCGGTCACGCCCATCTCCCGCAAATTGAGGTCCATGTCGGAGAACATCGCATCGAACACCGCCTGCGCCAGGGCCGGACCAGGCGGGGCCTCCCGGTTGAGCCGGCGGATCAGCAGGAAGACATGCAGGCCGATCGAGTCGAAGCGGCCATCCAGCGTGTCGGGAATACCGATGCCCGCGTACAGGTATGGATCGCGGGCGGCGGCGACCGCAGCATTATAAAGTTGGAAGCCGGTCCGCTCGTAGCGGCCTTTGCGGACCAGGGAGAGTAAACCCGCCAAGAAAGCCTCGATCGATGAAGGGACATGCGCCGATTGACACGGCAGGGTCGGCCGTGACACGCACATCTACATAGAGCGTCGGGCCGGGTCGTCCAACCTGCGTGTCCGGCGGTCTCCGATGCAACCCGAACATGCGGGATAAGCCACCACCCATGCTGCCCTGGTCCCTCGTCCGCCGCGTGACCCTGATCGCCTGCCTGGCGCTGTCGGGGTGCAGTTGGCTGATGAACCCGCCCCAGGTGCGCGGCAACAAGATCGACCCCGAGCAGATGAAGGAGCTGACTCCGGGCGTCTCGACCAAGGCCGATGTGACCGCCGTCGTCGGCTCACCGACCGCGCATGACACGTTCGACGACAATATCTGGATTTACATCAGTGAGATGACACAGCCGCGCATAGGCCGGACCCTCGGTGACCTTTCGCAGCATGTGGTGGTGATGACGTTCGACCAGGGCGGCGTGCTGCGCAACATTGAGGAGAAGACCAAGGCGGACGCGCTGCCGGTCAGTGTGGTGGCCCGCACCACGCCGTCGCCAGGCACCGAGGCCTCCTTCATGCAGCAGCTGCTGGGCAATATCGGCCGCTTCAACCCGGGTGGCGCGCTGGGTTCCCGCGGCAGCGGCGGCCAGGTTGGCTCGTCTGCGCTCAGCGGGCAGTAACGCGGGCGAGAGCCTTGCTCCTGCCGGACCGCTCTTGCCTCGGAACGACCGGTCGGGCAGCCTAGGCGCCTGTCCCCAACCGGCGCGGCCGCGGCCTGGGCCTGCGTAGCGCCACATACTGAATACAGGAACGTGCCATGGATATGTCGCCCCACACCGCCCTGTCGGCGGCGGATGCTCTCGCGTTGCGTTACGGCGCCGAACACGCCCCGGCCCATGGCCCCTGGAATGAGCATATCGCGCTGCTGCTGTCGCACCGCTCGATCCGCGGCTATCGGCCGGATGCGCTGCCCGAGGGAACGCTGGAAACGCTGATCGCCGCCGCGCAGTCGGCCGCCACCTCGTCGAACCTGCAGACCTGGTCGGTGATTGCCGTCACGGATGCCGAGAAGAAGGCGCAACTGGCGAAGCTGGCCAACAACCAGAAGCATATCGAGCAATGCCCGCTGTTCCTGGTCTGGCTGGCGGATATTTCCCGCAACCAGCGCCTGGCGGAGCAGGAAGGGGTGGAGCTGGAAGTCATGCCGTACCAGGAGACGTTCCTGGTCGCGGCCATCGACGCCGCCCTGGCGGCACAGAATGCCGTCGTCGCCGCCGAGGCGCTGGGCCTGTCCACCGTCTATATCGGCGCGCTGCGCAACCAGCCGCAGGAGGTGGCGAAGGTGGTCGGACTGCCGCCGGGCACGTTCGGCGTGTTCGGCATGTGCGTCGGCTATGCCTCGCCGGCTGCGGCGAACGAGGTGAAGCCGCGGCTGCCGCAGTCGGTGGTGGTGCATCGCGAGGTCTACGGCGCCAACAATGAGCGTGAACAGCGCGCGGCGTATGATCACCTGATGGCCGCCTTCTCGCAGCGCAATGAAATGTCGACGGATACGTGGACGAAGCGCGTGATCGGGCGGATGGGCAAGATCGCCGCGATGAGCGGACGCCACAAGCTGGTTGAGGCGCTGCAGGCGATGGGGTTCCCGCTGAAGTAAGCCGCCGAAGGCAGCGGCGCCAGCGCCGCTGCCTTTTCCCACTGGGTCGTGCTTTGTTGTCATGCGCGGCGGCTTTCGCGGAAGGTTGCTGTTCTGCCGCCATAACGAGGGGCTGGCCGTCGACATTTGCGGCGGCACAAACTCTTTGCGCGCGCAACAAGGTCCGGCCTTGGCTGTGGCGATGGTTTCATCGGCCCGATAACCCCGCAGGCGCCACCGTCGCCTGGATCTTATTCATCATTCGAACTGGCACTAAAACGTATTGATAACGGACTATTATGATATATCAATGAATATTAAGGCACTGTTGAGCTGTTGACATACATCCTTGACGAGTAAGGATTCACTGCACCGCCGCTTGCTAAAGGTGAAATCCCCTAGCTCAAATGCCGTAGCTGCGACCGGCGGATCGCCGTCGTGGGTGGCAAGTCGGGGAGACAATCCACCCCCGGTGTCGCTAACGACAACGAGATTAGCGACGACACCTGCTCCGGCGACGGCGGCATGATCCTCGCCGGGAGACCACTGTCCTGGACCTGCACCGTCACCAGCAGCGGCAACGAGCCGCTTGCCAACGTCGCTGTCACCGACGGCACCGGCTCCCCGTCCTTGATCAGCAGCGGTGACAGGAATGGCCTGCCCGACACCAACGCGCGCTGGGTCTTCGCACAACGGGCAATACGTTGGTTGGAACTCATCCGGTACGGTTGGTGGTGCCGTCACCGACATCTACAAGAACAACGCAGCCGGCATGTGGCAGGTTCTGCTCGACCAGGGCATCAAGGGGATCGGCTTGACGACGTAAGCCTGGTCCGGCGGGTCGTCAGCGCGTCAGCGGTGCAAGATCCGCCAGGTTCGGCGCTGACGGGGTCGGTAAGGTCCCGCATTGTACTCTACGACGCTGGGCGATCTGGCCGCGGCTTATGCGCGGATCTGCTCGGCTGCACCGCTCGCAACAGAATGACGCCGCTCCCGGTCGAGCGATAGACCGGAAGCGGCGCAGGGGAGAACATCGCGGACGACTCGGTGGGGAGACCGGCCGTCCGCGGTCAGGATGGATGTCTTTGTCCGGTTTAGACGTGTACGGGCTTGGCTGTGATCTCAGGGTGTTCCTCTGGCGCGGGCACCATATCGGGCCCCAGCTTTGATTGCTGCCAGGAGTTGTACGCCAGCACCGCTGAGAAGGCGGCGAACATCGCTACGCACATGAGAAGATACAGCACGTTCCCGTCAGTCATCGTCTTCCGTCACCTCATCTGACACAGGCACCTTATTCGGGCGTGGCTGTTGCCACATTGATCTGAATCAAGCCGGACGTTTTTGTCGCCGCTGGTTGACACTTCGCTGCCGGCCGGCGCCGGGAAATCACCGCCCGCTCACGCGGCAAACCGCGATATACTGCGGCGCTCGCCCGATTCGCGGGCGCCGCGGGGACCCAATCCAGGCAATGATCGCCCAGCTCACCGGCCGTGTGGACCAGCTGTCCGACGGCGCCTGCGTCATCGACGTGGGCGGCGTGGGCTATCTGGTGCAGGCCTCCTCCCGCACCCTCGCCGCGCTGCCGCAACCGCCCGCGCCCGCCAAACTCCTGGTCGAAACCCATGTGCGGGAGGACGCGATCATCCTCTACGGCTTTGCCGACCCGGCGGAACGCGACTGGTTCCGCCTGCTGACCACGGTTCAGGGCGTCGGCGGCAAAGTCGCGTTGGCAATTCTGTCCGCCCTGTCGCCGCGCGACCTGATCGGCGCCATCGCCGCCGGCGACAAGGGCAGCCTGACGCGGGCGCCCGGCGTCGGACCGCGCCTGGCGGTGCGCCTGCTGACCGAACTGCGCGACAAGGCGGGCGCCATGCCGACCGGCGCCGCGGGCGTCGTCTATACCCCAGCCCCAGCTGCCGGAGTCGCCGAGGATGCCGTTTCGGCGCTGGTCAACCTCGGCTACCGCCGGCCGGAAGCCCAGCCGGTGGTGGCACGCGTGCAGGAACGCCTGGGCGACGCCGCCACGCTGGATGCGTTGATCCGTGACAGCCTGAAGGAACTGGCGCCGAAGGCCCTGTCATGAGTGAGACCGACCGCACCCTCTCCGCCGAAAAGCTGCCCGACGACCCGACCGACGCCCCGCTGCGGCCGCAGACCCTGGCGGAGTTCACCGGCCAGAAGGCGTCACGCGAGAACCTCGCGGTGTTCATCGCCGCCGCCAAGGGACGCGGCGAGCCGCTGGACCATGTGCTGCTGCACGGCCCGCCCGGACTGGGCAAAACCACGCTGGCGCAGATCGTCGCACGCGAACTGGGCGTCGGTTTCAGAGCCACGTCTGGGCCGGTGATCGACAAGGCCGGCTCGCTGGCAGCGATCCTCACCAATCTGCAGCCGCGCGACGTACTGTTCATCGATGAGATCCACCGGCTGCAGCCGGCGATCGAGGAGATCCTCTACCCGGCGATGGAGGATTTTCAGCTCGACCTGATCATCGGCGAAGGTCCGGCCGCGCGCAGCGTGCGCATCGACCTGCCGCCCTTCACCCTGGTCGGCGCCACGACCCGCGCCGGGCTGCTGGCGACGCCGCTGCGCGACCGGTTCGGCATCCCGCTGCGGCTGGTGTTCTACACGCCGGAGGAACTGCAACTGATCGTTGCCCGCGGCGCACGGCTGCTGGGCTTTGCGCTGACCGATGAAGGCGCAGCGGAAATCGCCCGCCGGTCGCGTGGCACGCCGCGCATCGCCGGCCGCCTGCTGCGCCGGGTGCGCGACTTCGCCGCCGTGCAGGGCGACGTACCAGTGGACCGGGCCGTTGCCGATGCGGCGCTGACGCGGCTGGAGGTGGACCGGCTGGGGCTGGACGCCATGGACCGCCGCTATCTGCGCCGCATCGCCGAACACCACGCCGGCGGACCCGTCGGGGTCGAGACGCTGGCCGCCGCGCTGGCGGAGGCGCGCGACACGCTGGAGGATGTGGTCGAGCCCTACCTGATCCAGGAGGGCCTGATCCTGCGCACCAGCCGTGGCCGGATGCTCGGTGAATCAGGCTGGCGGCACCTCGGCCTGGTGCCGCCGCGATCCGCACTGCCGCTGCTGCAGGGGCTGGAGCCGGAGGCATGAGCGTGCCGGCCGTGTGCGACCAGCGGCGTCGTGCCGGGTTCGCTGCCGGGAAGTCATGGCCCGACCTGTCCCTGCCCGCCGTTGCCGGAACTCGAACGCTCGGGCACCGGCTTATACGCTATTGGTCTCTATACGCTCTCCGGCCGACACCGCTCAGCCATCCGCTCCACCCGTCCCGGACCGGATGAATGAACGATAATCCCCGCTCCACCCACCGTTACGCTCTCCGCATCTATTACGAGGACACCGATGCCGGCGGGGTCGTCTACCACGCGAACTACCTGCGCTACGCCGAACGCGCCCGCACCGAAGCATTGCGAGAAGCGGGAATCCCCCATGCGGAGCTGGTAACGAATCATAACCTTATGTTTGTGGTTCATCGCGCGGAAATAGATTACATGCGCCCCGCGCGGCTCGACGACCTCCTGGAAATCGAGACGCGGACCAAGGACGTAGGCGGCGCGACGGTTGCCATCCAGCAAACCATGCGCGGTCCCGACGGCGTCTGCGCCGTGGTGCGGATCAAGCTCGCCTGCGTGCAAATCGGAGGACACAAACCAGCCCGAATTCCGCCACGCTGGCGGAGCGTGCTGGATTCGATGCGTCATGACGACGATACGGACACCTGACGGGGGATAAAGGGCAGTGGATCGGGCAGTGGATGCGGCAAATCTCGCCGCCAACGCGGGTGACCTCTCGCTGTGGGGCCTGTTCATGCAGGCCGATATCGTCGTCAAACTGGTGATGGTCGGCCTGCTGCTCGCCAGCGTCTGGGTCTGGGCGGTGGTGTTCGAGAAATGGAGCACGCTGCGCAAGATCAACAAGGAAGCCGACGGGTTCGAGGACCGGTTCTGGTCCGGCGGCAGCCTCGACGACCTGTTCGACCGCGAGGGTGTGAACCCGAACAACCCGATGGCGTCCGTGTTCGCCGCGGCCATGGGCGAATGGCGCCGCTCGCTGAAGGTGGCCGGTGCCGACATCTCCCACACCAGCGTCCGCGAGCGAATCGACCGCGCCATCAACGTCACGATCCAGCGCGAAATGGATCGGCTGGAACGCTGGATGGTGTTCCTCGCCAGCGTCGGCGCCACCGCCCCCTTCATCGGCCTGTTCGGCACCGTGTGGGGCATCATGCACTCGTTCTCGGCCATCGCCGCCATGCACAATACCAACCTTGCCGTCGTCGCCCCCGGCATCGCCGAGGCACTGTTCGCCACCGCGATTGGTCTGGTGGCCGCCATCCCGGCGGTGCTGGCCTATAACCAGATCAGCACCTCCCTCGCCCGCTTTGCCGGCCGGATGGAGAATTTCGGCAGCGAATTCAGCGCCATCCTGTCGCGCCAGAGCGAGGAGCGGGCCTGATGCCGTCTTGCGAGGAGCGGGCCTGACCGATGGCCTTCGCCATGAACCATGGCGGTCGCGGGCGCCGCGGGCGCTACCGGCCGCTGGCCGAGATCAACGTCACCCCGCTGGTCGACGTCATGCTGGTGTTGCTGATCATCTTCATGGTCACCGCGCCGCTGATGACCTCAGGCGTGTCGGTCGACCTGCCGAAGACCACCGCCAAGCCGCTGAACTCGGACAGTGAGCCGGTGACCGTCTCGATCAAGGCCGACGGCAGCATCTTCCTGCAGGAAGCCTCGGTCGAAATCGGCGACCTCGTCACCAAGCTGCAGGCCATTGCGCAGAACGACCCGGACCGCCGGATCTTTGTGCGCGGCGACAAGGACCTGGCCTATGGCCGGATCATGCAGGTGATGGGCACGATCACCCAGGGCGGCTTCACCAAGGTCGCGCTGCTGGCCGAACAGCCGGCTGCCCAACCGCCAGGGACACAGCCGCAGCCGAAACCGGCGGCTACCAAGCCGCCTGCCACCAAGACCCGATAGGTTCGGAGGCCTCGTGCTGCAGCGCGTGCTCAGGGCGGCGGACAGAACCTCGGGACGCATCGGCGGGATGTCGCCGCGTATGCGCTGGAGCCTGGGCGTGTCCGCGGCGCTGCATGTTGCGGTCATCGCCATCCTGCTGATCGGCCTGCCGATCTGGCAGCCCAAGGAGGAAATTCCGCCGGAAACCCAGGTCGCAATGGTGTTTGAGACCAATAACCAGACGCCGATGCAGGCACCCGCGCCAGGCCCGACGCCGGCGCCATCGAAGGAGAACGCGCCGCCCGCTCCGCCGACAACGGAGCCGCCGAAGCCGCAGCCGCCCACGCCGCCGCCTCCACCCCCACCACCTCCGCCGCCGCCTCCCCCGGCGCCGGCTGAGCCCGCGCCACCGAAGCCGCAGCCGCAACCACCGACGCCGACTCCACCCCCGGCGCCGACGCCGGAGCCTGCGCCGGTCGCGCCACCGCCGCCGCCCAAGCCGACGCCGCCGAAGGAGCCGCCGCCCAAGCCCACGCCGCCGGTTCCGACACCGGCGCCGCCGACGCCGACACCGCCGCGGGAGCCGCCGCCAAAGCCGATGCCGCCACCGCCAAAGCCGCCGCCGCCGGCGCCGCCGTCCACGACGTCACAGCCGAACGTGACGAAGAACCCGGCGCCGAACAGCACCGCGGTGGAGAACACGCTGGAACGCCTGCGCCAGCAGATGGCGCAGTCGGCCCCGCCGAAGTCCGCGTCGAATCCGCGGGCGGGCGGCGCACCGAACAGCGGCGGCACGCCGGGCGGTGACATCACCGGCACGCTGTCGGAAGGCCAGCGCGGCGCGATCGGTGAGCATGTGCGGGAGTGCTGGACCAAGGATGCCGGCGCGCTCGACATCGACAAGCAGCGCGTGCTGCTGACCGTGACGACCGACCAGAACGGCGTCGCCCGGCGGGCCGAGGTTGCCGGCGCCGATGTCGGCCGCATGGGCGATCCGCGCTTCCGCGCCTTTGCCGAACGCGCCATTCGGGCGGTCATGGACGTGCGTTGCGCCAACCTGCCGTTGCCGACCGGTCATCTCGGCAAGGTCAACACACTGACGTTCCGGTTCTCGCCATGATGCCGGCAGAACCACCTGCCGCCGCGTCAGCGCGGCGGTTTCGCTTGCACGCTATCCGTCAGACGGGGAAGACACAGCCATGATCCATCTCCCGAACCCTGCCTTCCGGCGGCGCGACCTGTTGGCCGGCGCCGCGGCCGGACTGGTTGCCGCGCCGCTGCCGGTGCTGTCGGAGGCCCTCGCTCAGGGCGCGCCCAGCGCGGTGATCGATGTGAACCGGGCGCGCTCCGCACCGATTCCGATCGCGATTCCGGACCTTGGCGGCGGCGAGCTTGGCGCGCAGATCACCCAGGTCATCAGCGCCGACCTGGCCAATAGCGGGCTGTTTCGGCTGATCGACAAGGGCGGCTTCATCCAGGCCGGCGCCTCCGGCGGCGGTGCGCCGAACTTCAACAACTGGAAAGCGACCGGCGCGCAGGCGCTGGTGACCGGCACCGTGTCCGGTGGCGGCAGTTCCGTGCGGGTCGAGTTCCGGCTATGGGACGTGCTGCCCGGCACGCAGATCCAGGGCACCGCCTACACCACGACGCAGGCCAACTGGCGCCGCATTGCGCATATCATTGCCGATGTGATCTATGAGCGGCTGCTGGGCGAGAAGGGGTATTTCGACACCCGCATCGTCTATATCTCGGCCACCGGTCCGCGCGACCGGCGCACCAAGCGCCTGGCGATCATGGACCAGGACAGCGCCAACAACCGGGTGCTGACCGACGGGTCCTGGATGGCGCTGACGCCGCGCTTCCACCCCTCGCGCGACATCATCGCGTTCATGAGCTACGCCAACAACAAGCCGCGGGTGTACCTGTTCGACCTGTCCTCGGGCCGGCAGAGCCAGTTGGGCGACTTCGCCGGCATGACGTTTGCCCCACGCTTCGCGCCCAATGGCGGCAGCGTGATCATGGCGCTGTCCAACGGCAACGGGTCGGATATCGTGTCGGTCGACATCGGCAGCCATTCCGTCCGCAAGCTGACTGAGTCCGGCTCGATCGACGTCAGCCCGTGCTACAGCCCTGACGGGTCACAGATCGTCTTCGCCTCCGATCGCGGCGGCGACCAGCAGATCTATGTCATGGGTTCGGGCGGCGGCGGCGCCAGCCGCATCAGCTTCGGCTCCGGGCGCTATGCCACGCCGGTGTGGTCGCCGCGCGGCGACCTGATCGCCTTCACCCGCTACGGCGGCGGCCAGGGCAATTTCGCCATCGGCGTCATGCGGCCGGATGGGTCGGGAGAGCGCATCCTGTCCGAGGGCTGGATGGTCGAAGCGCCGAGCTTCGCGCCGAATGGCCGCGTGCTGATGTTCTGGCGCGAGTCGCGGGCTCGGGATTCGCGCGGCGGCGGGTTCGGCTCGCAGTTGGTGTCGGTGGACATTACCGGCTTCAATGAGCGTCCGGCGCCGACGCCGACGGATGCGTCCGACCCGGCGTGGTCGCCGCTGGGGGCGTAGCGGAGCGGGACAGCAGCGGCCGGGTTGC
>JAFEFW010000011.1 GCA_018240405.1 Pseudomonadota bacterium
AACAGGAACGAGCGGCCAACTCGTGTGCTACATAAACCGGACAAGTTAATTAGCTATCGACATGCGGGCGGTTACAGGATTGTGGCGGCGACAGCAGCTTGGCCGGCAGCCACGTGAGGAACGGAGACTGTCAGTGCAGTCCAGCCCTGTCTCCTCCGGCGTCGATAACCGGGATCTGGCCCGTCAGGTTGTCCGACTGTTCGACGCCTGTCTTAGGTGGAAATTAACCCGTGCCGGCCATGGTCATGGTGCATGACTCGCTGAAAGATGGTTAACATGGTCTTCGCGTTCGACACCTTGTCCTACGCTAGGCGCCTGCAGGAAGCAGGCGTCCCCACACAGGAGGCCGGGGCGCACGCCGACGCGGCGCGCCAGTTCATCATGGCGGAGCTTGTCACCAAGGCGGATATGGAGATCGTGCATCAGCAGTTTACGGCTGTGCATGCGGAACTCGGGTCTGTGCGGGAAGAGGTGGCTTCCGTCCGGCGTGAGTTCCGCGAAGACATCGCTGGTGTCAAGCGCGACCTTGTGGAGACGAAGCGCGACCTTCAGGAATCAATGCTGTCGCTTCGCCGCGAGATGACAGCACTGATCGCGAACGCGGAGCTCCGGGTGACCGTCCGCCTCGGCTCCCTCATGGCGGTTGGCATCGGCATCCTTGCCGCCCTCATCAAGCTGTAGCGGTCAAGCTAGCTCTTGCCGTATGTGCGGAACCGCTCCCGCGCCGCCTGCATTTCCTCCTTCGACAGCAGCCGCGGCGTGCCGGCTGCGCGCGCCATCAGGTATTGCCGGCACAGCGTCTCCAGCAGCACGGCGTCGTCGAATGCCTGCTTCGCGGTCGGCGCCCCGACAATCATGCCGTGATTGGCCAGCAGGCACGCCGTTCGTCCGTTGATCGCCACCGCGGCCAGGTCCGCCAGCGCCTGCGTCCCGAACGCGACATAGCGGGCGCAACGCACATCATCGCCGCCGAACTTCAACACCATGTAGTGGAATGGCGGCAGCCGCTCATTCAGGCACGCCAGCGCGGTGGCGGCGTCGGCGTGCGTGTGGATGATGAAATTGACTGTCGGGCACGTCGCGTAGACCGCGGCATGCATTGCCCACTCGCTGGAGCGGCGGTTCTGGTTCAGCGCCGCCCCCTGCATCGTCACGCGCGCCAGATCGTCGGCCGTCGTGTGCTCCGGCGTGCTGCCGGTGGCGGAGATCAGCATGCCCTCCGCCGTCCGGCCGCTGACATTGCCTGGCGTGCCGACAATCAGCTTCTCCGCCGCCGCGGCCCGGTAGAGCCAGACAACGTCATCACCGGTCATGTTGGGCCGCTCATATCAGGAAGACGCCCTTCCCATCGGCCTGCTTATCGAACAGCTTGTAGGCCTCATCGGCCTGATCGAGCTTCCATTTGTGGGTGAACAGCGCGTCCACATCGACCTTGCGTTCAACGCAGAACGTTGCGCATTCCGCCTGAATAACATTGGAGAAGGTCCAGGACGCCACCAGCGTCATCTGCCGGCGCAGCAGCATCGGGCTGACGTCGATTTTCACGTCCCCGCCCTCGCCGACAAAGCACATCGTACCCCACACTTTGGTGGACTTGATGGCGTTGGCACGCGCCTCGGAGTTCGACGAGGTGTCCAGCGACAGGTCGGCGTAGCGGCCATGCGTCAAGTCCTTGATCGCGGCGACCGGATCGTTGCTGCCGGGGTCCACGACCTCATCCGCGCCGAATTGCTTCGCCCGTTCCAGCCGAGTCGGGCTGATATCCAGCGCGATGACGCGGGCGCCCATCGCCTTGGCGAACTGTGTGGCGGCGAGGCCGACCGGCCCCTGGCCGAAGATGGCAATGGTGTCGCGACCGTTGATGTTCATCCGCCGCAGCGCGCCATAAGCGGTGCCGGAACCGCAGGCGATGGCGGCGCCGGCGGAAAAAGTCAGCTCATCAGGCAGATGCACCAGCGTATCGGCTGGCACCGTCATGTACTGCGCATGGCCACCATGGGCGTTGTTGCCGTACACCTTCACCGGCACTTCCTGGCAAAGCTGCTGCCAGCCGGAGCGGCAATGACTGCACTGCGTGCATCCGGTGTAGTGGTGCACCATCACGCGCTGGCCGACCTTGGCCTGTGCCGGCAGCACGTCCGGACCAATGGCAGCGACGACGCCGCAGGGCTCGTGGCCAGCGATGGTGGGGTTCGGGTTGAACGGCAGGCCAGTGCCCTGACGCTCCTGGTTCTTCGGCCGGCGGTACTGGTGCAGGTCGGAGCCGCACATGCCCGAGGCCTTCATCTCCAGCACCACCTCACCCTTGCCGGGTGTTGGGTCGGGGAACGTCATCAGGTCCAGTTCGCGTCCACCCGTGAAAACAACACCTTTCATCGTTTCCTCCTCCTGCCCGGCATCATGTCGGTATGCCGAGGATAATACCGGGTTCGCCAGGCTGCGAAAGCTGCGAGCGTGTCTGCTGCGCACCTGCCGGACAGACGGCGCGTGCAGGCCGGCGGGTTAATCGTCGCCCTCGCAACGAGCAGGCCGGATACGCATGGCGAAACGTAAGCGAGGCGCAAATTTGGCAGGATGTCGCCCCTTGGGCCAAGCTGACCGTTGGGCCCAGCCTGGGGAGGCAAGCGTGACAAGACGTCCAGCCGGCCTGTTTGCGGGCGCCGGCGCACCGCTCGGCACGGAGCGTGTGCGCGCTTTGCGTCCCGGGGTACCAGGCGACGCATGAGGATCGTGTTTGGCCAGCATGAACTGAATTTGGGCAGCCGCGAGTTGCGCCGAAGTGGCGTACTTGTCCATGTCGAGCCACGAATATTCGACCTCCTGGTTTACCTGATTCGGCACCGTGATCGGCTGGTCGGCAGGGACGAATTGATTGACGCGATCTGGCGGGGTCGGATCGTGTCCGACGCGTCGGTGAGCAGCGGCATCAACGCGGCGCGCAAGGCGGTGGACGACGACGGCGACCGCCAAGCCGTCATCAAGACCATTCACCGCCGCGGCTTCCGATTCATGCTGAGCGTCGTGGAGACGCCCGAGGCGACTGAAATGCAGCCCGTAAAGCCGATCCCGATGCCGTCCAGCCCGGCGGCAAGTCCGGTGACTCTGTCGGCCCGGGTGCGCAAGCCGTCCCTGGTGGTGATGCCGTTCGTTAACCTCAACCAGGAACAGGACGCCGAGTATTTCGCTTTTGGTCTGACCGAGGACGTAATCCGGCTTCTGGCGCGCAATCCATGGCTCGACGTCCTCAGCCGGCATTCCGGCGCGGCGTTTCGTGACCGACATCTGGATGCGCGAGAAATCGGTGCCGCGCTCAACGTGCGCTACCTCGTGCAGGGTAGTGTAGTGCGGTGGGGCGGGCGTGTGCGCATTAGCGCCGACCTCGTCTCGGCGGAGACAGGACGACAGCTGTGGTCGGAATCCTACAACGTGGTGATCGACGATCTGCTCGCGGTGCAGGATACGATGGCGCAGCAGATTGCCGCTGTCATCGAACCCGAACTCGGGCGCCTTGAACGTGAGAGCGCGGTTCGCAAACCGCCCGCCAACATGGATGCCTGGGATTTCTATCAGCGCGGCCTGTTCCATTTCTGGAGCTTCAGCATCCCGGAATTGAGTGAGGCGGCGACAATGTTCGCCCGATCAATTGAACTCGATCCCGATTTTGCGCGGGCACATGCCGGGCTTGCCTACGTCAGGGTCCTGACCGCGCAGGTGGGCGACCTGGACGCGCGTCCTCGCCTGGTTCAGGAGGCGCTTGCTTTGGCACGGCAGGCGGTAGCGCTGGATGACCGCGATTGCATGGCTCACCTTGTCCTGGGGCGCGCCCTCCTGATGTCAGGACAGGTCGTTGATTCGATCTCCGCTCTTGAGGGCGCGGTGGCGCTGAATCCCAGCTTCGCACAAGGTTACTTCGCACTGGCGCAGACGCTGATTGCCGCCGAGCGTCCCGAGGAAGCGATCAGCCGATTGAATCGTGCGACGGAACTAAGCCCGCGCGATCCGCATCTTTGGGTTTTCCACACAAACCTCGCGCTGGCTCATTTCTCGCTCTGCAACTACGAGCAGGCGGTGGCGCATTGCCGGCGCGCGATACGCGCTTCAAACGCGACCTATTGGGCGCACGGGCTCTTGGTCGCAAGCCTGAGCCAGCTTGGATGGCACGAGGACGTGCCGGCTGCGCTGGCGGCACTCATGCTCGTCGCTCCCGACGTGACCATGCGACGGGCGGAGTCCGACGTCCGGCTCATCGTCGCGCCGAAGGATCTCGCGGCGCGATTGTTAGCTGGGCTCCGCAAGGCGGGCTTGCCCGAATAGACTGCCGCTACCCCGCCGCAAATCGGGGGCAGACGCCGCAGCAGGGTGACTCGCGGTCACCAATGAGGCAGCCGCGGTGCACAACGTCAATACGCACCTGTGACGAGAGCGCTACCCGCATTGAGCCCTGGTCCGCCTGCCGGCAATGCGCCATGATCACCGACCGCGACGTGTCGGTGCCGAACCGGGCACGTCGTTTCGCTGCCAATCGATCCATTTCGGGGAGACGTTCATGCCAACCATGATCACCGGCCGGTGCTTCTGCGGCACCGTGCGCTTCCAGTTCGACCACGACCCGGTCACCGTGCGCGCCTGCTGGTGCCGGGACTGCCAGTACCTTGCATCCGGCAATGCCTCGGTGAACGCGATGTTCCGAACCGAGGGATTCACCTGCACCGGCGACCTTGGCGTCTATGTCAGCAACGCCGACAGCGGCAGCGTCATGCGGCGGAGCTTTTGCCCGCGCTGCGGCACGCAGTTGTTCAGCCAGTCGGACCGGCGGCCGCAGTTCATCGTGGCGCGCGTCGGTACGCTGGATGATCCGTCGATTGGCAGGCCGCTGGCGACGATTTGGACCGCGTCGGCACCCAGCTGGGCGCAGCTCGACAAGAGCCTGCCGTGTTTTGATGGCCAGCCGCCGGCACCACCCGCCTGAAGCGTCGCTAGTGGGTCCTTTGTTTGCGCGGTGTCGCGATGCTGCCGCTCAACATGCTATCGAGCACCGGTGATCCGTCGCCGCTGTCAGCGCCGGCCGAGAAGATAGCCGAACAGAAAGCAGACGCCTCCGGTCACAGCCAGAGCCAGCAGTGGCTGTTCACGGACATAGGTGGTTCCCTGAGAAGCGACCTTGCTGCCCTGCTCATAGACATAGTTACGCGTCTCCTTCACCGCCTCGGAAACCGAGGCGCCGGACGTACCGCCAGCAGAACCGGCGGCTTGGCCGTGCGGTTCCCCCGTCGCCTCGGACGCGGCGGTCTGGCCGGGGGCGGATGCATCCTTGCTATGGGCAGCCAACGCTGGGGCGGCGCCACTTTGTGACTGAATCTCGCTCATGTTCTGTCTCCTGATGAACTGCCGCTGCCGCCATGCCATCCCATGTCGCGGCAGGGCTATGTATCCTTTCTAGATTTCGTCGCGCGCACTTCCCCCGTAGGCGGCGGCGACGCTGGCAATGAAGGCGCCAATGATGAGCGACAAGGCGGTGAAGATGCTGAACGTTGCAGTAGCCTTCCGAGCCGCCTCAGCTGCCCGACGTGCTTTCGTTTCGGCCTCTTTCACAGCGGCGATTGTGTCATCCACGCGCGTCTGCGCGTCGGCTTGCGCCATCCCAGTCCTGGCTGACACGAGCTGCGCGAGATAGCTTCGATCGGCCGCGGGAACATCCCCGGTGCGTGCGCCGTTCGCCAATATCTGCGTCGCCTGGGCGACCGCATCCTGATTGCTGACAGACGCATCGACACGTTCGGAACGAAACAGACCGTTCACCGCGTAGTCCGACACGCCCGAAGCGGCCGACTGTACGGCGCCGCCCGCTACATTGGACGCCGCGCGAACGCTGCCACCCACGATCGACGAAGTTGCCGCGGCGAACAGCAGGGCCCCTACAATCGTTGCAAGCGCCCATGACAGAAAGCCATGGGCTGTGTCACGGAAGAAGACTTCGTGGGTATGCAGCCCGGTCCACTTGGTCCGCAATCGTCCGGTCACGAAGCCGCCGAGTGCCGACGAAAGCCACTGAATGACAATCAGCGCAATGCCCGCGCTGATCGTAAAGGTCGTGGCGGTGGCGCCTGCGTTGGGCCATGCCGACACCGTCGTCAGACCAAGACCAGCGGCCAGCAGGGTCAAAGTTGCGGTCAAAGCCACAGCCGCGACTGTACCGGCAATCACCGCTGCCCAGCTAACGGCAGACGCCCCGGATTCGCTACCGACGGCGAAGCCAGTATCGCGAACCGCCTGCGACGAAAGCGCCATGGTCAATGCCAGAGAAAGGCGAGGAGGATGATGATCGGAATGGGTACTCCGAGCAGCCAAAGCAGAATTCCACGGCCCATGTTCATTCCCTCCAGTATTAATTGATGCCGCACGTCGGCGCGCCTTGCCTTGCGGGCATACGTATTTCCAACGCAGCCGCAATAACGTCGTTCCCGGACCCCCGGTCAGGTGGGAGTGAGGTGATCGCGGTCCGACTGCGCCACAGATGGATCCGCACGCTCGGGAACCTTGATGCCCGTGCTGCGTCCCTGTTGGTGACTGCCGGAAGGATTAAGCCATTGGCGTGGACTCGCATCACTACACAGGAAGAGGCTGCCACTCTGCTGCCGGCATGGTTCGGGCAGCGCATCATCGGATCGCGTGGCAGGTTCGGGCTGCTGCTAACGTCGGGCGACGTCCTGCGGATCACCTCCATTCCGGCTGTGCTCGTCTCGTCGGACGGCCTGATGCTTCTGGATGTTGTACTCGATCATGCCGGCGTGCCGGATGACGTCGATCTGGCCTGGCGCTCGAAGCACTTCCTGGGCGCGCCATATCCGGGCGGCGATTACGCGACCGTGAACCTGGCGCACGTGGTGGCGGCTGTCGAATTTGCACACACAGCCAATGTCGAACCGCCAGACGAAGGGAGTGTACCGTCAGCCGACGAGGTCGTCGCTGACTTGGCCCGCCTGACGGATATGCCGGCGGTCGGCAGGGCGGATACCGAGGGCGCTGTCGAAAGGTGACCCAGGTTCAGCTCAAGGCGGCGCCGATATCCGCTTTGACTGGCGGAGCCGGCCGCCAAGGCCTATTCGTCGGGGCTCATCGCCTTGGTCGTTAAATCTGATCGAAAAAATTCATCGTCGGGTCAACTTTCCATTTATGCGCCCCTTGATGTAAGCTTGCAACGTTGGGGTCACCCCAGCCAGCGGGCGCCCGGCCAACGGTCAGGCCGGTGCCTGCCCGACTCTCAATCGTCCTGAAAGCTGAAAGGAGCTGTCATGCCCACGCTCAAGGGTAGCAAGACTGAAGACAACCTGAAGGCCGCCTTCGCCGGCGAGTCCCAGGCCAACCGCCGTTACCTGTATTTCGCGCAGAAGGCCGACGTTGAGGGCCACAACGACGTTGCCGCCGTGTTCCGCTCGACGGCTGAGGGCGAGACCGGCCACGCGCACGGCCACCTCGAGTACCTTGAAGCGTCCGGCGACCCGGCTACCGGCCTGCCCATCGGGGGCACGGACAAGAACCTTGCCGCCGCCATCGCCGGCGAGACGCACGAGTACACGGATATGTACCCGGGCATGGCCCGTACTGCTCGCGAAGAAGGCTTCGACGAGATCGCCGACTGGTTTGAGACGCTGGCGAAGGCCGAGCGTTCGCACGCGGGCCGCTTCCAGAAGGCGCTGAACGAACTCGCGGCCTGAGCCTGATCCAGGGCCTGGCCAAGCGCCGGGTCTGCTGAACATGCCTGTCATGGTCCGCTCTTCTGGGCGGGCCATGATGCGTTCCGGGGCCGTGGCAGCGGTCCTTACCTACCGAGACGGAAGAGTAGCAGATGAGAGAAGGCAGCCTCGAGGCGCCCACCCGCCACCCGATCCGCTGGCAGGATCGCGCATTCTACGATCCCGCCGCGATCGAAAAGGAGATGCACCGCGTCTTCGATATCTGTCACGGCTGCCGGCGCTGCTTCAATCTGTGCGAATCATTTCCGATCCTGTTCGACCTGGTGGACGAGGCGCCGACACAGGAACTCGATAGTGTCGATCCGAAGGACTACAAGAAGGTCGTCGACGAGTGCACGCTCTGCGACATGTGCTTCATGACGAAGTGCCCCTACGTGCCGCCGCACGAGTTCAATCTCGATTTCCCGCACCTAATGCTGCGCTACCGCGCCATGGAGGCGGACCAGAAGGGCGTGGCATTTGCTGACCGGCAACTGGCCGAGGTGGATCGCAACGGCACGGTCGCCAATATCGTATCAGGTGCCGCGAACTGGGTGACAAAGCGCGGCAACAAACCTGTTGGCTCCACCTTCCGCGATCTAGCCGGGCTACATCCCGATGCGGAACTGCCGAAATATGCCAGCCATAAGCTGGAGACGATCGCGTCGATGCAGCCGCCCGCTGTGAACAAGGACGCGCCGGCTTACGGCCGCAAGGTGGCGATCTACGCCACCTGCTTCGGGAACTATAACACGCCGGAGGTCGGACTCGCTGCCCGTGCCGTGCTGGCAAAGAACGGCGTCGAAACCGAGATTGTCTATCCGTCCTGCTGCGGCATGCCGTTGCTGGAACAGGGCCGCGTCAAGGAGGTCGCCTGGACCGCCCGCAAAGTGGCCGAGGAGATGGGGCCGTGGATCGACAAGGGGTACGACATCGTGCCGCTGGTGCCGTCCTGTGCGCTGATGCTGAAGTTTGAGTGGCCGCTGCTGGAGCCAGACCATGCTGCGGTCGCAAAGCTGTCGAAAGCGACGTTCGACCTCAGCGAGTACATGGTCGACATCGCAAAAAAGGAAGGCATCGCGCCGGGCATGGCCGAGACACCGGAACTGATGACGCTGCATATGGCCTGCCACGCCCGTGCCCAGAACATGGGGCAGAAGGCGGCTGAAATGCTGCGTCTGGTTCCGAAAGCCGAGGTCAAGGTGATCGAGCGCTGCTCCGGACACGGTGGCAGCTGGGGCTTCAAGAAGGAGCATTTCGAGATTGGTCTGAAGGTCGGGCGTCCCGTTGCACGTCAGGTCGCCGAGGCGGGCAAGGGCTTTGTCATGTCGGAATGTCCGCTGGCGGGCGTGCATATCGCCCAAGGCGCCGACCGGCTTGCTCCCGACGCACCGAAGCCCACATTGGTCACACACCCGATCCAGATCCTGGCCCGGGCCTATGGTTTTGCATCGGCGTAGGAGGATACTGCACAGGTCATGGGAGATGACGACGCAGGGCCCGTGCAGCGTCGTACCCGCACGTCATGGCGTGCCTGATGTGGGCCATGAACGTGGCCCGTCTATATCAGCGGGCGCGCCAGACCCCGCCTTCTCGGCGGCTGGCTCCTCTGGACGTATAGCGTCACAAGCTGATGACCATGATGCGTGCCCGTGCTGATGCTGGTCTGGCACCGCCGCTACACATAGCAAGAGGTAAACATGCCCAAGCGTATCCTGACCGAAGCCGACATCCTGCCAACCGCGGAGTACGCAAAGAACCGGCAGGAACACCGGCGTAAAGTGACGGAAAAGAAGCGTAATCGCCGCGTCGCCGTCGGACCACACATTACCTTTTACTTTGAATGTTGGGAGACCATGTGGCTGCAGGTGCAGGAGATGGTCTACATCGAAAAGGGTGGCGCGGAACAGGTGCCAGGCGAATTGGAGGCCTACAATCCGCTGATTCCGAACGGAAGCGAACTCACTGCCACCTTCATGATCGAGATTGACGATCCGAACCGCCGCAAACGAGTGCTCGACACGCTAGGCGGCATTGAGGAGACGACGTTCATCCGCGTCGGCGGCGAAACTATCCGCGGCGTCGCTGAGGCCGACCAGGATCGCACCAGCGCCGAGGGCAAGGCGTCCTCCGTCCAGTTCGTACATTTCCCGTTTACGCCTGACCAGATTGCCGCGTTTTCAACGGAAGGTGCCGAGGTCATTCTTGGCTTCAGCCATCCAAACTACGGCCACATGACCGTGCTGCCTGAGACGGTGCGGGCGGAACTGACCGGCGATTTCGGCTGAGGCCGGATGCCTCAATGCCGTGGTTGTCAGAACCGTCCCGGTTACGCTGTCCATCATGCCGAAGCGGACCATGCCTAACCGATCCTGGGCGAAGGAGATATCGATTGTTACGGAATCGCGCTGACGCGCCGTAGCGGAGGCCGGTAGAGGATACGCCGTCAAGACTCGGGTGTAGACGCAGATATGCGCCGCCCCCGGTGGATGAGCCTTATGGCCCATCAGCGCGCCGCTGGCCATGATACTGCTGTCCAGGTCGGTGAACGTACCAGCCATGTCTACCTCGACCCGGCCGTGAACCTGATAACCACCGTAGCTTGGGGGCAGGTACAGCAATGACGTTTCACGCGGCGATCGCGCTGAACTGCTTTGCTGCCCAATGATGTGTTGGCATGCCTCAGGCATTATATTGTAATTGAGGAGCGGTCCAATGCCATATCCACATACGTATTGCCCATGCGAGAGAGTAGGGATTTGGAGTGGCTGCTCGGGCGTCGGCAAAATTGATCGCTACTGCGGCTTTGGTGGCAGGGAGGCATAGCCTTACTGATAGGCGTCCTCGTCATTCCGTCGTGCCTGTCCGCAAGACCTGGCGCCGCGGGCGGACGTTGAATGGTGATCTCGGCTTACTCTTCGGCCGCACGGACGGCCCCGCCGGCGCGGCAACCGTCGAACAGTGCTACGCCTGTAAGAGTATACCGATCGCAGTATAGAAGCCAGATCATAGGCATTAGAGTCTTCCGCCCTGGTATGATGATACGGCGGACGGCTGTGTGTCGCGGGTGGCGAACCGACGGTTGTTCCACTACAATGGCGGAAACAAAAGGAAACGCTCTATATGTCTACGCCGTGCCTGTTCTCGCCACTGCAGATCCGTAGCGTGACGCTGAAGAACCGGATTGTTCTGGCTCCGATGCACCAGTATGCGTCGAACCAGGGATTCGCAACCGACTGGCATCTGATGAATGCCGGAAAATATGCCGCTGGTGGCTGTGGGCTGGTCATGGTGGAATCCACCAAGGTTGAGCGCCGCGGCTGTGGTACGGTCGGCGACCTGGGACTGTGGAAGGACGAGTTCATCCCCGGTCTGAAGCGGGTCACCGACTTTATCCGTGCGCAGAAGGCTGTGCCGGCAATCCAGATCGGCCATTCCGGCCGCAAGGCGCGGCTGACGCGCCCTTGGGAGGGACAGGAACCGCTGACGCCAGATCACCCGGAGATGTTCGACTGGGAGGGCTGGGACCTCGTGGCGCCGAGCGCCATACCGCACGCTGAGAAGTTCCCGACCCCACGGGCATTCAGCCGCGCGGAAATTCCCGAGTTAGTGACCCATTGGGGACAGGCGGCGGCACGCGCCCACAAGGCGGGCTTTGACGTACTGGAAATTCATGGCGCCCACGGCTACCTGATCCATCAGTTCCTTTCGCCAGTAGCGAACCGCCGCAACGATGAATATGGCGGCAGCGATGCCAACCGTATGCGCTTTGCGCTGGAGGTGGCGGAATGCGTCCGCGCCAACTGGCCCGAGGCAAAGCCGCTGTTCATGCGCCTGTCCTGCGAGGACGATGCGGGCTGGGGACCTGAGCAGAGCGTGGCACTGGCGCGGGAACTGAAGATCAAGGGCGTCGATGTCATCGACTGCAGCGGCGGCGGCATCCTGGAGCGCTCGCCGATGGACAGCGTGCGGGCTCGCGAATACGGCTACCAGGTGCCGTACGCCGAGAAGATTCGCGCTGAGGCCGGCATGATGACCATGGCGGTAGGCCATATCGTGCACGCCGACCAGGCCGAGGCCATACTGCGGGAAGGCCGCGCAGACCTGGTCGCGATGGCCCGCGAACTGATGTACAACCCGAACTGGCCCATGGACGCGGCGCAGAAGCTAGGCGCCGACGTCGAGTTTGGCCTGGTGCCGCCGGCCCTGGGTTGGTGGCTGGGCAAGCGGGCGAAGTCGGCGTTCAAGGGCGTCCCGTCGACCTATCAGCGTGGCATGACAGGCGGAGCCGAATAGCGACGGGAACGTAGCAGGGCGCTTCGGCGCCCTCGCCGCTACAGGCTATCGCGGCGCGGCGGACGCGATCAACGTAACCTGTCGGTCGGCATCCGCCGGAAGGCCACGGCGATGTGCCGTCGCAGGCCCTGCCAGGCCGCGCTCCAGGCGCATTTCGGCCGCGGTGGCGGATATCGGCTGGCCGTCGCTGCAGTGCACTATATATTTAAGTACATGTGCGCCAGCCGATCGGCACATCTGCGTCAAACGCCAAATACACTGGTGTGTTTCCTGGCGAAATATTTCGTCTGCCGCGACTATGTGGCGCAAGATACCGGTCGTTCAACGCCTGCTTGCCCGACACTCATGCTAACATTTTGTCTTCTCATTCACCGCCGCTCGTCCGGCGCGTCAATAACGGTGCCGGTGTACGGTTCGACATAAACCATATGGTCGTGCACCTCGGTGACGCCGTCGACGTTCTCGGCGATCACCCGAATGGCGCTGCGCTCGCTCTCGCTGGTGATCGTGCCCCAGATGTCCACAATCCCGTGGTTCACGGCGACGTTCAGCGTCGTCGTCGGCGCCCATGACTGCTGTTCCAGGGCGTCCAGGATGTTCTTGCGGATGTCAGCATCGCTCGCCTGAGCTGGAGCCGCGTGGCGCGCCCGGCCGATCAGTGCCCGCAACAGGTCCGCCCGGCTGACCACGCCGACGACCCGATCGTCCTGTGTGACCGGCACGCGCTTGACGTGGTTGGCTTCCATCAGCGCAACCACCGCCTCCAGGGGTTCGTCGTGCGCGACGCTCAGCACCTCGGTGGTCATGACATCGCGGACGTGCCGCCCATGCGCGTGGGCGAAATCTGCTGCTTGCTGGGCCGGCGACACAAAGAGCCGCAGGTACCACGGATAGTGGCGCTCGGTGCCGAGCTCATCACGGTGCAGCAGGTCGCCCTCGGTGATGACGCCCACCATGTCGCCGGACGAGTCAACGACGAACAGGCCGGAAATCCGGCGCTCCAGCATCATCCGCGCAGCGTCCTCGACCGTTGCCTCGGGCGAGATCGAGATGACATTGCGGGTCATGACATCGGCGACGATCACGGTGACGCTCCCAGCTGACTGGATACGGAACATTGGCCCGCGATCGGGGGCGGCCGCGGAACCAGAACGGTCCCTCTATACCCCATCGACGGAGGCCGGGGAGGTCGGCGTGAGCGCCGCAGACCATCGCCATACGCTTGGGTCGCCGTCCGGGTCTATCATCCCACCAGCGGCCTGCCCTAGTATTCCGGCCTCCAACACCGATGGACCGGACCATGAACCCGCTTGTCTCAACCGAGTGGCTGGCGCGCGAACTCGGAGCGCCCGACCTCGTGGTTTTCGACGCTACCAAGTATCTCCCGAATGAGCCGAAGGACGGTCGGGCGGAGTTTCGTTCTGCCCATATCCCTGACGCACGTTACTTCGACATCGACGAGGTCGCGGACCCTGACACCGATCTGCCGCACATGGTGCCGACGCCCGGTCGGTTCGCCAAGCTCCTCGGCGGCATGGGGGTCGGCAACACGACGCGTATCGTGTTCTATGACCAGAAGGGTCTTGCCTCGGCCGCGCGCGGCTGGTGGCTGATGCGCCTGTTCGGCCACGACCACGCCGCTGTTCTGGATGGCGGGCTGCCAAAGTGGATGAAGGAGGGGCGACCGACCGCCACGGGAGACGTGCCTGCGGCCCAGGTCGCTACGTTCCGGCCGGACTTCCGCGCGACGCGGCTTCGCGGCGTGGGCGATCTTTTGGCAAACGTCGGCACCGGCCGCGAGCTAGTGCTGGATGCCCGCGCGGCAGGACGATTTACCGGAGCGACGCCGGAGCCGCGGGCCGGCATGCGCAGCGGCCACATCCCGGGTTCCGCCAACGTGCCCTACACCGACCTGCTGCATGCCGACGGTACGTTTCGAACTGCGGCTGAGTTGCGAGATCGTTTTGCAGCCGCCGGTGTTGACGGCTCGCGACCGCTGATCACGAGCTGTGGGTCGGGCGTCACGGCGTGCATCCTGACTCTTGGGCTGCTACTGGCGGGGCTTCCCGAGGCTGCCGTCTATGACGGTTCCTGGACGGAATGGGGCGGGCGCGCCGACACCCCGGTGGAGACTGCCTGAACCATGGCTGCATCCGATCCGGCGGGCCGCAAGCCCGGCCTGCGCACCCTGCTGTCCCATGTCGGGCGTGCGGGGAAACGAGTCCATGGCTTCGTCAATCCCCCAGTGCTGCGCGGTTCCACTGTGCTGGTCCCGACAGTTGCGGACCGACAGGCGCTGGCGGCCAGGCGCGGCGAACAGGTACTGACTTACGGCACTGGCGGGTCCGCAACTCATTGGGCACTGGAGGACGCGATCGCAGCCATCGAGGGCGGCACGCGCTGCTATATCGTCTCTACCGGTCTGGCAGCGGTCACCACGCCCTTGCTGGCGTTTCTCAAGTCCGGCGACGACCTGCTGATGCCCGACAGCGTCTATGGCCCGGCGCGGGCCTTTGCCACGGGCATGCTTAAGGCCTTTGGTGTCGAGACGCGCTTCTATGCGCCGACCCTGGATGAAGCCGGCGTTGCCGCACTGATGCAGCCGAATACCAGGGTGGTCTACACCGAGAGCCCGGGCAGCCACACGTTCGAGGTTCAGGATGTCCCTGCGATCGCACGGGCGGCGCATGCGCGGGGGGCAAAAGTGATGATGGACAATACCTGGGGTATTCATCACTTCCAGCCGTTCCAGCACGGCGTCGATATCTCGATCCAGGCGGCGACGAAATATCTGGCGGGGCACTCGGATGTGCTGATCGGCGCCATCACCGTGAATAACGAGGACGACTGGCAGGTTCTACACGGCGCCGGCCGGGCGCTCGGGCAGTACGCGAGTCCGGATGATTGCTGGTTGACCCTGCGTGGGATTCGGACGATGGCCGTCCGCCTGCAGGCGCAGATGGAGGCTGGGCTACTGGTAGCGCACTGGCTACGCCAGCAACCGGAGGTCGCACAGGTGCTGCATCCCGGTCTGCCCGGCGCGCCTGGCCATGAGCTTTGGCGTCGCGACTTTACTGGCGCATGCAGTCTGTTCGGAATTGAATTCAAGTCAAATTTCACCCCGGCGGACACGCATCGATTTGTTGAGGCGCTCGATCTGTTCGGGATTGGTGCGTCGTGGGGCGGATATGAGAGCCTGGCGATTCCGACGACTGGTTTCATTACCCGGACGGCTGGCGGGCCCGGATTTTCGGGACCTGTCGTGCGTATGCATGTGGGGTTGGAGGATCCGGACGATCTGATTGCTGATTTGCTTCGGGGCCTGGCGGCGCTGCGCAGTTCCGGCGCCTAGCCTGGCGCGGCGGATCGCGCGAATGAGCGGCGTGCTGGACAACCTGGAGTAACTAGGATATGCGTAGCGAGTACGGGCGCAGGGCGAATTTTGCCTTCCGCCAAGTCCATACCGACCATCGTATGTAGGATCTTCGCCAGGGCCAGAATACCTTCTGAAACGAGCCGAGAGCTTAATAATTTTTGTCAAAATATACGTCTGATCAGCAGCTAACGGAACATTTTTAGCTTGCCAACGGTCCGTAGATGTATATGCTCTCGGCTCATAAATCATGCGTTGCCGTGAGCATACGGTAGAGCCCTTGGGGTCGGGTGTTCTTTGCGTCGCATGTGAAGTCTATTGGGTGATGGAATAATCGGAGAATACAGTGCCAGTAACAGTCCCTGGTGGTCCTTCAGTTGGCTCGCCCAATATCACATTGTCTCTGGGAACCGGCGACGTTCTGTTGCTTGCTCAGCAGATCGGAGCGCTTCTCTCGTCGATTCAGGGAGCGGGCGATCTCGTATTCGACTCCGTAACCGGCGGACCGCTTCCGAACGGGTTCTTCGGCCCCGGTTCCACATCAGAGTTGGTCATCAACAACCCCGACTCGCTGAACGCGACCATCCCTGGCACCTGGGACTACGTTGTACCGATTGGATCCGGTCCGACCACATTGACCGGCCATGATGTGGTCATCATCCCTGGTACGGTCGGTGGCACGTTCAATGTGTCCGGCAACAGCACGGTGGCACCTAACGGCGGCAATAACACCGTTAACGCGACCGGCACGTATGTGCTGTCGTTTGGGCCGGGTGACAACTTCATCATCGCCGATGGCACCGGCACGATTGCGACCGGCAACGATGGCGCGAGCACGGTCACTGCGATTGGCGAGGGCCAGGGCAACCTGATCCAGTCGTTCGGGACGGGCGACCTGATTAACGCCGTCCTCGGCAACAACACGGTTGAGGGCCTCGGTGCGAACAGCACCATTGTCGGTGGCACAGGGAACCTGACGATCAACATCACCGGCACCGGTGAGACGATCATGGGTAACGCCGCAAACCTGACCGGCACGCTGGGCGGCAGCAACAACCTGATTTGGCCGGGCAGCGGCCCGATGAACGTCACGGTAACCGGCACCAACGATACGGTGGTTGGTTCGACCGCTCCGACGACTATTACGGCTACTGGCAACGACATTGTCTTCGGCGGTCCGGGCGCTTTGACTTTTGTCGGCAGCGGCGCGGGCACGTCCACGATCCTCGGCGGCGCTGGCGGGACCAGCAACGTCACCGGTGGTCCAGGTGGCGTCGTGTACTCGTCGAACTCGGCCAACAATGCCACGGTTACGGGCGGCACCGGTACATCGACCCTGTTCGGGGGCGCGGGCAGCGTCATCACATTCAACAGCAGCCTCGGCGGCGCCTACATGGTGGCCGGCACAGGCAATGAGACGCTGAACGCCGCAGGCTCCAGCGCCGCAGTGACGTTCGGCGGTGGCCTCTCCGGCGCTGTATCGATGGTCGGCGGCAGCGGCGCCGACGTGTTCTTCCCGGGTGCTTCGTCCGATACGATGACGGGGAACGCGGGCAAGGACATCTTCTCGTTCATCGCCAGCAACACGCAGGGCAGCCACGACTTCATTACCGACTTCAATGCCGAAGACTCGATGTTCCTGACCGGGTTCGACTCGACGAAGAGTGCGTTCAGCACCAGCAGCCAGGGCCTGACCCTGACGCTGTCGGACAAGACCACGATCACCTTCACCAACCTGACCGATCAGGGCCAGCTCAACGGGCACTACCTCTACGTCAAGCCTTAAGTCTATTCCCGCCGACCGGCGGCATGGCGGCCCAGACCATCGGTCTGGGCCGTTTTTCTTTGCGCCCGCCCTGCCCGCCACGGCATTGCCTGGACACCAGGTTTCCCCTATGTCGGGAGCCTGCCCCATCGCCAGCCAGTGAGGTCCGTCCATGGCCGAATATGTCATTCCACCGCCGTCGGTCATCGCAGTGCCCGTGCAAGGCGGCGGGGCATTTCCGGTGCGGCGGGTCTTCTGCGTCGGCCGCAACTATGCAGAGCATGCGCGCGAAATGGGCAGCGATCCGGACCGTGAGCCGCCATTCTTCTTTATGAAGCCAGCCGATGCCCTGCTACTGAACGATGCCGACATGCCCTATCCACCGCAGAGCAAGCAGTTGCATCATGAAATGGAGCTGGTCGTCGCGATAGGGGAAGGCGGCACCAATATCGCCGAGGCCGACGCCCTGGCGCATGTTTGGGGCTATGCCGCCGGCCTCGATATGACCCGTCGCGATCTGCAAAACGCGGCGAAGAAGGAAGGCAAGCCCTGGGACATGGGCAAGGGCTTCGACCATTCAGCGCCGATCGGCCTGATGATACCGGCGGCGAAGATCGGCCATCCGTCTAAGGGACTGATCGAATTGAAGGTCAACGGCAAGGTCCGCCAGACCTCCGATCTGTCGAAGATGATCTGGAACGTGCCGGAGACCATCGCCTATCTGTCAGGTCTGGTTCGCCTCGCGCCGGGCGATCTGATCTACACCGGCACACCGGAGAATGTCGCCGCGGTCGAGCGCGGCGATCTACTGGAAGGTGTCGTTGAGGGCGTTGGTACGGTTCGAACTCGGATCATCTGATGTCAACCCTCCGGGTCGCCACCTGGAACATCAATTCGCTGCGGCTGCGCCTTGGACTGCTCGACGGGCTGGCCGCGGCGTTGCTGCCTGACGTCATTTGCCTGCAGGAAACCAAAGTACCGGACGCATTATTCCCGGCCGAGGCACTGCAACCCCTGAACTACCCGCATACGGTGTTCCGCGGCATGAAGGGCTATAATGGCGTCGCCATCCTATCCCGCATTCCGCTGACGGTGCATGAGGAGGATGTGCCGGACTGGTGCGGAAAGGGCGATTGCCGCCATCTCGCGGTGTCCCTGCAGACTCCGAGCGGGCCGCTCGAGCTGCACAATTTCTACGTTCCGGCCGGTGGCGACGTGCCTGACCGGACTGAGAACCCAAAATACGGCCACAAGCTGGATTTCATCGCCGAGGCCCGTGACTGGTTCGCCAGACGCGCCGGATTGCGGCGGACCATGCTGGTCGGTGACCTGAACATCGCGCCACTGGAGCACGACGTCTGGAGCCACAAGCAGTTGCTGGACGTTGTCAGCCATACGCTGCCGGAAACGGAGGGGCTGAACGCCTGGATGGACACGGCCTTCGTCGATGCCGTCCGACACTTTGTGCCGGCCGACCAGAAGCTGTACACGTGGTGGTCATATCGCAACCGGGATTGGCGGGCGTCCGATCGGGGCCGGCGTCTGGACCACATCTGGATCACGCCCGATCTGCAGCCGGCGCTGCGCGGGCACACGATCCTAAAGGACGCCAGGGATTGGGAACGCGGTTCGGATCACGTCCCGGTCTGTATCGAGATGCAAATTTAGCTGTTCAACGCTGCGCCACTCTGCCGTCCGGCGCACCAATCCTGCCAGGCATGGCGCAGCGCTGTGCCTAGGGCCGTGCCGAAGCGCAGTGCGTCGCAAAGTGGGCTGACCCTGACACGCGTGCGCAGACCGCTCCGCAACTGTGCCAGCGAAGCCAGGTCCTGTGCCCGTGTGACGGCCGACTCGACGTAATCGTCCAGCGTCGGCGCGACCCAATCTGACAGGCCGACATTGCTGAGATGGCTGGTTGAATGCCGAGCGGAGAAGAGCGTGCCGGACAGGGTCTGCGTCGGCACACCCATCCACAACGCTTCGCACGTTGTCAGACCGCCCGTGTATGGAAACGGATCCAGGTTGATGTCGAGTTCTGAAAGCTGCTGCAAAAAGGCGCGATGACCCGACGACCCGCGGAGCTCCACGCGGTCGCGTTCGACACCGTGTCGCGCGAACGCTGCGAGCACCTGGGCAGCCGTTTCGGCATCCGCCAGCGGATGCGACTTCAGCAGCAGGCGCGACCGGGGAACACGGTGCAGAATCGTGCTCCAGGTCTCGATGACCTGCGAGGTGATCTTCGCCAGGTTGTTGAAGCAACCGAAGGTTATGAAACCATTGGACAGTGCCGGCAGGGGTGTAACATCCGGCGCATGGGTTGGCGGGCTGTAGCAGACATAGCCGTCCGGCAAGCGCAGCAGACGTTCCGTGTAAAAGGGTTCGAATCCGGGCGGAGTCTCCCACCGGTCGGTCAGGAACCAGTCCATCTCTGGCAGGCCGGTGCTGTGATTCTGCATGCCGACCCATTTGATTTGGACGGGTGCAAGCCGGTTCGCACAGGCTGCCATGCGTCCGCCGTCGCCGTAGCCACCAAGATCGATCAGGATGTCAATGTCCCGCTGTCGCGCCGCCGCGGTTAGTGCAGCATCGTCGAGGCGATCCGTGTCGACCCATTCATGCGCCAGTGTGCGAAAGCGGGCAGTGATCGGGTCCGACGTGCTCATCGCGCGGCTGAGGCAGACAATCTCAAACTGCTCCGGGTCGAGTGTTTCGAAACCAGCCACTGTCAGCCACCCGACCGGGTGCGAACGGAACGACCCGGACAGCAGGCCCAGGCGTAACCGACGGTCCGGGACGGGTGTATTCCGCAGATCCGCCTGCGAGACACGCGCCAGTGTCGCGCTGGCGTCAGCCAGCGCGGCCAGAAGTACCTGTGGAGTCGTGGCAGCATCGTAAGGCAGCACGTTGCATAGCGCGCGCCGCGGCAACGACGCCTCCGGTGCCAGGGCAATCGCCTGGCGCGCGACGGACGCCGCTTCTTCCTGCCGACCGACGTAGACCGTTGCATTCGCCAGGTTACAGAGCGGTGAGGGATGCGGAGAGAAGCGCTCCTGCAACGACTGCAGGATTCGGCGGGCATCTGGATGCCGGTGCAGCTTCATCAGCACGGCCGCATAATCATTCGCCACAAGCGGGTTGTCAGGCGCAAGCTCCCACGCTCGGCGCAAAACAGTTTCCGCGCGCACGACTTGCGTCGTGCGCGCCAGCAACCCGCCCAGCAATCCCCAGGGCGCCGCTGCGTCCGGAGCCAGAATGGTGACCGCTTCCATGACGTCGATTGCCTGGCCCGGCTCACCCAGACGGTCGAGCAGCATCGCACGTGCCGCCAGAGGGACGTGGTTCAGCGGCTCGTGTTGAGCACGGAGTTCGAGGCGGGCGAGTTCCGCCTCGGCTTCTCCGGCCGCGACGGCCGCTTCAACGCCGTATAGCGCGTAAACGAGATTCTCTACATCGAGCGCCTGCGCCCGCAAAAATGCCGACAAGGCCTGACTCGGCGCCTGGCTCGCGTTCAATGCGAGCCCCAGGGCGAACCAGGCCTCGGCATTGTCTGGCGCAATGCCGCAGCAGTGAAGCAGGAGGTTGCGCGCTTCAGTCGCTTCGTTTCGCTTCAGCAGGAGCGCACCCAGCGCGATAAGTGCCGCCGGCCGGTTCGGTTGCAACGAGAGTGCGTGCCTGTAGGCTTCTTCGGCCCCGGCAAGGTCGTTGTCCGCCCGCAGGCTTTCGGCAAGCCGTACGATCGGCTCGTCCCAGTCCGGTTGACGCACGGCCACCTGTTGCATCAGTGCGCGGGCCCTTTGTCTGTCACCGACGCGATCCTCGGCAATCGCGAGGTTCAGCAGCGTGGCAGGTGATGGGTCATGCCGTGCCACCGCGAGCCGCAGATCGCGCAGCGCGTCCTGGAACCGCCCAGCGGCCAGCGCCGTCACGGCTTGGGCGGCGACTGAGGCCTCGTCAAGACCCTCAACGATCATCGCAGGGCCGTTCTGCCAGCACCAGCAACCCCGGGACCGGTTCACCGCCTTCCTGCCGCATTGACTTGCGTTCGCACCGTAGCGGGCGCAGGCCAGCCCCCATCAGACACTGTTCGACGTACGTCGGCGCATGAGCATAGCGGCCGAGACGATGCAGGTGCCAAGACGCGTCACCAGCCTGCAGTTCCTCCAGCGAGAAGAGGAACCAGCCGCCTGGGTTCAGGCGCGCATGTATGGAAGTGAAGACCTCCTCCAGCGCGCCGAAATAGACCAGAACGTCGGCTGCCGCGATCAGGGCCCATTGCTCCGCGCTGGCTCGCTGCAGATCGGACAGGATATCAGCCACTCGTAGTTCAGCGTAGAGGCGCTTGACCCTCGCCTGTTCCAGCATTCGCGGCGAAAGATCGACTCCAGTGATCGGACCGATTGGAAGGTCGCTGATGGCTAGCGCCAGCAAGCCGGTGCCGCAGCCGAGATCGAGCGCAGGCCCCAGCCTCTCACCGGCTGCGATGGCGGGATGGGTCATCAGCACCTCGCGCATCCTGACCGGCACAGTGTAACCAAGAGCGATCAAGTGCGATTCGAACCGCTCGGCATAACCGTCGAAAACTGTGCTGATGTATTCCGGCGGCGCGCGTTTTGCGCTGGGCAGCGCCCCGGCGGCCATCACCAGATGCCGCACATACGGGTCGTTCGGACCCAGCTTTAGCGCCTCCTGGTAAGCCACCGTGGCGGCGTCATGGTCGCCCATGCAGGCGAGCGCATGCCCCTTCATGCCCAGTGTGCAGGCATCCGCCAGGCCCAGCGCGCAGGCCGCGTCGGCGATTTCTACCGCGCCGGAGAAGTCGCGCCGTCGCATCCGCATCAGCATTGCCGCGTTGCGCAGTCCGACATTCGTTGGCACCCGTGTGATGCCCTCCGTCAGAACGAGCAGAGCGGCATCGGTATCGGCGTCGGCCTCCAGTGCCGCCGCTAGAGTCTCGCGCCACGTGACTGCTTCCGGAACGGCGGCGACCGCTTCATTCAGGCAAGCCACGGCATCGCGCGCGCGGCCGAGGGCAAGCAATGTGGTGCCAAGTATGGCTTTGGCTTCAGGGTCGGTTCGGTCGAGTAGCACGGCTTCAGCAGCATCACGTGCAGCGGCCTCGGGCTCTCGCAGGTGCTGAAGAACCTCCGCCCGGCACTTGTATAGTCGCACGTCTGATGGTGTGCGATCCAGGGCGTGGTTGAGCGGGCCTATAGCAGTATCGTAGTCTCCGTTACGCAGGGCCAGTTGAGCTGACAGTATGGCAATTTCAGGCGCACCCTCTGGCGCCAGTACGCGCGCGGCCGCGAGCAACGGGCGGGCAACACCGGTCCGACCAGCAACTATCAGTTCGGCAACGCGTTGACACAGCGCCTCCGCTTCGGGAGGAACGGTCACAATGTCCATGGCCATAGGGCTCCTTTTGAGCCGGTTACACAACGGTCAGATGAGAATGCCGCCCGCGTGCAGGGCGACGGCGGTCACGCCCGTTTCCGTGGACGAGTTGGCGGTATCAGCCTGGGCGTTGGCCATCAGGTAGCGCTTGGCAAAATTCTCGACGAACCGGGAGTCCTGCAGCTTGCTGATATCGAGGCGGTCGGTAATTGCCTTTTCCTGAGCCGAGAGCGACTGGAAGGCGATCTGTTTCGGAATGCCGAGCGTTGTGGTGACGACAGTGCGTAGGGTCGGGTCGCCGAGGATCTGATCGACATTGGTAACCGACGAGGCGATCGTCTTGAAGGTCATGGCGTTGGCAAGTCCGGGCGTAGCCTCATTCAACCGTTGTTCCCACACCGTCTGAGCGTAGCCTTTTGCGATGGCAGTGATGGCTGTCGAACTTTGGATGGACGACAACCCTTTGGCGGCAAAGTCGTAGGTCCGGGCTAGCGCTTTCCAGCGCGTGTCCGACAGCCTGTTTGCTAGCGAATCCGGGTCGTTCAGATCCGAAGTCAGGACGGCCTTCGCAAGCGCCGTGTAATCCTTCTGGTCGCCAAGGCCGTTGGCTGTCAGCAGTACGTCCATCGCCTGCTTATTGGCGAGCAGCTCTGCCACACTGGTCGCGCTCTTCACCGTCTGGGTGAAGCTAGCAACAGCGCGCTCAACGGCCGGCTCCTGCCCCGTCCTTGCCACTTCCTGCGTTTGGTATTTCTCCGCGGTGGCGAGGGACTGGATGGCATTCTGGCCCGTGCTGGTCGCGTTCGACCGGCCATAAACGGTATCCAGCAGCGACGACGACGCCCCTGACAGCCCGGCAAGTAGCGACGGCAGGTAGCTGAGGGTTGTGTTCACGGCCACCCTCCCGTCAGCTTCACGGCTGGCCGGACAGGCCGGCTGCTATGTTTTCGTTGATGTTGATCAGGAAGTCGAAGTCGGGCTTCTCCTGGTCCATTTCCCGCTGCACGGTCAGCCCGATCGAAACAATCTGCGCACGCATCTGCAACGGCAGCGCGTTGCCCGGTTCATGCATCAAGTCGTTCACCGCCAGCCAGAGCCGCCGATTATCGGCTAGCGCCCGAATACGCGCGATTGTTCCGCCGTCGCGCGAGGTTCTCAAGGCCGATGTTACTTGGCGGAACACGTCAGCCTCCTGGTCGCGCGGCGATCGGCATCGCGCCGCACTCTCATAGGCTTGGGCAGCCTGTCTGGATGTCAGCATGGCCGTTGGCCTTCCCTGTCGGAAGTGGGTCGGGTAGCTTTTTGCATAGGACAGCGTCCTCATATTGAATGACACGCCGGACCAGCTTTAAGGCTGCGTAACAATCATCCGCCTCGGCCGCCACGAGCGCCTGATCCAGCAGCATGCTGACCACGTTTACGGTAGTGGCATCCTGGAATTCGGCGATGAAATGCCGAGCCGCGTCCAATCCGGACTCGCGTTCGAGTTCATTGCCGATATAAGCGGATTGCAGCGCGAAGTAGATGCGCCTCGCGGGCGTATCCGCCTGATCGGGCGCCATGATCTGCTTGCCAAACAGGAACCGCGCCTTCGCCGTCAGTTCAATTCGGGAACGGGTGCGGAAGCGGATCGGCGCCCCGTTTACGATCATCACCTCGCCCTGGCGCAGTTCCAGTACCAGATTGGACATTTGAGCCTTCCGCGCAGCCGGAGCCAAGGCCCTTGGTGGCCGCTTCGCCTCATGGCGAGGCGGCTACCGAGGAGCGTCGATTACTTGAACAGGCTCAGCAGGGTTTGCGGCGCCGAGTTGGCCAACGTCAGCGCTTGTACGCCAAGCTGCTGGCGGATCTGCAGCGCGGTCAACTGCGCCGACTCCTTCGCCAAATCAGCATCCACCAGTGCGCCAAGACCGCTGTTCAAGGCGTCGATCTTGTTCTTGTTGAAGGTGACCTGGTTATTGACGTAGTTGACTTCGGCACCAATCGTATTCAGCGCGCTGCCGACCGCGTTCTGCTGATTGACGAACTGCCCCGACGCCGTAAGGAACGCGGCAACGGTCGTTGCGCCATCCAGCTGTGTGGTGGTGAACGCGATCGAACCATACAGCGCCGAACCGCTGAATGTGGCGATGCCGTAGGTCGAGCCGCTTTCATTGCGGACAACGGCCACCCGGTTGAACACGCCGTTCGCGGTGCTGATATCGCCTATCAGCGTCTTGCCGTTATAGCTCGCGTCCTCGATGAAGGTTTTCAACTGTGCAGAGTAGGACTTGTACTGCGCCTCATACTGTGTCCGCTCGTTACCCGTCACGTTTGTGTCGGCGAGCTTCACCAGTACGTCGCGCATCTGGTTCATTGTGTTGGATATGTCGTTCAGGCCTGACTGGGTCGTCGCCAGCAGCCCTTGCACGTTGCCAAGCTGCTGGTTGGCGCTGGTCAATGCGCCCACGGTCGACCGCACGCCCTGCGCAATCGCGTATGCTGCGCCATCGTCCGTGGAGTCGGCCACCCGGTAGCCCGTGGAGATGCGCTTCTGTGTCGCTGACAGATCTTTTTGTGTCTGTTCAAGCGACTGCAGGGCAACCATGGCGCCCATATTCGTGTTGACGGAGTTCAGTGACATGACACCGTACCCTTTGGGTCCAAATTACAATTGCCGCCTCCTGCGGCCTGATCCGATACTCGCTCGGTCTGGTTAACAGACCATGAATCGGACGCGGCTTTTTTCAGCTTGCCGACAGGAATTTCACGAGGGACAGGCTGCTTTGCGTCGCCAGCAGCTGATACGATGCCTGCAACTGCGTATTGAGCTGTGTCAGCTCCGACAGGGTCTTTGCCAGATCCGCATCCCGCACGTTCGATATCTGGCCAGTCAGTGCTATTTCTGTGTCGGACAGTTGGGTTTGCATATCAGTCAGCGAACGCTGGCGGTCGCCCATAACGCCGACGTCCGTTGCCATGGCGGTAATCGCATTGCGCAGGCTGGTGCGTGTGTCATCGACCAGCGGGGCGAAGTTCGCGTCCTCAATTTGTGCGCTGCTGAGCGAGCCGAGCGTGGCTAGTGCCCGCATCAGGTCCCTCGTATAGGATCCGGTAGTCGACGTGCCGTCCGACACAGCTGCCGTATTCGCGCTCGCGAACATGCCGAACTGAACCGTTTGCCCTTCACCCACCTGCAGCACGGGCGCGCGCAACGTGGAGGCGGGCTGCGACATGGCGCCGGAGAATGGCGACGTGCCAGGTGCATTCGAACCGGCGACCGACAAGGTGGTGGCGATGGTCGCCGCGGCGCCGTTGGTTGACAGCGCGGCAATTGCTGAATTGATCTGCGTGTAGAAGCCCGACGAGAGGATTGCGTCGGGTGAGGGAACCGGTGGATTGGCGCTGTCCTGCCCCGCGAACACGTAGACGTTGCCATTCTGGGTGTCGAGCAGGTTAGCAACCTCACGCAACGTGGAGCGGGCATTGGCAGCAACGCTGTTGACTTCTGAGGAACTAAGGCTGTTCAAGTTGTTCGTATCAGCCAGGAAGCTCGCGGCGATAGACTGCAGTCGTTTCATTGCCGTCTGCGTGACCGTCATCGTTCCGGCCGCCTGGTCCACATTGGCTTTCCAGGTTTTCAGCTCACTCAGCTGAGGATCTAGGTTTAATACTGTTGTCGCGCTATCGCCGAGGCCGGCATAGTTCCGCGACACAAGCCCGGAACTCGCCTGATCGGTCAGCAGCGCGATCCGCGCGCGGATAGAGGCGCTGTCGCCCGTCAACTGCTGAGTGGTGCCGTAGCCGCCGATCCCGACACTGCCAATGCCGGTGGTCATTGCGTAGCCTGCAGAATCTGGTTGAACATGGACTGTGCGATGCTGATGACGCGGGCATTGGCGCTGTAGGCATTTTGCAGAGCAATCATCTTTGACATTTCAACGTCGATACTGACGCCGCTGATTGCGTTGACCTGATTGGCCAGCGTGGTCTGCACCGCTTGCTCAGTCGATATTTGGGAGGTTGTAGCGGAGCTTTGCGCCGACTGGGCCGCGGTCATGCCTGCCGCATAGTTGGCGAGTGTGGCAGCGCCGTTGAACGTCGCCGCTAGTGTACCGCCGGGCCCAAGGCCGTTGCTGTTGAATGGTGGTTGGGGGACTCCAGACTGGACTTGCGGCCCCAGCGCATAATCCAGGATGCGAGAGATCATGGTGGTGAAGCCGGCCGGCCCACCCGGCGGATTTGGCGTGAAAGCGGTCCCGGCTGTCGCGCTGCCGGCGATGACATCGGTGCCGTCACGTACCAGCGACGGGTTGGCGCGAACTGCCGGATTGACCTGTATGCTGGCCGCATAGCCGACATAGCCGGCCTGGACCGGTGTGCCGCCAAGAGTTGGGACCGCACCGGATCCGTCGGTGAACAACGTCAGTCCCTGTGCCGCAAACCGGCTTGTCAAATTAATAGCGAACTCATCCAACTCGGCCTGGAATGTCGGCAGAGTGCTGTCGCGCAAGGTCAGGTTGGCGCCGATCTCGCCGCCGACCATGCCGACGGTGACGTCGACGCCTCCCATCATGATCCCCGGTAGGCCGCCGCCCGGGTAATAGGAGCCCGGCTGTGTCGAGCCGCTGCCGATCGAGAATGGCGCCGGCGCGCCCCGCGTCGGCAGTATCGTGCCGGTGCTGGTGAAGACCAGCAGGTCGCCGTTCTGTTGCGGCACGGTCTTGACGCTGACGAGCGCGGACAAGGTCTGCAAGGCTGCGTCCCGCTGGTTCTCCAGATCCGCCGTGCCATGCCCGGTCGGCGTCGCCGCCACGATCTTGTCGTTGAGCGCGCCGATCGTCGCCAGCGTCCGGTTCAGCGTGTCCACGTCCCTCACGAGGCTGGTTTGTGCCGCCTGCCGCTGCTGGGTGTAGGTGGCGCTGACCGTGTTGATGCTTCTGGTCAACGTACTAGCCGCGGCGACGACTGCATTCTGTCCGGCTTGGTTAGAAGGATCGGTCAACAGGGTGGAAAACTTGTTCTGCAGTGCACTCAACAGGCTGCCCAAATCGTTCCCCTGGCCCACCGTCCCCAGCACTGTGTCGATCGCTTGCAGCGCCGTCTGCCGCGTCGCTAATCCGCTGACCGTCGCATTCTGCTGGGTGAGCGAGTCGTTGAGTGCCTGGTCGATCTGACGCCGGGCCGGCCCCGTGTGCACGCCAAGACCGATGCCATCCCCGGTGATGCTTTCCTGCGTGCCAACCTCGACTGCATAACCTGGCGTGTTGGCATTGGCTATGTTCTGCGAGATCAGCGCAAGCTGCGTGTTGATGTTCGCAATACCGCCCGAGGCGACCGACAATGCGCCGCTGAGATTCATTCGCCAGACCTCAGTGCCGTCACGTCAGCATGCTGATCGTGGTTTGCAGCATCTGATTGCCTGTTGTCACCACCTTGGCATTGGCTGAATACGCCTGCTGCGCAACGATAAGGTCAGAGAACTCCGTGGCGATGTCGACATTCGAACCTTCGATCGAGCTGGTGACCAGATTGCCGGCACCGTTCACCCCGGCGGCGTTGGCCAGCGGGGTGCCGCTGCTCAGCGTAGCGGTGAAGGCCTGGCCATTCTGTCGTTGCAGCTGATCCGGGGCGTTGAACGTGATGATGGGAATTTGTGCGATCGTCCGGGTCTGCCCATTGTTGTAGTTGACGATCACGGCGCCATTTGACTGCAGGGTGATGCCGGAGAAGCTTCCGGGCGGCACGCCATCCTGGGTCAAGCCAAGCAGATTATAGGACGTCCCTGCATACTGGGTGACGCCCTGCGTGCTGCCGTACGTGCCGATATTGAGAGAAATGGTCTGGCTGCCGGATCCGAAATCCGCGGCGAAGCTAAGGGTCGCCGGCTGGCCAGCAGCATATCCGGACGTCGTGACGGTCCCTGGATCGGTCGGTGAAACGGCGATGGATCCGATCGTTCCCTCGGGCACCGAATTGCCGCTGGTCGCGCCGAACACAACGTCGGCCGTGCCAGCATCAACATTGGTGTTTGTGGCGGGGTCGGTATAGGTGATCTGCACACTCCAGGAATTCGCCGCGTTCTTCATCCAGTTCAATGCGACTGTATGGGCCGTGCCCAAGGCGTCGTAGACCGTGATCTGCGATGACAGCGGCGACGTGGGCGTTGCGGTGCCCGCATCGGGCGTGGCCGGCAAGTTTGCAGAAAGTGTGACGTTTGCGGATGCAACCGGGTTATAGCTCCGTTGCGTCACCTGGATCGGCGCGAGGGCATTCTGATTGACCGCGCCGCTGGTCGGATCGACCGACCATCCGTTCAGATACTGGCCAACGTCGTTCACCAAATAGCCTAGCTTGTTCATGGAGAAGTTGCCGTCCCGGCTATAGAATTGCTGGGCGTTGAAGGTCGGCGTCGTGGCATTGCTGGTGGCCTGTCCGGTTTCGAGTGAAACGGCAAAGAATCCCTGCCCGGTGATCGCCAGGGCCAGCGCATTATCGGTCTGGCTGATCGATCCCTGGACATTATTGATATAGTCAGGATGAGCAACGACGGCGCCGGATTCATTATGAGTGGCAGAACTGGAGGTCAGGAAATCCTCGAAATGGGTGTCTATACGCTTGAAGCCAGTACTCTGGCTGTTGGCGATGTTGTCACTGATATTGCCAAACGCATCCGACTGCGCCCCAAGTCCACTGATCGCGGTATTGATCGCACCAAACAATGACATTGCCGCAAGCTCCGAATACAACGCTTCCATAACCACTGCAGGAAATGTGCCATGTGCAGTGCATTGACCATCCATTCATCCGGGGCCCGACCGCTCGGCATAAATTTCCAGCTAGGCACTTTTTGCCGGGCAGATTCTGCCGGATGTCCTACTGAAACCACGCTTACATACGGTCTTTGCGGTGGCCCGATCCTTGCTGTGCATTGCGCACCATGACAACGATCGGCGCACTTCCAGTGTTGCAGCAACCACCCGCCCTGGCCACCGCGCCGGTATTGGCCGGCGGCGCTGCAGCCGGCAGTGGCAGTGGCACGTTCCAGCAACTGATCGACGCGGCTTGGGAAACGCCGACGCCGCGTGCTGTGACGACGGCAGGAGAACCACCAGAGCCTGTCAAAGAGTCTCTCGCGGGCGCGGACGTGGCGCCCTCCGCGGAATTGGACCCCCGCCACCAGACGTCGCGGGAGGCCACCGTGGCGGTGCATGGCGCCGCGGTTGCACCCGACGCAACACCGCCTTCATCCGCACCACCGCAATCGACTGAAGGGCCATCCGCCAAACCCGCCCTTCCACCAGCACTTCAGGCTACGACGGACGATATCGGCAGCCGGTGCGGTCAACCGGCTGCAATGCAGTCGGACCACCCGACGCCACCACGGGGCAAGCCCACTGGCACGCGGTTGACCAGCCGCACGCCAGTGGTTGCGGCGGATGATGCTACCCCGCTGCCGGTACCTAACCCGGCGGCACCAGTCGTGGCGCTTGTCATTGCGATAACGGACGTGGCCGCGGCAGAGGACAGCTCTCCTCAAGGAGATCCAACCGAACGCATAGCGCCCTCCGGCGCCGAATCCTGGACGGCACAGGCGCGACCGGCTGCTGGCGGTGGCACAGGCACCGGCGCAATGCCTGTCTCGGTACTAGAGCGATCGGCCGGCGCAGCAGGGGTTTCCGAGGCGACGATCCAATCCAGTCGCAGCCGCCGGCTGGGCAAAGAGGACGCGCAGGCAGCCATGCAACCGGAGCCGCAACAATCGCCACAGTTCGATCGTGGGGCGATGACCGAAAGTTTGCGAGCCGGCGCGCCGCAGCCAGAGTCTGCCAGCATGCATGAGGCGTTGACGGCGGGCGCGGCGGGCTTGGATGCCGCCAAGCTCCTCCTGGCAGATACCGAAGCGGCCATGCGCCAAGCTGACGGACGCACAGCGGCACTGCCCACAGATGCATTGTCGCCGGCAGTGCCAAGCGCCGGCGAATCGCCGCCGGGTCTTGCCGGCGCATTGGCGCTAGCTGCCTCCGTTTCGAACCCGGCCGCGGTTACACAGGACCGCTCGCATTCCCCTATGGACATACCCGTGGCGCCTGGTTCTCATGGGTCTGGTCTTGCGGCGCCGGCGCGTCAGGTGTCGTCGGTGTTGCTTTCCGTGACGGCCAGACCGAATGGCTCACACCGCATGACCATCAGGCTGCATCCGGCGGAGTTGGGGATGGTACAAGTGCGAATTGACCGCCCGTCGGGCGGCGCTTCGCATGTGGCTATCACGACTGAAAAGGCCGAAACGCTTCAGCTGCTGCAGCGGGATGCCGCAGACTTGCACCGAGCGCTCGACCTTGCCGGAGTGCCAGCTGAGGGTCGGGTCGTGAGTTTCCATGCCGCGTCCACGTCCCTCACCGCGGACGGCCATGACGGCGCCGCGGGGTGGAGTGCGGACGGCAACGGTGGCCAGTCCAGGCGCGACCCGCCTGAACACGGGGAAGCGCCTCGCGCGCAAGTCCTGGCGCCCGAGGTCTCAGATGACTCCCCGGCAGGGGGCTGGCGCCACGTCGGCCTCGACATAACAGCCTAACGACAAGGAGCGTCGTCAATATGACCACGACTGCCACCGCCACCGGCACGGCAACCAACGGTGGAAGCGCCATAACCCAGCAAGGCACGACGGCGCTGACAGGACTGTCAACAAACTTCAACCAGTTCCTAGCAATGCTGATGACTCAGTTACAGCATCAGGACCCCACGCAGCCGCTGGACGCCAACCAGTTCACCTCGCAGCTCGTGCAGTATTCCAGCGTCGAGCAGCAGATCGCTACCAACACCAACCTGACAAAGCTGATCCAGCTGACCCAGGCCAATCAGATTGAGCAGTCGGCGGCCATGCTGGGCAAACAGGCGACCGTCAGCGCCAGTCAACTGACGTTGCAGAACGGCGGCGCGCGAATCAAGTTCAACACCAGGACCGCGGAACCGGTGACGATCGGGATTTACAATGCCGCCGGAACACTGCTGCGGAGCGCGACGGTCAAGAGCGTCGCCGGCACCAATGCGTGGCAATGGAATGGCAAGAGCAGCAACGGCACCACCCTGCCGGACGGCGCCTACACCGTCACGGTCAACAGCATCGATGCGCAGGGGCAGACCGCGGCGGTGCCGTTCACGGTCACCGGCACTGTCACGTCAGTGCAAAATCAGAACGGAACTGTTCAGCTGCAGATGGGGGGCCTGGCAGTGCCATTCACCGCCATTCAATCCGTCGGCGGCTGACAAACATCGTGTCCGCCCCTATATCAGGGGCTGAAATATGAATCCGCGCCGGTGATGTCTTGTGTCTTTGGATGAACTCGCCGACTTCCTGACCTCCGGCGGAGCGCCTGACGGATCCATGGACCTGTCGGAACTCGACGGATTTCTGGCCGGCCTGGCCTCCAGCCCAGTCGAAATACCGGCCGATGAATGGCTGGCCGAGGTCTGGAACAACGAGACGCCCGACTTCGTTAGCGATGAACAGCGCAACCTGGTCGAGACGGCTATCCTTGACCATTACGCTGATATCCAGGCTGCGTTGGATGCGTCACCGCTGGCCTATGCGCCAATCCTATGGCAGGACGCCAGCGGCAACACCGTAGCCGAGGACTGGGCCGCCGGGTTTATGCAAGCGGTCAGTCTGGCGTCCGACGCCTGGAAGGCAGCGCTCGCCGACGACGACGCGTCGCTGTTGTTGATCCCGATCGCCAGCCTCGCACAAACAGCCGTGGCGCCCGAGGAGCGCGGCGCCTCGCTGCCCGATGAAGCTCTCGACACGCTGCTCGAGGATGCTGAGCAGATCCTGCCGGTCTGCGTCGCTGGCCTACGCCGCTTCTGGCGCGACAGATCCACCGGCGCCGGCATGACCCGGCACTGATCGCCCGCTGCATCGTGTTTTAACCGGGCGGATCAGACGCACGGATTGACAGATGCCATGGCAACCGGACACGCCGGTGTCCGTTCCGTGACCATGGCGCGTCCTCGTCTCGTCCGTCTGCTCGCCTGGATCGGCATCCCGATCGCGGTGATAGCTGTAGTGGCCCTCGTCTGGCGCTGGGACTGGCTAATTCCGATTGTCGAATCGAAGGCTTCCGCAAGTCTCGGTCGGCCGGTTTCGATCGGGCACCTGCATGTCGCCCTTGGTCGCACGATAACTGTGACCGCTGATGACGTGGTGGTCGGCAATCCGCCGGACTGGCCCGACCGGAACGCACCGCTAGCCGACGTGACCCGATTGACGGTCCAGGCTGACGCCTGGGGCTACATCACCGGCAAAGGCTTGAACCTGCCATTGATCGCGCTTGAGCATCCGGTGGTGGAGGCGGCGGAGACGCCGGATGGAAAATCCAATTTCAAGTTTTCCTCCGGAGGCGGCGGCGGTCCGACACCGAAGATTGGCCGCTTGGTCATTAACGACGGCGATGTCCATGTCGTTATGCCAAGCCTGAAGGCCGACTTCAGGGGGCAGATCGCAACGCGTGACGCCGAAGGCAACGATGGCGGGCAAATCATCGCCAACGCCAAAGGCACATATGCAGGCCAGCCGATCGAGGCTCGCATGGTTGGCGGCGCCCTCCTGTCGCTGCGGGAGTCCGGTACGCCCTGGCCGATCGACCTCACGCTGGCGAACGGGCCAACCCGCGTCAGCCTGAAAGGTACGTTGCAGGATCCCGTGGCACTGGCCGGCGCTGACCTGACGCTGAAAGCCAGCGGTCCAGACATGGGCCTGCTGGAACCTCTTAGCGGCTTCCCAATCCCTAAGACACCGCCGTATCAGATCAGCACCAAAATCGACCTCGTTCGGATGGAACGTGTCCGGCTGACGGATTTCCACGGGCGGCTGGGCAGTTCCGACGTAAATGGCAGCGTGGAGGTAGACTTTGGCAACGGCGCCGGTGCGAAAGCGAGGCCGGTGGCGACGCTCGACCTACAATCGAAACGCGTAGACCTTGTGGACTTTGCCGGCTTTCTCGGCGGCACGCCGGTGCGAACGAACACCGCCGGCATTACCCCAGAGCAGCGTGAGGATGCACGTAAGGCCGAAGCGGACCCGAAGCTGCTCCCGGAAAAGCCGATCAAGGTGCCTCGCCTGACGTGGGCCGACGTGCATGTCAACTACCGGGGTGCGCACATCCTTGGCCGCAACGTGCCGCTTGACGATGTGGCTGTCCGCATGGACCTGGTTGACGGCACCATCAACGTTCATCCTGTCAGCTTCGGGGTCGGCAAGGGCAAATTGCTGGCCAATGCCAATATCGTCCCGACCTCCAATACCCAGGTGCGGGCGAAGGCCGATATCCGGCTGGAGAATCTGGATGTATCGCGGCTGATGGCGGCGACCCATACGTTCCAGGGCAGCGGCACAATCAGCGGCGTTGGCGCGTTCGAAGGCGTCGGCAATTCGGTTGCCACCCTGGCCGGGAACGGCAATGGCGGGGTCAAGATGGCGATGTCCGGCGGCGATCTGTCAGCGCTGCTGGTCTACCTGTCCGGCCTCCAATTCGGCAACGCACTGCTGTCCGCATTGGGCATCCCGGACCGTACGCCGGTTGAATGCTTCATCGGCGACCTTGCACTGCAAAAAGGCGTGGTCGACCTGCAGGCCATGACGCTGCAGACCAAGGACTCAATCGTCAATGTCGACGGCACGATTTCGCTGGCGAAAGAGACTCTTGACCTAGCGCTGAAGACCGACGCACGCCACTTCAGCGTGGGTTCGCTGCCGACCCGGATCAATATCGGCGGGACGCTGAAGCACCCGAGAATCCTCCCTGGCGCCGAGGTTGCGGCGCGCGCTGGCGCGGCGGCTGGCTTGGGCGTGTTGTTTGCGCCACTCGCGCTGCTGCCGACCGTCCAGCTTGGTACCTCAGCCGACGAAGACGCGCGCTGTGGCGCGCTGCTTCGCCAGGCGCGGGCTGCGGCCGGTGGCAAGGCATTGCCCGCCCCGCAGCGGCATGCGGAGGAGCGGCCTGCTCGGTAAGCGCGGCGCCGCTGGTTGCCTGATCGGACGCATCGTGGCTTCCTTCCTGCCGGGTATCGCCCAAAGGAGGAAACGCATGGCTTTCTATGAATTGCGCCAATACAAGGTCCACCCCGGCAAGATGGCCGAGTGGGTGGAGATCATGGAAAAGGAGATCATTCCGTTCCAGATGTCCAAGGGGATGGTGATTACCGGCAGCTACCGCGGCGAGAAGGATGACACCGTCTATGTCTGGCTTCGCCGCTTCGAAAGCGAGGCGCAGCGTGAGCAGCTTTACAAGGACGTCTACGAGTCGGATCACTGGAAGACCAAGATCGCACCACGCGTGCCGGAATACCTCGACCGCTCTGCTATCGTGGTGACCCGCATCGTGCCGACGCCGAAATCGACGGCGCAGTAGGCCGCGCGCCAACGCCAAGCCGCCGCCAGACCGAACCTGTCCGGCGGCTGCTCTGGCCATGCGACTGTCTCACAAGCCGCGTGGCCGGCGGGTGATCGTCGCGGCCGTTGCAGTGGGACAGCGGCAAGACATGGGACGCGGGAGCCGATGCTTGATCCTGATGTCGGACCCTGCGAAAACCCCGGCACTCACCCTCAGAGCATCGACGTGGCAACCAACAAACCCCTTAGCGAAGGCCAGCGCGCCTACGAAGAGCGGCGCGCCGCCAAAGCAGGCATGAGCCTGGAGAAATGGCTTGCGGCCAAGGAAAAGGACCGCCAGGCGGAAGAAAAGGCCAAGCTGAAAGCCGAGGCAGCGGCCAAGCCGCCAAAGCCGCCAGGCTTCTTCGCCCGCCTGATCGAACGCGCGCACAAGCCCCTCGGCTCGTAGGGCCAACCGCCATCCCCTGCTGCCCTTCGGCGTGGTAGTCGTGCCGCAAGCAAACCTACAGGCGGGGGAAAAACGGCGATGACCTCAAACCACACGCGCATCGGCGCCATTGTGCGAGCCTGCCTGGGTGCGGCCTGTGCCAGCGCCGTGCTTGCCGGGCTGCTGGTTCCGTCGGCTGCCAGAGCCTGGGGCGATGACGGGCACCGGGTGGTCGCGCTGATCGCCTATCGGCATCTGACGCCGGCAGTGCGGGCAAAGGTGGACGCCATCCTCCAAGCCGACGCCGATGCGCTGACCGCACCGGACATAGCCAGCCGGGCAACCTGGGCAGATGCATATCGCGACAGTGACAGGGCGACGACACGGGAGCGCTACCTACTGACCCGCGAATGGCATTTCGTTGATATCGAGCTTGATCATCCCGATCTCGCTGCCGCCTGTTTTGGGCATCCGCCGCCGGCGACACCGGCGAGCGCCGGGCCGGCTAAGGCCTGCGTCGTGGACCGCATCAACGCCTTTGCCCAGGAACTTAAGCAGTTGCCGCAGAGCGACCCGGAACGGACCGTGGCGTTCCGCTTCCTGCTGCACCTGGTCGGCGACCTGCACCAGCCCTTGCACGCCGCGGATCATGGGGACCAAGGCGGCAACAAGGTCATGGTGACGTCAGGCATTTCACCGCGCACTGAAACGCTGCACTCTTTCTGGGACCAACGGACAGTCGCCGCGCTTGGCAAGAACCCCGCCGCGATTGCGGCAGTGCTCGACAAGCGCTACGGCGCGCAATGC